>JAIXQE010000027.1 GCA_027485815.1 Opitutaceae bacterium
ATCGCCGCGCGCGGCATCGATGTCGCGGGCGTGACCCACGTGATCAATTACGATGTGCCGGCCAACCCGGAGGACTACGTGCACCGCATCGGCCGGACCGGTCGGGCGCAGGCGGTGGGCGATGCCTTCACGCTGGTGACTCCCGAGAACGCCGGCGACGTGCGGGCGATCGAGCGGTTCATCGGCCAGAAGATCCCCGAGCAGCGGCTGGAGGGCTTCGAATATCGTCCGCTGGTGGCACGGCCCGCCGCGACGGTGCCGGCGCGCGCGCAGGGCAGTCCCGCGGGCACGCTCAGGCCGCAGCGGGGTTTCCGGCGCTTTGGCCGGGGGCGCTGACGCTTTCGAGCAGCCGGGTGCAGACCGCGAGCAGGCGCGCGCGGAGTGGTTCCCCCTGGGCGCAGAACGCCCGCTGGTGCGCCTCGTACTCCGCCCGCCCGGCCGCGGTTTCGATCGTGATGGGCGCATAACCCAGCGCGCGGAAATCATACGGGCTGGCGCGCATGTCCACCTCGCGGATCTCGCGCGCGAGGGCGAAGCAGTCCGCGGTGAGCTCCGCCGGCGTGAAGGGCGACAGTTTGAAGCTCCACTTGTAGAGATCCATATTGGCGTGGAGGCAGCCGCGCTGCTCGAGGGCGGGGGTGCTTTCCCGCGTCGGTTGCAGGCGGTTCAGCGGGCGGGCGGGTGGGGTGAAGAACCGGAAGGCGTCGAAGTGCGAGCAGGTCACGCCGTTCGCCTCCACCAGCCGGGCGATCTCCGGGGCCGGCAGTCGCAGCGGCCACGCTTGGTGGCGCACCTCGGCGGAATCCTGCCGGTAGACCATCGCCCATTCGTGGAGCCCGTGGCAGCCGAAGAACGCCGGCCGTGCCTGCATCCCGCGCAGGAGCGTCTCCAACCAGGCCACGAACGCGCGCCGCTCCGGAGGGAGCGCGGCGGGATCCACGGCCACGGCGGTCGCCCCTCCTGGCCCCGCGATTTCCCGGTAACCTTGGTGCCGCAGAAATTCCCGGGCCGAGGGACCCAGGAGCCCGATGTCCGGACCCGGATGCCAGCGGCGCAGCCACGCCGGGCGGTGCGCGTAATAGGTGAACAGGAAGTCGTGGACCGGATGGCGTTCGCCCCGCGCCGCCCGCGCCTGGTGCGGATCCGTCCAAGCGCGCACCCGCGACTCGTGCGCCGCCGCCCGCGCCCGCCAGTCCGCCTCGGCGTGGAACGTCCGCGGTGTCACCGGGCCGGGGCGAAGCCGTAGTGCTCCCGGAGGAATTCCAGGAGCACCGGCGCGGTGATCCGGCCGAAGCGCGCGCGGTTCTCCGGGGTGTCGCGCACGCCGGGGCGGGGGCATTCGATCTGCAGGCCGTCGACCTTCCGCGTCTCCGCGGCGGCGGCGTGACGCTGGACGATGTAGCCGCCCGCGAAGAACGGCTGGTCGCCCGGTTGCGGGTCGGGGCCGCTCGGCGTGGCGGGCAGGCCACCCGCGGCGAGGAGGCTCCCCAGGCTGCGGGGCCCCCGGATCAGGTCGGCGGCGCTGCCGCCGCGGCGGGCGTGCAGGTCCGCGAGCGTGGACAGACCGATCACGCCCGAGGCGTCGAATGCGGCGTCACTCCGGTTGAGTTGCGGTCCGGCGAGGGCGTAGCCGAGTTCCAGTCGCGCGACCGGGTGGGCGTGGCCGTGGAGATCGACCAGGAAGGCGAAGCCGTGCCGCGCCACCGCCGCCGCGAGGGCGCCCTCGATCGCCGCGTGGAACTCCCGCCACACCTGCTCCGCCCCCGGGTGACCGTTGGCGGCCTCGACGATCTCGCGGTTCGGATCCAGCCGGGAGCGATGCAGGTGGCTGAAGATGACGTGGACCCGTCCGCCGGAGAGCCGCTCCAGCTCCGCCACGAGGTCGCGCGCGAGCTCCTGCGTGTTGGCGTCCATCACCGTTACGCCTTTCTGGCGCGGCGGCAGGTCGGCCGGTTGGGCGCGGCCGCCGTGCGGGACCGTGATCACGAGCGGCAGGTCCCCGGCGAGGTACTCCACGTGGCGGGCGGTTCCGAAGTACGACTGGCCCGGGACCTTCGGTGCGGGGGCGGCGGCGGGGGCCGGAGAGGCGACCGCAAGGAGAATCAGAACCAGCAGCAGGCGAGGCGGAGGCATCAAGGAAGGTAAAGATTGCTCAAGCGGCGCGGAGTAGCAGGCGCCTTACGCCCTCGATGGGCGATCCCTCGACGGGGTGGAGCTGGAATGGGGCGCGGGCGCGCAGGGCGGCGTGGACCGCGGGGTGATGGAGGATCGGGCCGCTCAGGCCCACGCGCAGGCCGGCCGGGGGTGGGCCGGGAAACAGCCGGGCCGCCACCCCGAGGGCGATGTCGAGCAAGTCTCCGGCCGAAGCCGCGACCAGCCCGGCGGCGACCGGTTCGCCCGCGCCAGCGAGGGCGAGCAAGGCGGGGGCGAGCGCGGCGACCTGCCGATTCGGCTCGGCGTGCTGGTAGTACCAACGGGTGACCGCCCCGGCGTCACCCGTCGCGCCGAGGCCGGTGTGGTCCCGCACCGCGGCGCCCACCGCGGAGGCGGGTTGCCAGCCCTGTAATTCGAGCAAACCCCGGCCGATGGCGCGCCGCCCCAGGTCATAGCCGCTGCCCGGGTCCCCGAAGCGCCAGCCGATCCCGCCGGCATAGTGGATGGAGCCATCGGGCGCGCGGGCGGCGACGAACGAGCCCGTGCCGCCGTGCAGGACCAGGCCGGGGGCGCCGTCCGTGGCCAGTTCCAGCACCGGATGCGAGTCGTCGGCCGTGAACACCTGGGCGCCGCCGCCGAGCCCGGCCATCGTCTCCCGCCAATAGGACCGGTTGCCGGCCGCGTAAAGGTGCAGGTGCGTGATCGTGGCCGCGGGCGAACGGGCCGCGGCGTGCGCCCGGAGCGCGGCGATCACCCCCGCGACCACCGCCCGCGCCCCGTCGGGTCCAGCAACATTAGGATTGCATCCGCCGGCGAGCTCGCGCGCGGCGACGGCCCCCGTGGCATCCACCAGAATGCCCTCCGTCTTGGTGGCGCCCCCGTCGATGCCGAGGCGGAAGTTCATCGTCGCCTCCGCCGTCCTCAGGCCAGCTGCTTGGAGAGCCGGTGCCGGTAGCGGCCGCCGACGGACCGGTTGTGCTCGATGGCGCCGGGCAGGTTCTGGCTCCGCAGCACCGGCAGCTCGTGCCCGTGGTCGCGCAACCATTCCATCACCGAGACCATCAACCAGTTAAGCAGCGAACAACCGATGAAGGTGCTCGTGGGGCCGGTCGTGATCGCGTCGGTCACCGGCAAAATCGCGTCCCCGGGCAATCCGCCGTTGTCGAGGACGTGGTCGGCGATCGCGTGCAGGTTGCGGCCGCCGGGGTGGACGGTGCGGGCGGTGGCGGACATCGCGACCGAGCAGAGCCCTACGACAAGGCATCCCTTGCTCTTGGCGTGGAGGGCGACCTCAATCGGGGCGGAGTTCTTGCCGGAATTGGAGATGACGATGACCACCTCGCCAGGGCGCAGCTCGTACTGGCGGTCGTAGCGTTGGACGAGGGCGGTGCCGTAGCCAACGAGGTTCTCGATGAAGCCGGCGGTGGGGTCGGGGATGCCGGTGATGCTGACGAGTCCGCCGGCGCGGCCGACGATCTCGCGGGAGATGATCTCGCTGTGGCCGGAGCCGAAGGTGTGCACCATCCCGCCGGCGGCGATGCATTGGCCGAGGAGGGGGGTGAGTTGGGCGATGACGGGGGCGTTGCGGGCGCGGGCTTCCGCCAGCATCGCGAGGGATTTTTCGTAGTAGGCGTTGGCGAGGGGTGACATCGGGCGGTGCGGAGCAGAGAGGGGAACGGCGGCGCGCAAGGCAACGTTGCGTTGGCGCCGCGGCGAAAAAGCTGGGGCGGCCCGCCAACCTCGCCCACGCTCCGGGGATGATCCTGGGCGTGGACCACTTTAACATCGTCGTCGCCGACCTCGCGCGCTCCGTGCGCTTCTACACCGAGGTCCTGGGGTTCCGCCGGACGGCGGATGTCACGATGGAGGGCGAGTGGATCGAGGCGATCGTGGGGCTGCGGGGGGTGCGGGGGTTGGTGACCTTCGTGGAGCCGCCGGGCGGGGGCCCGCGGCTCGAGCTGCTGCAGTACGTGACGCCGGCGGGCGAGGCCCTGCCGGCCAATTCGCGGGCGAACACCCTGGGCCTGCGTCACCTGGCCTTCCGGGTGCGGGACATCGGGGCGATGGCCGCCCGGCTGCGCGCCGCGGGGGTGACGTTGTTCAGCGATCCGGTGCGGGTGCCGCCGGGCGTGGTGCGGTTTGCGGCCGGCGAGAAGACCCTCGTGTACTTCCTCGATCCCGACGGCGTGATCCTGGAGTTGGCGGAGTATGGTCCGGGCGAGCCGGCGCCCGCCGCGGGTTAGGCCTCGGGGGCGGATTGGGCTTCGTCGCCGAGGGCCTTTTCCGCCTCCTCGATGATCCGCTTGGCTTCCGCGGCCTGATCCGAGGCGACCTGCAGGCGGATGGCGCCGCCGAAGGAGTCATCGAGCACGAAGGCGTCGATCCCGTTTTCCTCGAGGAGGGAGCGGAGCAGTTCGGCCTCGGCGGGATTGGAGCAGAAGGCGGCGGTGACCATAAGGGGGCGAGGGGAGCGGACACTGGTGGCGTCGCGGCGCCGGACGCAAACGGATCCGGTCGCGCGCGGCGGGGTTTGGGGGATTTTTGGCCCCGGAACGGGCTCGACCGGGGAAAATTCCCCGCCGGGCCTCGCCTGCCGACGGTGGCGGGGAAGGGTTGCCACCGAGGGGGATCGGGGGGTCGCGGCGGGGTTGGCACGGTTTTCGCAAGGAAGGTGCGGTGGCGGGGCAGCGGCTCCCGCGCCCGCCCCGCGATGTTGAGGCCCAACCATTTTCCCGAACAAGCGTCTTGCGATAGGACCGGCCGGGTCGCTAAGTCCTTCACGTGGCGATTCCGGCACGGCGTCGCCGCCTCTTCTTTTTTCTAATCATGGACAACATCATCAACCCCGCCGGTCAGGTCAGGTCGGTCAGTCATCGTGGGTCGCGTTGGGCGCGGCTCTGGGTCGCGGTCGTGGCCGCTGGCGTCGCCGCGGGTGCGGTGCGCGCGCAGACTTCGTACAGCATCAGCACGCTGGCGGGCCAGCCCAACTCCCCCGGCGCGGTGGACGCGGTCGGCGCGGCGGCGCGGTTC
This sequence comes from Opitutaceae bacterium, assembly GCA_027485815.1. Lineage (GTDB taxonomy): Bacteria > Verrucomicrobiota > Verrucomicrobiia > Opitutales > Opitutaceae > ER46. Next base: position 5,185 of record JAIXQE010000027.1, read on the forward strand.
CGGGATCCCGCCTCGGTCGTCGCGGATTCCGCGGGCAACCTCTACATCGCCGACACCACCAACCACGCGGTCCGCAAGGTGGTCATCAGCACCGGCGCGGTGACGACGGTCGCCGGCCTGCTCGGGACCTCGGGCGCGGCGGACGGCGCGGGCACGGTGGCCCGGTTCAACCTGCCGCAGGGCCTCGCCCTCGACGCCGGCGCGAACAAGCTCTACGTGGCCGACACCTTCAACCACACCATCCGGGTCATCGATCTGGCGCCGGCGACTCCGGTGGTTTCGACGTTGGCGGGCGGAGCGGGCACCACGGGCAGCACCAACGCCACCGGCACGGCGGCGCGGTTCAACTACCCTTACGGTCTCGCGCTGTCCGGGGGGAACCTCTACGTCGCCGACTCGAGCAACCAGTCGATCCGCAAGATCGTGGTCGCCACGGGCGTCGTCACCACCCTTGCCGGCCCGGATGGTTCCGGGAGCAACGTGCCGGGCACGCAGGGCTTCGTCGATTCCGCGACCCCCGCCTCCGCCCGGTTCTTCAACCCGATCGGCCTGGCTGCGGACAACGCGAACCTCTACGTGGCCGACAAGAGCAACAACCGCATCCGCAAGGTGGTGCTCGCGACCGGTGAGGTCTCGACGCTGGCCGGCGCCGCCACGGCGGGCGCGGCGGACGGCACCGGGGTGGCGGCGACCTTCAATGGGCCAGAGGGCCTGGCGATCGACAGCAACGGCAGCTCCCCCGGCACGACGCTGCTGGTCGCGGACACCCTCAACCACACGCTCCGCCGCGTGGTGATCGCGACGGGCGCGGTCACGACCCTCGCGTGCACCGCGGGCTCCGGCAGCTTCGCCGACGGCCTCGGCACCGCCGCGCGCTTCACCCGCCCCACCGGCATCGCCCTCGACAGCGCCTCGAACCTCTACGTGGCCGACAACGCCAACCAGCTGATCCGCCGCGGCACCGTGGCCACCGCTCCGGCGATCACGAGCGCGAACAACGCGACCTTCGCCCTCGGCGGCCTGGGCTCCTTCACCTTCACCGCCACCGGTTCCCCGACGCCCACGTACTCGGTATCCGCCGGTACCCTGCCGCCGGGCCTTTCGCTCTCCTCGGCCGGCGTCCTCTCCGGCGTCCCGTCCACCGCGGTCGGCTCGCCCTTCTCGTTCACCGTGCAGGCGAGCAACGGGGTCACCCCCGTCGCGACGCAGGTCTTCACGCTGACCGTGAACCAGCCGCCGGTCTTCACCAGCGCGGCCACCACCACGCTTGTCGTCGGCAATGCGGCGACCTTCCAGGTGACGGCGACCGGTTCGCCCGCTCCCACCTTCAGCATCACCGCTGGCTCCCTTCCGGCCACGGTCGCCTCGATGAACCTCGCCGGCCTGATCACGGCCGCGCCGCCGTCGACCACCGCCGGCTCGCCCTTCACGTTCACCATCACGGCGACGAACACCGCGGGCAGCACGACGCAGACCTTCACCCTCAACGTCAGCTCCGGCCCCACGATCTCCACCCAGCCCGCCGCCACCACGGTCGCGGCCGGGATTGGCGCCCAGTTCTCGGTGGTCGCCGCGGCGAACGGCGGCGGGACCCTCACCTACCAGTGGCAGCGCCAGGCTTCCGGCTCGGGTGCATTCGTGCCGCTGGTCGAGGGCGGCAAGTACACCGGCACCACCACCGCCACCCTGACCGTCTCGCCGACGGCCTTGGCTGACTCCGGCGACAAGTTCCAGGTCGTGGTCGGCAGCAGCGTCGGCTCCCCCGCGACTTCCGCGGAGGCCCTCCTGACCGTCACCACGGCCCCCGTCATCACCAGCCTGCCCACGGCGGCCTTCGTCGAGAACCAGGTCGGCTCCTTCACGCTGCAGGCCACGGGTTCGCCCGCGACGATGACCTACGCGATCACCACCGGCACGCTCCCCTCCGGCCTTGTGCTCAACGCCGGCAGCGGCGTGATCTCCGGCACGCCCGCCGTCGGCTCCAGCGCCTCCTCGCCGTACGTGCTGGTCGTCACCGCCAGCAACGGCGTGAGCCCCGACGCGGTCCAGCCCTTCACCCTCACGGTCTCGCCGGTCGCCCTCGCCCCGGTGATCACCACCCAGCCGGCCAACGTCGCGCTCACGCCCGGCCAGATCGCCACCTTCACCGTGGCCGCCACCGGCAACCCGACGCCCACCATCCAGTGGCAGCGCCTCCCCGCCGGGGCCTCCGCGTACTACGACCTCGCCAACGACACCACCTACAGCGGCGTCACCACCGGCACGCTCACCGTCCTCAACCCGACCTCCGCGATGACCGGCGACGCCTTCCGGGCGGTAGTGACCAACACCTCCGGTTCGGCGCAGAGCCTCTCGGCCTCCCTGTCCATCGTGGTCGGCACCGCCGTCTCGACCTACGTCGGCAAGACCGGCACGGCCGGCACGCTCGACGGCACCGGCGACGCGGCCCGCTTCAACGGCCCCGCTGGCACGGTCATTGACGCCTTGGGCAACCTCTACGTCGCCGACACCAGCAACCACGTGATCCGCAAGGTCGCCCCCGGCGGCGTCGTCACCACCCTCGCCGGCCAGCCCGGTGTGAGCGGCAGTGCCGACGGCGTGGGCTCGGCGGCGCGTTTCAATTCCCCGTCCGGCGTTGCGGTCTCCACCGTGGGCACGGTCTACGTGGCGGACACCTATAACCACACTGTCCGCGCGATCGCGCCGGACGGCACGGTCACGACGGTTGCCGGTCTCGCTGGCAACACCGGCAGCACCGATGGTACCGGCAGCGCCGCGCGCTTCCTCTATCCGTACGGCGTGGCGGTGGACACCACCGGTACGATCTACGTGGCGGACACCTTCAACCACACCATCCGCCGCATCCAGTCCGGCGCGATCGTGACCACCTACGCCGGCGTGGCTTTGCAGCGCGGCACGGCGGACGGCCTGGGCGCCAACGCCCGGTTCGCCTTCCCGTTCGCGGTGGTGGCTGACGCGGCCGGGTCGCTGTTCGTGGCGGACTCGTTCAACCACGCCATCCGCAAGATCGACTTCTCCTCGAACGTCTCGACCCTCGCCGGCACCGCCGGAACCTCGGGTGTCGCGGACGGCACGGGCGCCGTGGCCCGCTTCAACCAGCCCTCCGCGCTCGCGGTGGACTCGGGCGGCAATGTCTACGTCGCCGACACCAACAGCCACACCCTGCGCCGCATCACCTCCACCGGCACCGTCTCCACCTTGGCCGGCACGGCCGGCACCGCCGGTTCGGCGGACGGCCTGGGCAGCGGGGCCCGCTTCAACCAGCCGTTCGGCGTGGCCGTGGATGCGCAGGGGACGATCTACATCACCGATACCCGCAACCACGTCATCAAGCGCACCGGCAACGTCGGCGCGCCCACCATCGTGACCCAGCCGGTCGCGGCGGTGACGCCGGTCGGTGGCTCCGCGACCTTCACCGTGGCCGCGACCGGCACGCCGGTGCCCTCGGTGTTCACCTGGTATCGCCTGCCGGTCGGCAGCACCGGCTTCGTGCCGCTGCTCACCGATGACGCGACCTACTCCGGCGTCCGCACCGCGACGCTGCGCATCACCAACGCCGCCGCCACGATGACGGGCGACCAGTTCCAGGTGGTCGTCAGCAACCTGATCAGCCCGAACGCCACCTCCAACCCGGTCACCCTCACGGTCGGCACCGCCCCCACCATCACCAGCGCCGCGGCGGCCACCTTCCGCGCCGGGACGGCGGGGTCGTTCACCTTCACCGCCACCGGCGACCCGGTGCCGACCTTCGCCATCGCCGGCCTGCCGGCGTGGGCCTCGCTCAACGCCACGACCGGCGTCCTCTCGGGCACGCCCCCGGACACGACCGGTTCGCCGCTGACCCTGACCGTCACGGCCATCAACCCGGCGGTCGCGACCCAGACCTTCACCCTCACGATCCAGCCGGCGGTCACGGCCCCGGCGATCGCCACCCAGCCGCAGGCGGCGGTGGTGGACCTCGGTGGCACGCTCGCCCTGAGCGTGGCCGCCACCGGCACCGAGCCGCTGGCCTACCAGTGGAGCCGCAACGGCGCGACCCTCAACGGCGCGGTCGGCGCGACCCTCACCCTGAGCGGCGTCCAGGCTTCGGCCGCCGGCAGCTACACGGTGCAGGTGACCAACTCGGTCGGCACCGTCACCTCCTCCCCGGCCAACGTGGTCGTCACGACCGTGCCGGTGCTGACGGAGCAGCCGCGGCCGCAGGTCGCGTTTGTCGGCGCCTCGGCGACGTTCTCCGTTTCCGCGTCGGGTGGGGCTTCCTTCAACTACCAGTGGCGCCGCAATGGCCTGAACATTGGTGGCGCCACCGCCGCCACGCTCACCCTGAGCAACGTTTCCGCGGGGGATGCCGGCTTCTACGATGTGCTGGTGGCCAACGGCCGCGGGACGACGACGAGCTCCGTCGCGACCCTCGCGGTCGTCAGCGCCCCGCAGGCCCCGGTGATCTCGGCCCAGCCTGCCCCGCAGGTGGTGCCCGCGGGCGGGTCCGCCGCCCTCACCGTGGGGGTGTCCGCCGCGCCGAGCCCCACCTTCCAGTGGCGGCGCAACGGCACGGCGATCGCCGGTGCGACCACCGCCGCCTACGTGGCGGGTGAATCCGGCTCCTACGACGTCGTGATCACCAATAGCGCGGGTTCCGTCACGTCGCGGGCGGCCGCGGTCCGGGTGCTGACCCGCAGCTATGCGGGCACCTACTTCGGCGCCTTCGGTGGCGGCGTGGGCAGCTTCGCCCTCCTGGTGCGGCCCGACAACACCGCGGTCTTCCTCGGTTACCCGGGCACCGCCCCGCTGATGAACCTGAACTTCAACGTCACCGACTCCGGCGCGTTTGCCTTCAACCAGAACTCCTTCGGCCTGCTGCAGGCCGTGGTCGCGGTTTCGGGCACGATCGGCACCGACGGTGCGGTGACCGGCGCGGCTTCGGGCGGCTTTACCGCCACGTTCGCCGGCACCCGCGCGACGGATGTCGGCGCCACCCAGGGGGTGGCCGGCTACTACCAGTCCGGCGCCACGGCCGGCGCGGCGGTCGCCCATGTCATCGCGGGTCCCGCCGGCCAGGCCTTCGCGCTCGTCCAATCCGGGTCCGCCAGCGATGGCGGCGCCGGCACGGTCACGGCCGTGGGCCAGGTCAGCGTCCTCACGACCCGCTCGGTCCTCTCCGCCACGATCAATGCCGCGACGGGCCTCGTCACGGGCACCTCGACCGGCGTGATCAGCGCGTCCTACGTGGGTGGCCGCGAGGCCGCGGTGGCGGCGCAGCGGTTGGTGAACATCTCGTCCCGCGCGCGGGTTTCCTCCGGGGAGGGCGTGGCCATCGCCGGCTTCGTCATCTCGGGTGACTCCGCCAAGCCGGTGCTGATCCGCGCCGTGGGTCCGACGCTGGGCTCCGTCTTCGGTCTGCCGGGCTCCCTCGCCTCCCCGCGCCTGGAACTGGTGCGCAGCTCCGATCAGGCCTCGCTCGGCGTCAACGCCGGGATCGCGGCCGACCGGGCGGCGATTGACGCGGCGGGTGCGCGGGCCGGTGCCTTCGCGTTGGGAGCCTCCGGGGCCGATGCGGCCCTCCTGACCACCCTCGCGCCGGGCGCCTACACGGCCGTGGTGAGCGGAACCAACAACGCCGCCGGCATCGCCCTGATCGAGGTGTACGACCTCTCCGGGGCCAGCCCCGGCCAGAAGCTGTTGAACATCGCCACGCGCGCCTCCGCCGGTTCCGGGGACAACACCCTCATCGCCGGCTTCGTGGTGCCGCCGGGTGCGGCCAAGCGGGTCCTCGTCCGCGGCGTCGGCCCGGGCCTGGCCCAGTTCGGCGTGGCCGGCGTCCTCGCCCAGCCCACGCTGCAGCTCCTGAGCGGGTCCACCACCGTGGCCCAGAACACCAACTGGACGACCTCCGTTGACCGCGATGCCATCGCGACGTCCTCGGCTTCGGTGGGTGCGTTTGGCCTGGCGGCCAATGATTCCGCCGTGATCCTGACCCTGGCGCCGGGCAACTACACCGCCCAGGTTACTGGTCCGGGCGCGGCGACGGGCATCGCCCTGGTCGAGGTTTACGAGCTGCCGTAAGGCGGTTGACCGGAAGGGATGGTTTTCACGGGCCCGGGACGCGCGTCCCGGGCCTTTTTGTTGTGTGGGGTGACCTGAAGTCCGGGGATTTCCATCCCCGGCTACACCGAGCCGAGGCCCTTCGTGCCGCCGCCCGGCCCGTTTCCACGGCAAGCACCCTAGTCAGTGCTTGCGCCGTGAACGCCGTCGAAAGGGCCTGCCGTGAGCTCCGTCAAAGGGCCTGCCCTGAGCGAAGTCGAAGGGGCCCGCCGTGAGCGAAGTCGAACGGGCCGGCCCTGAGCCTGTCGAAGGGTCAGAACGAACCCTTGATGCCGGCCGTCCAGAGCGACCCGCCGTAGTCGTCCCGCTGGCGGAAGCGGGCGTGGAGCGGCGTGTTCGGGCCGTAGATCTTGGTGTCCTCGGTCGCGCCGCCGATGTTCCGCATCGCGAAAAAGAAGGCGGTCCCGCGGCGGAAATAGTATTCGCCGGTCACATCGATGTAGAGCCGCTTCGGCCGGTAGTTGTAAGTCCCCGGCTCGATGCTGTTGGTGGCCGTGCTGGCGACCAGGGCGCGGCGTTGGATGCCCCGGTAGTTCTCGTTGATCCGGAGGTTGAATTTCGGCCGCGTGAAGCTGAGGCCCCAGTTCGCGGTGAACGGGTTCATGTCCTGCAGGTTATCCGTGTTCTTCGCGCGCTGGGAGCTGATGTTGGCGAAGAACTGGAGGCCGCGGGCCCAGGGCGGCAGGAAGGTCAGCGACTGCTTGTAATCGATCTCGAAGCCGTGCTGCCGGATGCGCTGTTCCTCGTTGAACTGCGTCACCGTCAGGATGCTGCCGTATTCCTCCGGATCGAGCCCGTAGGTCTGCAGGAACGAATCGCTCACGTATTCGGTGACGTTCCGGAAGAAGTTGTCGTAGTCGCGGATGAAGGCGCCGACCGAGAAGCTGCCGACGTTGCCGAAGTAATACTCGATCCGCGCCATGTAGGTCTCGGCCTGCCACGCCTTGATGGAGGCGTTGTTGACCGTGATGCGGGAGTTCGGGTTGAGGTTCTCGAGGTCGGGGAGGGTCACGCCCCCGGCGTACTGGTTGAAGTCGGGCCGGCCGACCGACTGCGAGTAGGCGAGGCGGCCGATGAGGGACTCGGTGAGGTTGTAGCTGGCGTTGAGGCTGGGGAAGAAGCGCAGGTACTCCTTGCGGGCGCGGGTGCCGCGCTCGACGCGGACGAGTTGCGAGTACGGGAGGCCGGCGTTGGTCGGCACCTGGAGGAGCGGGGCGCCGTTGGGGCCGCGGAGGATGTTGCCGGCGCCGTCGCGCTGGAACGCGCGCGTCGGGTCGAGCAGGGGCCCCTCGGCGTCGATGTTGGTCTGTTCGGCACGGACGCCGCCGGTGAGGCGGAGGCGGTTGCCGAGGAGGCCGAGGTCGGCGCGGCCGAAGAGGGAAGAGATGACCTCCTTGGCGCGGCGCGAGAAGCTGGAGACGGCGATGAAGTCGTTGTTGGCGTTGCGCGTCCAGTGGGTCGGGTTGCGCAGCCAGTCCTGCCAGAGCTTGCCGTTGTCGACGTGCTGCTGCTTGGGCAGGCCGAAGTCGGGGATGCGCTCGGAATAGACCTCGTCGAGGAAGCGCGCGGGGCTGTCGTCGTTGGCGAGGCCGGTCTGGGTGAACGGGGTGGTGCTGGCGCGGCCGTCGGCGCCGACGTAGGTGTAGGTCTCGAGGTTGCCGCCGGGGCCGCGGAGGTCGCGGATCTTGCTGCGCACGTCGGCGCCGAGCTTGAGGGTGAGGAGGGCGCCGCGGACGTCGAAGTCGCGCCGGACGTTGGCGTAGGCCTGGCGGGTGGTGTCGTAGGTGCGCTGGCGGTTGCTGTTGGCGGAGACCAGCGAGTAGTTATCCAGGTTTGTGGGGTCGACGGGGCGGCCGTTCGGGTCGAGCACCGTGATGCGGCCGGGGCGAAGGTAGAAGATGTCATCGAACAGGATCTGCACGTTGTTCCGCTGGACGGTCATCCCCTGGAAGAACCCCTTGTCGATGTCCTGGTAGTCGATGCGCGAGTTGCCGTAGGCGAGGCCGGCGTCGGATTTCCACACGGGACCTTCGTGGAGCCAGCGCAGCGAGGGGGTGACGGTGCGGCCGGGGCGGATGCGGCCGCCGTTGCCGATGGTCATCTGGCCGGCGTTCACGGCGGTGCCGGTGGTTGGGAAGAGGCTCACCTGGCCCCAGCTGTGCGTGGGGCTCCAATTGCCGGGCAGGATGCGGTTGATGGTGAACGTCTGCGTGCGCGTGGCGAAGTGCTCGCGCAGCATTCCGTAGGAGAAACCAAAGGTCAGGCGGTCGTACGCGGCCGGCTTCCAGTCGATCGTGGTGGCGAAGTTCTCGCGGGAGGTGTTCTTGCCGCTGTCACGCCAGGAAAAGATGCCCAGGTACGGGTTGTCGGGCGTGGTGGCGGGCAGGCCGGTGGTGGCGGTGGCGGCGACGTTGGTGGCCACGTGGGCGCCGCGCCACTGCATCGCGACGTTGGACTGCGGGGTGTACTGGAGAGAGTAGCCGGCGGAGACGGTGTAGCCGAAGGTCTTCGAGACCGGTACGATCGCAGAGACGTCGACGCCGGGGTGGATCTTGTAGGACATCTGGCCCCAGCCCGGGCCGGGCGTGCGGCGGCCGAAGGCGCGCTCGGCGTCCTTCATCAGCCAGGAGACGCTGTAGCTGTAGGCGGGCTTGTTGCGCTCGAAGGCGCTGCGCGGCACGAAGTTCACCGCCCCCGCGAGAGCCGAGCCGGGGGTGTCCGGCGTCGGGGAGCGGTTGATCTCGATGCGCGAGATGTTGTTGATCGAGACCTGATCGAGCTCCACCGCGCGGCGCGTTCCGGCCCCGGCGGCGCTGGCGAGGTCGAAGCCGCCGAGCGAGATCGGGACGTTGTCCGCGGGGACGCCGTTGATCGAGAACCGGCGGGCGTCGCCCCCGGTGTAGTCGCTGGTGATGCCCGGCAGGAACTTCATGAATTCGCCGATGCTGCCGTCCGCGATCGTGCCGAACTCATCGGCGGACACGACGTTGACGATGTTGCGGGCGAAACGCTGCTCGTTGATCGCGATCGCCGCGCCTTCCATCTCCTTCGAGGAGGCGACCACGAACTGGTCGAGGCGCACCACGTCGCCCGCGGCTCCGCGCGCGCCGGCGGCGGGGAAGGTGAGGTCGAGCGGGGTGGTCTGCCCCGCGGTGACCGTGGCGGTGGCCGTCTGCAGGGGCCGGCCGGTGAAGAAGGCCTTCACCCGCACCGTGCCCGCGGGGACATTGGCGAGCCGGTACTGGCCGGTTTCGCCGGAGAGGACTTCCAGCCGGGTGCCCTCGACGGAAATCAGCGCCTTTTCGAGGTATTCCCCGCGGCCGGCGTCGAACACCCGTCCCTCGATCGCCCCCGTGCCGGCGCCTTGGGCCGGGAGCAGGGCGGGGAGCAGGGTCCAGAGGGCCAGCAGGGCGAGCGGGCGACGGACGGACGCGCGGAGCGGCAGGCGGTGCAGGGCAGTAGGCAGCATGGTGCGGCAGGGGTTAGGGCCGGAGGCTGCGGGTCCGCCGGGTGCGAGGCAATCCCGCGCGCGGTGGCGGTGCGGGATTTGGGCTGGTCCTGGCGGGCGCGGGCTCGCTTCCGGGCTTGACGTGTTCAAATGAACACGTGCAGTGTCCGCCGCGTCCGCGGTGCTCCGTCCACCCCGGTTTCCGGGTGAAGGCGGGCTTGAACCGCCGCGGGCAACCGCTCACCTCTTCGCCGCCCAACCGCTTCTCCTCCCTCTTTTTCCCATGTCCAAAGCCGCTCCCGCCCCCGCCAAAACCGCCGCTCCGGCCGCCGCCGCCCTCGCCACCGCCACCGCCGCGAAGGAAAAGAACATCGAGCTGGCCGTGTCCTCGATCACCAAGCAGTTCGGCGAAGGCTCGATCATGCGGCTGGGCGACGCCCAGAAGATGAAGGTCGAGACGCTCACCACCGGGTCGCTCGCGGTGGACCTGGCGCTGGGCGTGGGCGGGCTGCCCAAGGGCCGCATCATCGAGATCTACGGGCCGGAGTCCTCTGGTAAGACGACCTTCTGCTTGAGCGTCATCGCCGAGGCCCAGAAGCGCGGCGGCCTCGCCGCCTTCATCGACGTCGAACACGCCCTCGATCCCAAGTACGCCCGCGTCGTCGGCGTGAACCTCGACGACCTCCTGGTTTCCCAGCCGGACTCGGGCGAGGACGCGCTCAACATCATGGAGACGCTCATCCGCTCCAACTCCATCGATGTCATCGTGTTGGACTCGGTAGCCGCCCTCACCACCAAGGCGGAACTGGACGGCCAGATGGGCGATGCCACGGTGGGCGCGCAGGCCCGCCTGATGAGCCAGGCGATGCGCCGCCTGACCGCGGTGGTGAGCAAGACCAACTGCATCTGCATCTTCACCAATCAGATCCGCGAAAAGATCGGCGTGATGTTCGGCAACCCGGAGACGACCTCCGGCGGCCGCGCGCTGAAGTTCTTCGCCTCCATCCGCATCGACATCCGCCGCAAGGACCAGATCAAGACCCCCGAGGGCAAGGTCGTGGGCAACCGGACCAAGATCAAGGTGGTGAAGAACAAGGTTTCGCCGCCGTTCACCGAGTGCGAGTTCGACATCATGTACGACGAGGGCATCTCGAAGATCGGCTCGCTCCTCGACCTCGGCCTGGAGCACAAGATCCTCGAGAAGAAGGGCGCCTGGATCGCCTACGAGGGCAATCTGGTGGGCCAAGGCCGGGACGCGGCCAAGCTGGCGCTCAAGGAGAAGCCCGAGCTCGCCGAGAAGATCCAGCAGGCGGTGCTGGCCAAGGTGAGCGTGGTTGGCGGCAGCACCGTCACCGGCGAAGCCGCTGAGTAAAGCGGGCCGGGCGGTTTCAGCCCGCGGCTTCCGGTTCCGCGCTTGGCACCCTGGCCCGCGCGGGCAGGGTGGTGGGGTGAAGCTGTTACCCTACCCCCTTCGCGCGCGGTTGGCCTCCCTTGGGCTAGGGTTCGCCCTCGCCGCGTTGGCCGGCGCCGCCGAGCGCCCGGTCCCGCCCAGCTTCCTGCTCATCCTCTCCGACGACCAGAGCTGGGTCGGCACCTCCCTCCCGATGATCCCGGGCCGGCCGGACACCGCCAGCGACCACTTCCGTACCCCCAACCTGGAGCGCCTCGCCGCCCAGGGGATGCGCTTCACCGACGGCTACAGCCCGGCCCCCTACTGCTGCCCCACCCGCCGCAGCCTGCAGGTCGGCCAATCCCCCGCCCGCCACGAGTACCAGCGCGACCGGGAGGGCTGGCCCGCCGTCTACCGCCGCCAGCTGAACGTGCCCCGCCTCCTCAAGGCCGCCGACGCCCGTTACCGCACCGCCCACCTCGGCAAGTGGGACCACCGCTACGACGGGATCAGCCCCGCCGACCAGGGCTTTGACGTCAGCGATGGGGTCACCAGCAACGCGACCGGCGGCGGCCGCGACGCCGGGGGCGAGCCCGCGCGCGACGACCCGAAGCTCATCCGCTCGTTGACCGACCGCGCCACCGCCTTCCTCGCCGAACAGGCCCGGGAAGGCCGCCCGTTCTTCCTCCAAGTGTCCCATTACGCGGTCCACCTGGAGATCCAGTACTCCCCGGAATCCTTCGCCCAGGCGCAGTCGTGGCCCGTGGGCCAGAAGCACCGGCTGCCCTCCTTCGCCGCGATGACCCACGACCTCGACGCCGGGGTCGGCCGCCTCCTCGACGAGCTCAGCCGGCTCGGGCTGCGCGAGCGGACCTACGTGATCTTCATGTCCGACAACGGCGGCCGCCCGACCCTGCCCGGCGTGAGCAACGACGGCCCGGGCCTCAATCATCCCCTGCGTGCCGGCAAGGGCACCCTCTACGAGGGCGGCATCCGCGTGCCCTTCTTGGTCGCCGGGCCGGGCGTGCAGCCCGGGAGCGTGAGCCGGGTGCCGGTCACCGGCCTCGACCTGCTCCCGACCTTCGCCGACTTTGCCGGCTACCGGGAGCCGCTCCCGCCGGAGCTCGATGGCGGCAGCCTGCGCGCGGTGTGGCTGGGAGGCGGGGTGGGGGAGGTCCGCCGCCGCCGGCCCTACCTGATCTTCCACCAAGCGGTCGACCGCCGCGCCCAGACGGCGCTCCGGCAGGGCGACCTCAAGCTCGTCAAGAACTGGACCACCGGCCAGGTCGAGCTCTTCGACCTCGCCCAGGACCTCGGCGAGACGCGGGACCTGGCCGCCGAGCGCCCGGCCGAGAAAGCCGCCCTGCTTCGCCTGGCCGAGGCCTACGTCGCGGAGGTGGGTGCCGAGACGCGGCAGCTGGGTAAGGCCAAGGACGACTAGTCGCGCGGCCCGCTTGACCGGCGGGAGCTTCCGGATTCCGAGTAAGCGAAATCCCCCTATGCCCTCGTCGCCCCGTCGTCTACCCCTGCTCGCCCTCCTCGCCCTCGTCACCCCCGTCTCGGTCCTCGCGAACTGGGACAATTGGCGCGGCCCCGCCCACAACGGCTCCAGCCCCGAGACCAACCTGCCCGCCACCTTCTCGCGCACCGAGAACGTGAAGTGGGCCGTTACCCTCCCCGGCCCCTCCGCCGCGACCCCGGTCATCTGGGGCGACCGCGTGTTCCTCCCCGCCGCGGACGCGGCCTCGGGCCAGCAGGCGGCCCTCTGCCTCGACCGCCGCACGGGAGCCGTGCTCTGGCGCGCCGACATCTCCGCGTTCTCGACCGATGGCCAGTACAGCAACTCCTGCTCGCCCTCCCCGGTCACGGACGGCCGCACGGTGGTCTTTTTCTTCGGCACCGGGGAACTCGTCGCCTTCACCGTCGAGGGCCGGAAGCTCTGGGAGCGCAACCTCGGGCCCTTCGCCTTCCAGTGGACCTTCGCCACCAGCCCGCTCCTGCACGATGGGCGCCTGGTGATTCAGGTGCTCCAGCGCGACGTCGCCGTGCGCAGCAAGGGCAAGCCCACCGGCAACGAGTCCTACCTGCTCGCCCTCGAGCCCGCGACCGGCCGCGAGCTCTGGCGGGTCCTCCGGCCCTCCGACGCGGTGGCCGAGTCCCGTGAGGCCTTCAGCACGCCCCTGCCGTTCGAGCACCAGGGCCGGCACGAGCTGGTCGTCATCGGCGGCGATCGCCTCACGGGCCACGACCCGGCGACGGGCCGCGAGCTGTGGAGCTGGGGCACCTGGAACACCACGCGCATCGGCCACTGGCGCCTCGTGCCCTCGCCCACGGCCGGCGGCGGGGTCCTCCTGGCCTGCGCCCCGAAGAACGCCCCGGTCTACGCGGTAAAGGCGGGCGGCTCCGGCACGCTCTCCTTCCGCGATCTGGCGTGGCAGAGCCACGTGCAGCAGACGGAGGTCGCGGCCGAAGTCGCCCCGTCCCGCAATGAGCGTGACCTCACCTCGGACGTGCCCTCGCCGCTGTATTACGGTGGCCGCTTCTACATCCTCAATGGCGTGAAGCGGAAACTCTACTGCGTGAATCCGGCCGACGGCGCGGTGATCTGGAGCGGAGACCTCGGCGGGCGCTCCGTCCTGCAGGCCTCACCGACGGCCGCGGACGGCCGGATCTACGTGATGAACTTCGATGCCGACGTGTTCGTGATCCAGGCGGGGGGCGATGCCTTCCGGCTGCTGCACACGGCGAACTTCCGCGACGAGGGGGACGACACCCGCCACCGCTCCAGCGTGGCGATCGCCCACGGGAACCTGTTCGTGCGCACCGGCACCAAGCTCTACGCCCTCGGCCGCTGAGCGGCCGGCCAGGGTGGCCGCGGATTGGGGTGTCCGTGCTGCAGATGTGGCCGCGACCCGGGTTCAGGCTACCTGGCGCCGCACCAGCTCGCGGAAGAGGCCTTCCTGCGCCGCCAGTTCCTCGTAGGTGCCCGTCTGGACGATCCGGCCCTCCGCCAGCACGTGAATGCGGTCGGCGTTCACCACCGTGCTGAGCCGGTGCGCGATCACGAGGCGGGTGCACTGGAGCTGCTCGAGGCTCCGGCTGACGACCGCCTGGGTGCGGTTGTCGAGCGCGCTGGTGGCCTCGTCGAGGAACAGGATCCGCGGCTGCCGGGCCAACGCCCGGGCGATGAGGAGCCGTTGCCGCTGGCCGCCGGACAGGGTGCTGGAACCCTCGCCGATCACCGTGTGCATCCCCATCGGCAGCGCGCGGATGTCGTCCTCGAGGCCGGCGTGCCGGGCGGCCGCCCACGCCTCATCGAGCGTGAGGAGCCCGCCGCCGCGGATGTTCTCCAGCAGGCTGCCGGGCATCAGCCGGCCCGCCTGCAGGACCACGCCGAGCTGGCGGCGGACCGCGGTGACATCCAGCGCGGCGAGGTTGCGGCCGTCGTAATGCACGGCGCCCCGCTCCGGCCGCTCAAATCCGAGCAGCAGGCGCAGCAGGGTGGATTTGCCGGAGCCGGACGGGCCCACGAACGCCACGAACTCCCCCGGCGCGATCCGCAGGGAAACGTCCTGCAGCACCGGCTGGGCCTGGCCCTCGTAGCGGAAGGAGACGTGCGCGAGCTCGATCGCGCCGGAGAGTTCGCCGGGATCGCCCGCCTCGCCCGCGACCTCCGGCGGGGCCTGGAGGATGACCTCGAGCCGCTCCGCCAGCGGCGCCGCGGCCGTGAGCAGCAGCGCCGACTCGCCGAGGGCGATCGCCGCCGCGAGGCCCTGGGTCAGCGCGGCCACGAGCGTGAGGAACACCGCCGGGGAAGGCTCGGGTCCGCCCAAGGCACCGAGGCCCGCGATGAGCGCCGCGAGCGCCGCCATCGGCAGCGCGGCCAGCAGCGTCGCCAGGCGGCCGTGGGCCTCGCGCGCGGCCAACGCGTGGCGGCGCAGCCCCGCGAACCCCGCGGCCCACCGCGTGAAGGCCCCGCGTTCCGCCGCCGCCACCCGCAGTTTGGCGAGCCCCCCGAGTAGCTCCAGCAGCAGACCCGCGAGCTCCCCCTGTCGCCGCGCCTGCCCCCGCACGTCCCGGAGCTGCCGGTAGGCCGTCAGCAGCGCCGCGCCCACGGGGATCACCATCAACGCGAGGGCGCCCGGCGCCACCCGCGGATCCACCAGGGCGATCAGCCCTACCGCGGAGACCGCGGTCACGGCCGGGATCAGGGTGCCGGCGATCACGCCCCCGAGCAGTTGGCGCAGGGTCGAGACCGCCAGCGCGCGCTGCCCGAGGTCGCCGGCCGAGAAGCCGCGGAAGAACCCCGCCGGAAGCCGCAGCAGCCGGTCCATCACCGCGGCCCCCAGCGCCGCGTCGGCCCGCCCCTCGAGCCGCAGCAGCGCCAGACCCTGGACGACCTGCAGGCACGCCGCGGCGAACAATCCCGCCGCCAATCCGGCCAGCGCCAACGCCAGATCGCCGCGGTCGCCCCGCGGGATGACGGAGCCCAGGACCCAACCGGAAAGGGCGGGTGCAAGCCAGCTGACCAACCCGGCGCCCACCAGGAACAACGCGAGGTGGGCCGCGTCCGGACCACCGTGCCGCAGGCCGAAGGCCAGCGTCGCGCGCAGCCGCAGGGCGGTCGCCGGCAGGCTCCGGTAAAACATCACGGCAGTCGGACCCACGTCCGCCGCGCCGGCCGCGTCCGCACGCCGGCGTTCGCCCGTCGCGGGATCCCAGATGTCGTAGCCGCCGCCGGGTCGCGGCAGCAGCGCGAGGGGTTCCCCGGTGTTGCGGCGCCAGCCGAGGAATGGGCCGGCTTCCTCCCGCCCCCAATCCGCCGGCAGGGTGATCCGCCGGCTGCGCACGCCGTTGCCCACGAGGATTTCGCCCAACGGGTCGCGGGGCGGCGGTGCGTCCGGCCGCCGCGGGGGCGCGGTGAGCGTCAGGCCCGCCGCGGCTCCGACCGCGGCGCAGGCGGCGAACAGCGGGTCGGTGCCCTCGGCCGACGCGGGGGCGTCGCGGCGTTCACCCGTCAGCGCGGCCAGCTCCTCCAGCGCGCGCGAGAGCTGGCGGGCCTGGCGTGTCTCTCGCGCGCGCCGCCGGTTCAGCTCGTCGACGTCGCCCAGCCGCGCGTTGAGGGCCGCCGCCTCGAGGAAGAGTCCGTGCCAGGCCGCGAGTGCCCCCTCAGCCTGCCCGGACGCCAGTAGGGCCGGTGTGTCCGCCACCCGCACGGGGCCGGGAGTGAGCACCTCCACCCAGCAGCGGTGATCGACCGGCACCCACGGGCGGCCGACGTCGGGGCCGATCTCCTCGGTGCCGACATACAGCCCGGTGCCCTGCCCCAACCGGAGCCAGAGCAGGCCCCGCTGGGCGCGGCAGCGGCGGCCGGCCGCGATTTCCTGATCGCCTTCCGTCCCCAGCAGCACGTCCGCCGGCGGCACACCGGGCAGCGCTTCCGCCAACGCCTGCGTGAGGCTGGTCGTCCAGCGGTCCAGCCGCGCCGCGATCCACGCGAGCGGCGCATCCTCCTCCACGGCCGCCCAGAGCGCCGCGACGGGCACCGGTTGCAGCCGCGTGCCCTCGAGGCCGCTCGCGAGCACGGCCAGCCGGTGGTCCCCCGCGGCGAAGCCGAACGCGAGTTCCCCTGGCCGGAGCGTCACGCACGGCCGGCGGCCGCCCGCCTCCTCGTCGGCGGGCACGAGGAACAGGTTCACCTCACCGGCGGTCACGAGCCACGCGAGCGCGGGATCATCGAGCCGGAACGGGGTGCGGCCGGAGAGTTCGCGGGGCGGCCCCGGCGGCAGCCAGGCGGGCGGGAGGGCGGGGGCGGCGTCCATCGGTCAGTGGGCGATGAGCCGGGCATAGGGGCCCGGTTGCGCCTTGAGTTCCTCGTGCGTGCCGCGCTGCACGACCTCGCCCTTCTCCAACACCAGAATCTCGTCGCAGTCCCGGATGGTGCTCAGCCGGTGGGCGACGATCAGGCAGGTGCACCCGCGGCGACGCAGCTGCGCGTCGACCTGCCGCTCCACCTCGGCGTCGAGCGCACTGGTCGCCTCGTCGAGGATCAGCACCGCCGGGGAGCTGACGAGCGCGCGGGCGATCTCGAGGCGCTGGCGCTGGCCGCCGCTGAAGTTGCGCCCGCCCTCCTCGACGGGGCCCTCGTAGGCGCCGGGCCGGGCCGCGATCGCGTCGTGGATGCAGGCGTCCTTGGCGGCCCGCACCATCGCGGCGTCGGCGACGGTGCCGTCCCAGAGCGTGAGGTTGTCGCGCACCGAACCCGCGAAGAGGAACACGTCCTGGTCGACGAGGCCGACCGAAGCTGCGAGCAGTTCCCGGGGGTGCGCGGCGCGGGGGCGGCCGTCGAGGAGGATCTCGCCGGACCAGGGTTGGGCGAGGCCGGCGAGCAGGCGGGAGACGGTGGATTTGCCGCTGCCGGTCGCGCCGACGAGTGCCACGCGCTGGCCCGGGCGGAGGACGAGGGAAAAGTCGCGGATGAGGGGCGGCTCCAGGCGGCTGTAGCCGAAGGCGACGCCGCGGAACTCGACGTGGCCCGCGAGGCGTACCGGGGAGCGGCCGGCGGGGGCCGGGGCGGGGGTGGCCTCCGGGGCGAAGTGCAGCACGTCGTCGAGCCGCGTGAGGTCGCCCTGCAGGTCCTGGATCATCCGGCTGAGGCCGACCAGTTCGCCGAGGGGGCGGAGGAAGCTGGCGGTGAGCATCTGGATGGCGAGGAGGCCGCCGACGGTGAGCGTGCCGGCGAGGACCGCGTGGCTGCCGGCGGCGAGGACCGCAGCGGCGGCGGCGGCGGCGAGGAAGGGCGGCGCGGCGCCGAGCCAGAGCGAGGGCAGGCCGAGGGCCTGTTCGCCGCGGGCGACCTTGGCCTGGAAGCCGGACCAGCGGGTGAAGAAGTCCCCTTCCGTCCCACCGGCCTTCAGCGACTCGATCATCTGGATGCCGTGCATCGTGGTGCCGACCAGCCGTCCGCGGTCGGTCTGCAGCTTGCGGTTGAGGTCGATCCGCCGGCGCGCGACGAGCTGCAGCGCGCCGACGTTGAGGGCCGCGACGGCCAGGGCGAGGGCGGCCCAGCCGGCTCCGTGTCCCCAGAGGGCCGCGAGGTAGACGAGCGCGGTGAGGAGCCCGATCGCCGCCGCGGCCAGCCGCCCCGAAAGGACCATCGCGACGCGGTCGTGCGCGAGCACGCGGGCGCCGAGGTCGCCGGCGGAGCGTTGGACGAAGAACTCCATCGGGAGGCGCAGCAGGTGCCAGAGGAAGCGGCCCGCGCCGGCGACGGAGAGGCGGGTCTCCAGCCGGCGGAGGGCGCCCTCCTGCAACCAGGTGAGCGCGGCCGTCAGCGCGGCGGCCAGCAGCAGGGCGGCGGCCCAGGGTCCGGCCTCGGTCCGGCCGCCGGCGAGCAACTCCTCATCGACGAAACCCTGCAGGAGCGCCGGCAGCACGACCCCGGGCACCGCGAGGAGCAGGCCGGCGAGGATGGCGAACGCGAGGGCGGGTCCGCTGCCGGCAAGCCGCGGCCGGAGTCCGGCCCAGGAGGAGGGGCCGCGGCCGCCGGGCTGGAAGCCCTCCCCGCGGCGGAAGGTCAGCGCGATGCCGGTGTACTGCCGGCTGAATTCCGCGAGGTCGACCTCGCGGCGGCCGCCGGCGGGATCGTTGAGGCGCGCGCCGCGGGCGGTGAAGCCCTCGAGGACCACGAAGTGGTTGAAGCCCCAGAAGAGGATGCAGGGCGGCGCCTGCTCGCGGAGTTTCTCCACCGTGAGCCGCCAGCCCTGCCCCTGCAGCCCGTAACGCTCCGCCGCGCGTAGCAGGTTGCTCGCCTTGCTCCCGTCGCGGGAAACCCCGCACGCGACGCGCAGCTCCTCCAGCGGCACGTGGCGCCCGTGGTGGCCGAGCACCATCCCGAGGCACGCGGCGCCGCATTCGACGACCTCCATCTGGAGGAGCGTCGGCGTGCGGACCGGGCGGGGAAGCGGGGGCGCGGCCACGTCAGCGGGCGGGGCGGGGCAAGATCAGGTTCAGAGGGCGCTCCGAGCGGATCAGGATCCGGGCGGCGCAGAGCCGGCCGGGCGCGAGCGGGGTCTCAAGGGCGCGCGGGAGGGTCCGGCGCGGCGTGCCGTCGGGTCCGGGCAGGAGCCGCACGCGCACCTCGTAGGTCAGCCCCGGGGCGCCCAAGTGGCGGGCCAGCGCCTCATTGCCGAGGCGCGCCGTCCGGGCCGCGTCGGTCGCGGGCAGCGGGTCGAGCGACTCGACCTGACCCTCGAGGTAGCCGTGTTCCGTGACCGCGAGGCCGATCGGGCTGAGGCGCACCGCCTGTCCGGGCCGCACGAGGGCGAGCTCCGCCGGGGGCACGTAGAGCACCGCGGTGAGGGCGCCGGGGGTCGCGTCCGCCACGAGGGCGCCCGCGGCCTCGACCTGGGTCTCGATGCGGCCGAGGACGGCCCAGAGCAGGCCCGCGGCGATCACCGCGCCGGCGGCGGCGAGGGCGAGCCAGCGCCGCGGGTTGGTGACGACCAGCGCCTGGTCCAGCTGGTCGGGCGAGTTGAGTTCCGCGAGCGCGGCCTCGCGGAAGAGGTTGCCGGGGGAAGGGGCGGCCATCGGGAAAAGGGGTGGGGCAGGGAAGGGGCCGCGGGGGGCGCGGCGGGATTCAGGGGGCGGCGGGTTTCACCCCAACGGCGAAGTAAACCGCGCCGAGGATCAGGAGGAAGCTCACCGCGTAGTTCCAGGTGAGTTTCTCCCCCAGCACCAGCCAGGCGAAGGCGACGAACACGCCGAGGGTGATCACCTCCTGCATCACCTTCAGCTGGTAGCCCGTCATCCCGTTGGCGTAGCCGATGCGGTTGGCGGGCACCATCAGCAGGTATTCGAAGAAGGCGATGCCCCAGGAGACGAGGATCACGAACCCGAGCGAGCGGCCCTCGAAGAACTTGAGCTTCAGCTGGCCGTACCAGGCGAAGGTCATGAAGAGGTTCGAGGCCAGCAGCAGCAGGAAGGTCTTCACGAGGGTCGGTCAGCCGGCGTCCGGCGGGTAGTAGGACTGAAACCAATCGACGAAGCGGCGCAGGCCCTCCTCGAGCGGCACCCGCGGCGTGAAGCCCACCTCCGCCTGGATGCGCGTGAGGTCGGCGCCGGTCTCGAGCATTTCGCCCGGCTGCGGCGGGAGCAGTTCGACCTCCGCCTTCCGTCCCAGCAGTTCCTCCAGCATCTGGACGAACAGCAGCGTCTCGACCGGCCGATTGTGGCCGAGGTTGTAGATGCGGTACGACGGCCGCGGCGGGACCGCGGGCGGGTACAGCAGAACCTTCACCACGCCGTCGACGATGTCGTCCACGTAGGTGAAGTCCCGCCGGTTGCGCCCGGCGTTGTAGAGCGGGAGCGGGCGGCCCGCGCGGATCGCGCTGGCGAAGAGCGTGGGCGCCATATCCGGCCGGCCCCAGGGCCCGTAGACCGAGAAGAAGCGTAGCCCGGTGATGTTCAGGCCGTGATTCAGCGCGTAGCTGTGGGCCATCAGCTCGTTGGCCTTCTTGGTGGCGCCGTAGTACGAGACCGGCTGGTCCGTCACGGCGTCCTCGCGGAACGGCGCCACCGTGCCCGCGCCGTAGACGCTGCTGCTGGAGGCGAACACCAGGTGGCGCGGCGGCGTGCGGCGGCAGGCCTCGAGCACCGTGGCGAACCCCTCGAGGTTGCTCCGCGTGTAGGCCGGCGCGTGCGTCATGCTGTGCCGCACCCCGGGTTGCGCGGCGAGGTGCACCACGTAGTCGGGCCGCCAATGCGCCACCAGCGCGGGAAATTTCTCCGCATCCGCGCAGTCGGCCTGCACGAACCGGCAGCCCTCCACGCCGGCGAGGCGCTCCACCCGCGCCCGCTTCAGCGCCGGATCGTAGTAGGCGTCGAGCGAGTCGACGCCCAGGACCTCGCACCGGCCGGTCTCCGCCAGGCGGCGGGCGACGTGGTGGCCGATGAATCCGGCGGCGCCGGTGACGAGGACCTTCATCGCGCGGGTGATAGGCTCCGGCGCGCAAAACGCCAGCCGGGTTTTGGGCGTCCGCGCGGCCGCCGCGGGATTTTGGGAAAGTTTTCGAAAAGGGCGCTTGATCGCCGGAAGCGCGGCCGTTTACTGCGGGGCGATTTTGTTTTCCCACCCGTTCACCGCATGACGATCAAAGCCTACCTGAAGCCTCACTGCGGCTGGTCCAACGGTGTCCGCGCCATCCTGCGGAAACACAGCCTGCCCTTCGAGGACATCGACATCATTAACCACCGCGAGAACTACGCGGAAATGGTGCAGAAGTCCGGCCAGCCGCTCTCCCCCTGCGTGGAGATCGACGGCGTGATGCTCGCCGACGTCTCCGGCGAAGAGGTGGAGAATTACCTGCTCAGCAACGATCTCGTGAAACCGACGGACGTCCCCACGGACGTCCCGACGAACGCGGGTTGCTCCGACGCGGAGCACGCCAAAATGGCCACCAAAACGATCCGCTTCTTCTAATTCTTCTGCGAGAGCTCTGCGCAATTAATACTTCCCCGGGCCGCTCTCGCCTCCGCCGAGACCGGCCCTTTTTTTGCTTCAGACGCCTCCAGCTTCCGCCTCCACCTCCTTTTCCGCCGCAATGAATCCCGCTCCCGCCACGCCTCCGCCCGCCCCCGCCAGCGCCGCCCCGCGCCCCGCTCCCGGCCTCCCGGCGAAACAGGGCCTCTACGACCCGGCCTTCGAGCACGACGCCTGCGGCGTGGGCTTCATCGCCGACCTCCACGGCCGCAAGTCCCACCAGATGGTGGCCAACGGCCTCCAGATCCTCCGTAACCTCGACCACCGCGGCGCCAGCGGCGCCGAAATCAACACCGGCGACGGCGCGGGCATCCTCATCCAGATGCCGCACCGCTTCCTCGTCGAGGCCTGCGAGGCCGCGCGCATCACGCTCCCGGCCCCCGGCCACTACGGCACCGGACTCTTCTTCCTCCCCCGCAACCCCGCGATGCGCCGCAAGATCGAGGAACGCTTCGAGCAGGTCGTCCGCGCCGAAGGCCTCGAATTCCTCGGCTGGCGCACGGTCAAGACCGACAACTCGATGCTCGGCGACACCGCGAAGTCCGTCGAACCCTTCATGCGGCAGGCCTTCATCGGCCGCGGCCCCGACGTCCGCGACGAGGCTCACTTTGAGCGCAAGCTTTACGTTGTTCGCAAGCGGGGCTACGCCGAGATCCGCACCTCCACCCTCCCCGGCGCCGAGTACTGGTACGTTGCCAGCCTCTCCCACAAGACGCTCGTCTACAAGGGGATGCTGACGACCGACCAGGTGGATCAATACTTCCCCGAGCTGAAGGACCCGCGGATGGAGTCCGCCCTCGCGCTCGTCCATTCCCGCTTCTCCACCAACACGTTCCCCAGCTGGGAGCGCGCGCACCCGTACCGGTACCTCGCCCACAACGGCGAAATCAATACCTTGCGCGGCAACATGAACTGGATGCACGCCCGCCAGGCGCTCTTCGCCAGCGAGCTGTTCGGCGAGGACATCCGGAAGATCCTGCCCATCATCAACCCCAACGGGTCCGACTCGGCGATGTTCGACAACACGCTCGAGCTGCTGGTCCTCGCCGGCCGCCCCCTCGCGCACGCGATGATGATGATGATCCCCGAGCCGTGGTCCTACCACGAGTCGATGGACGACGAGCGCCGCGCCTTCTACCAGTTCCACTCCTGCCTGATGGAGCCGTGGGACGGCCCCGCCTCGGTCGCCTTCACCGACGGCCGCCAGATCGGCGCCGTCCTCGACCGCAACGGCCTCCGCCCCTCCCGGTTCTACGTCACCAAGGACGGCCGCGTCATCATGGCCTCCGAGGCCGGCGTGCTCGACATCCCGCCCGAACAGGTGGTCCGCAAGGGCCGCCTCCAGCCCGGCCGGATGTTCCTCGTCGATACCGCCGAGGGGCGCATCATCGAGGACGAGGAGATCAAGCGGGAGATCTGCCGCGCCCACCCGTACCGCGAGTGGCTCAACCAGCATCTGGTCCACCTCAGCGACCTGCCCGCCGCCCCCAAGGTCGAGCCGCCCGACCACGACACGCTGCTCCAGCGTCAGATCGCCTTCGGCTACACCTTTGAGGACGAGCGCATCCTCCTCCTGCCGATGGCCAAGGACGGGGTGGAGGCGATCGGCTCGATGGGCAACGACGCCGCTCTGGCGGTGCTCTCCAACAAGCCGCGGCTGCTCTACGATTATTTCAAGCAGCTGTTCGCCCAGGTCACCAACCCGCCGATCGACTCCATCCGCGAGGAGATCGTCACCTCCGCCGAGACCCGCCTCGGTTCCGAGGGCAACCTGCTCCAGCCCGAGGCGAGCGCCTGCCGCCGCGTCGAACTGAAGTGGCCCGTGCTCACCAACGAGGAGTTCGGCAAGATCCGCCGCACCCACCTCCCGGGCCTCAAGACCGGCGTGCTGCCGATCCTCTTCCGCGTCACCCGCGGGGAAAAGGGCCTCGCCAAGTCGATGGAGGAGCTTTCCATCATGGCCCGCCGGATGATCGAGGAGGAGGAGGTCAACGTCCTCATCCTCAGCGACCGCGGGGTGACGAAGGACTTCGCGCCCATCCCCGCGCTGCTCGCGGTGGCCGGGCTCCATCATTACCTGATCCGCGAGGGCCTGCGCACGCGCGTGTCGCTGGTCCTCGAGACCGGCGAGGCCCGCGAGGTGCACCACTTCGCCCTGCTCATCGGCTACGGCTGCAGCGCGGTGAACCCGTACGTCGCCTTCGAGACGATCGACGACATGATCCGCGAGGGCCACCTCTCCGGCATCGACCACGCCAAGGCCTGCGCGAACTTCGTCAAGGCCGCCTCCAAGGGCGTGGTGAAGGTGATGTCCAAGATGGGCATCTCCGCGATCCAGAGCTACCGCGGCGCCCAGGTGTTCGAGGCCCTCGGCCTCCGCCAGGACGTCATCGACCACTACTTCACCTGGACCCCGTCCCGCGTCGGCGGGATCGGGCTCGACGTGATCGCCCAGGAGGTGCTCCTGCGCCATCGCGCCGCCTACCCGGAGCGGGCGGTCGATGTCCGCGCCCTTGCCACCGGCGGACTTTACCAGTGGCGCGCCACCGGCGAGGCCCACCTGTTCACGCCCGAGTCGGTGCACGCCCTGCAGAAGGCGGTGCGTTCCAACAGCCTGCCGGCCTACCAGGCCTACGCGCGGCTGATCAACGACCAGGGCCGGGCCCATTGCACGCTCCGCAGCCTGCTCGAGTTCAAGGATGCGCCCAACGCGATCCCGCTCGAGGAGGTGGAGTCCGCCGAGCGCATCATGCGCCGCTTCAAGACCGGCGCGATGTCCTACGGCTCGATCTCGCAGGAGGCCCACGAGACGCTCGCGATCGCGATGAACCGCATCGGCGGCAAATCCAACACCGGTGAGGGCGGCGAGGATCCGGCTCGCTTCACCTGGACCAACGAGCAGGGCGATTCGAAGAACTCCGCCATCAAGCAGGTCGCCTCCGGCCGCTTCGGCGTCTCCATCGAGTACCTCGTCAACGCCCGCGAGATTCAGATCAAGATGGCCCAGGGTGCGAAGCCCGGCGAGGGCGGCCAGTTGCCCGGCACCAAGGTCTACCCCTGGGTCGCCAAGACCCGTGGCACGACCGCCGGCGTCGGCCTCATCTCGCCGCCGCCCCACCACGACATCTACTCCATCGAGGACCTTGCCGAGCTGATCCACGACCTCAAGAACGCCAACAAGGAGGCCCGCATCAGCGTGAAGCTGGTCTCCGAGATCGGCGTCGGCACGGTCGCCGCCGGCGTCGCCAAGGCCCACGCCGACGTCGTCCTTATCTCGGGCTACGACGGCGGCACGGGCGCCTCGCCCCAGACCTCGCTCCAGCACGCCGGCCTGCCGTGGGAACTCGGCCTCGCCGAGGCCCACCAGACCCTCGTGCTGAACAACCTGCGCTCCCGCATCGCGGTCGAGACCGACGGCCAGCTCAAGACGGGCCGCGACGTCGCCATCGCCGCCCTGCTCGGCGCCGAGGAGTTTGGCTTCGCCACCGCCCCCCTCGTCGCCACGGGGTGCATCATGATGCGCGTCTGCCACCTCAACACCTGCCCGGCCGGCGTCGCCACCCAGGATCCGCAGCTCCGCGCCCGCTTCACCGGCAAGCCGGAGCACGTGGTGAACTTCATGCGCTTCATCGCCGACGACCTCCGCGCCATCATGGCCCGTCTCGGCTTCCGCTCGATCGAGGAGATGGTCGGCCGCACCGACCGCCTCGAGGCCCGCCGCGCCGTCGACCACTGGAAGGCCCGCGGTCTCGATTTCTCGAACATCCTCTACCAGCCGGATGCCGGCCCGGAGGTGGGCCGCTTCTGCCAGCAGAAGCAGGACCACGGCATCGACCGTTCGCTCGACATGACTCGACTCCTCGAGCTCTGCCGCCCCGCCATCGATCGCGGCGAAAAGGTCATCGCCGAACTCCCCATCCGCAACGTCAACCGCGTCGTCGGCACCATCACCAGCGGCGAGATCACCCGCCGCCACGGCGCCGCCGGCCTCCCGGAGGACACGATCCGCCTGAAGTTCACCGGCTCCGCCGGCCAGAGCTTCGGCGCCTTCGTCACCCGCGGGATGACCCTCGCCATCGAGGGCGACGCGAACGACTACTTCGGCAAGGGCCTCTCCGGCGGGAAGCTCATCATCTACCCGCCCGCCCAGGCTCCCTTCCGCGCCGAGGAGAACATGATCATCGGCAACGTCGCCTTCTACGGCGCCAGCGCCGGTGAGGCCTACATCCGCGGCCTCGCGGGCGAGCGCTTCGCGGTCCGCAACTCCGGCGTCACCGTCGTGGTCGAGGGCGTCGGCGACAACGGCTGCGAGTACATGACCGGCGGCAACGTCGTCGTCCTCGGCCGGGCCGGCCGCAACTTCGGCGCCGGCATGTCCGGCGGCATCGGCTACGTCCTCGACGAGGCCGGTGACTTCCCGAAGCGCGTGAACCCCCAGATGGTCGGCATCGAGCGCCTGGAGGATCCCCGCGAGATCGCCGCCCTCCGCGCGATGATCCAGAAGCACCTCGATTACACGCGCTCCGAGCGCGCCCGGACGGTGCTTGCCGACTGGGCGGCGTACGTCCCGCGCTTCGTCAAGGTGATGCCCAAGGACTACAAGCGGATGCTGGCCTGCCTGGACCGCGCCCGCGCCCAGGGCCTCACCGGCGACGAGGCCGTGATGGCCGCCTTCGAGGAAAACGCCCGCGACCTCTCCCGCGTCGGCGGCAACTGAACGCTCCCTCCACCCCGATCCCTCTCCTCCCATGGGCAAGCCCACCGGATTCATCGAATACCTCCGCGAACTCCCCGTCGACCGCGCTCCCACCGAGCGCGTGAAGGACTGGAACGAGTTCCACCTCCACCTCGACGACAAGAAGCTGCGTCAGCAGGGCGCGCGCTGCATGGACTGCGGCATCCCGTTCTGCCACTCCGGCAAGCTGATCAGCGGGATGGCCAGCGGCTGCCCGATCAACAACCTCATCCCCGAGTGGAATGACCTGATCTACCGGGGCCTGTGGCGGGAGGCGCTCGATCGCCTCCACAAGACGAACAACTTCCCCGAGTTCACCGGCCGCGTTTGCCCCGCGCCCTGCGAGGGCTCCTGCACGCTCGGGATCAACGCCCCGCCGGTCACGATCAAGAACATCGAGGTGTCGGTCATCGACAAGGGCTGGGACGAGGGCTGGGTCCTGCCGCAGGCCCCCCGCACCCGCACCGGCAAGAAGGTCGCCGTCATCGGCTCGGGTCCCGCCGGCCTCTCTGCCGCCGCCCAGCTCAACCAGGCCGGCCACACGGTCACCGTCTTCGAGCGCGCCGACCGTCCCGGCGGGCTCCTGATGTACGGGATCCCCAACATGAAGCTCGACAAGCGCGAGGTGGTGGAGCGCCGCATCCGCCTGATGGAGCAGGAAGGGATCAAGTTCATCTGCAACGCGAACGTCGGCGACAACGTCGAGCCGCAGATCTTCCTGAAGGAGTACGACGCCACCGTGATCTGCACCGGCGCCACCCAGCCGCGTGACCTGCCCATCGAGGGCCGCCAGCTCCTGGGCGTCCACTTCGCGATGGAGTTCCTCACCGCCAACACCAAGGCGCTCCTCAACGGCGGCACGGACCATTCGCCCATCCACGCCCGCGGCAAGGATGTCGTGGTCATCGGCGGCGGCGACACCGGCACGGACTGCGTCGGCACTTCCCTCCGCCACGGCTGCCGCAGCATCACGCAAATCGAGATCCTCCCGCGGCCGCCGCTCGAGCGGCAGCCCGACAATCCCTGGCCGGAGTGGCCCAAGACCCTCAAGGTCGACTATGGCCAGGAGGAGGCCGCCGCCCGTTTCGGCGCCGACCCGCGCACTTACCTCACCACGGTGAAGAAGTTCGTCGGGGACGCCCAGGGCCGCCTCAAGGAGCTGGTCACCGTCGAGGTGAAGTGGGCGAAGAACGACAAGGGCCAGTTCGTCCCCCAGGAGGTTCCGGGCACCGAGCAGACGCGCCCCGCCCAGTTGGTGCTGCTCGCGATGGGCTTCCTCGGGCCCGAGCAGGCGATCCTCAAGGAGCTCGGCCTCGAGACCGACGCCCGTTCCAACCTCAAGGCGGAGCACGAGAAGTACACGACCAACCTCAAGGGCGTGTTTGCCGCCGGCGACTGCCGCCGTGGGCAGAGCCTCGTGGTGTGGGCCATCAACGAGGGTCGCGGCGCCGCGCGCGAGTGCGACCGTTACCTGATGGGCCAGACCGACCTGCCCTGATGCGCCGCCCGGGCCCCCGTGGCCCGGGCGCGCCCCGCCGCCGATGCCGTCGCAACCGATCCCTGGCTCCAGCGGCGAGATCCTCCGCGAGCTGCCTTCGCCCTACCTGCCGCACCCCGGCACCGGGTTGCTCCACCTCCCGCGTTTCCTCGCCAAGTGCGGGATCGTGAAGCGGGACGGCCGCCTGCCCGCCAGCTACGCCAAGAATTACAAGCGCGGCTGCGACCGCTTCCTTTGCCAGCACCTCGGGCTCGACCCGGCCGACATCGAACAGGCCGTTTTCGCCGCGACCAGCGACGCCGACCTTGAGGAACGTCTCCGCCGGATCTTGCCCGCCGACGTCCGCGCCCCCGCGTGGAACCGCCGCTACGTGCAGATGGGGATGACCGAGGCGGGGCGCGACTTCTTGCGCGAGGCGCTCACCGCGATGGGTTGCCCCGACCGCGCCGCCGACATCCGCAGCGTCCCCGACCTGATGGATTTCGACGAGCGCCGCATCGAGTAAGGCGGCCGCCCCGCTAATCGGGCAGCAATTCCAGCACTGGCGGCCGGCCGATGGTGCGCCGGATCGACTCCAGGTTCTCCCGGATCAGCGCCCCCATCGACTCGCACCGCAGGTACTCGCCGCGCTGGTAATGCTCCGCCAACGCGGTCCGCAGCCGCTGCACCTGGTCGGGCGGCGAGATCGGATCCTCTGCCATCGCTTGAAGCAGCCGGCCCAGACGCTCCGAGGCGAGCGCCGCCCGCTGCAGCATCAGGGTATGCTCCTCGCGCCGGTACTGGCTCGCCGTCTCCGGCCGCAGGTGCCGCGTGCAGAACTGCACCAGCTGCAGGTTGTCCTTGAAGAACTGCGGCAGGTAAAAGTTCTTCCGTCCGTCGTAGCTCTGCTGGTCGAAGTCCATGGCCCGGATCCGCAGCTGCGCTTCCTCGAAGTCCGGCGTCACCACGAACACGAAGTTGTACGAACGCATGTCTCCGAGCAGGCGGACGAAGCAGCGCTCGTTGAACTTCACCAGCTCCTTGGCCACCCGGATCGGCTTCAGCTCCTTCCGCCGCCCGAGCCAGTCGCGGATGTAAATGTCCCCGGGGACGCCCGCCACGTGTTCCTCCACCAGCGTGTCCCCGTGGGTCAGGAAACTCAGCCGGTTCGGTGACAGCAGGTGCTCCAGCTCGAGGCCGTAGACCCGTGAGGCGTCCGCCCGCTTCACGTAAAAGTAGTCTTGGTTGTCGTTGTAGGCGTTGACGATCCGGATGCGGAACGGCGTCGAATTCCCGAAGGTGCAGAAGTCCACCCGGTCGACGTAGAGGTGGCGCACGACGGACAGGTCGCCGTCCACCTTGAGGGCGGCGTAGACCTCCTTGAGGCCCTCGTTGAGGGCGGCCATCTCGCCGGGGTCGTAGATGACGGTGTCCCAGAGGGTCGGCTGGCCCTGCTCGTCGACGAGGGGGATCACCTCGTGAAAGGCGCGGAGCCGGTCGTAGGTGACGGGCAGCGCGCGCTCGCGGCGGTAGCGGCCGAGGTAGTCGCGGAGCTCCTCCCGGATGGGGAAGCTGGGCTTCCTCCGGGTGGGCTGGGGGGCGACGGGCGAGGCCTCGGTCATCCCGGAAGCGTGGGGCGCCGCGCCCGCGGACGCACGCCGGAACCGCCTGCCGCCGAAGAGCGCGCCTCCCCCGCCCGCGCGGGAAAGGGTTGCCACCGCGTTGGGCCCGCGGGCACGGTTCCGGCGCTTCGTCCGTGCCGCCCCGTCCCGTTACCGCTCCCCGTTTTTTGCCGCGCGGTCCGCGCTGGCTGGGCGCTGCGCTGCTCGGCGTCGCCGCCGCGGTCGCCGCCCCGGATTTCGAGCGGGAGGTTCAGCCCGTGCTCGCCGCGCATTGCCTGAAGTGCCACGGGCCGGAGAAGCAGAAGGGCGGCTACCGCGTCGACGTGAAGGCTGTCGCGCTCACTGGCGGCGAGGGCTCCGCGCCGAACCTGCTCCCGGGCAACGCCGCCGGCAGCCCGCTCTTCCGCTATGTCAGCGGCGCCGATCCCGAATTGCGGATGCCGCCCGCCGGCGAACCCCCGCTCGCCCCCGCCGAGATCGCCGTCCTGCGCGCGTGGATCGACGCCGGTGCGCCCTGGCCCGACCACGCCAGCGCCGCCGTCGCCGACCCGCTCGCGTGGTGGTCGCTCCAGCCCGTCGCCCGCGTCACCCCGCCGCCCGGCGCCCCGCACCCCATCGATGCGTTCATCCGGACCCGCCTCGCGGCCGCCGGGCTGCAGCCCGCGGCCCCGGCCGATCCGCGCACGCTCATCCGCCGGCTCTCCTTCGACCTCACTGGCCTCCCGCCGTCGCCCGAGGAAATTGCCGCCTTCGTGGCTGATCCCGCCCCGGACGCCTATGCGCGCCTGGTGGAGCGGTTGCTCGCGTCGCCGCGCCACGGCGAGCGCTGGGCACGCCATTGGCTCGATGTGGTGCACTACGGCGACACCCACGGCTACGATAAGGATAAGCCCCGCCCCCACGCCTGGCCCTACCGCGATTACGTCATCCGCGCCTTCAACTCCGACAAACCCTACGCGCGGTTCGTGCAGGAACAGGTCGCGGGCGACGTGCTTTTTCCGGAGTCGCCCGAGGCCGTGGAGGCGCTCGGGTTCATCGCCGCCGGCCCGTGGGATTTCATCGGCCACGCCGAGGTCCCCGAGACCAAGACCGACGGCAAGCTGGCCCGCCACCTCGACCGCGACAACATGGTCGCCAACGCGCTCGGCACCTTTGCGAGCGCCACCGTGCACTGCGCCCAGTGCCACCACCACAAGTTCGACCCGATCCCGCAGGAGGACTACTACCGCCTGCAGGCCGTGTTCGCCGCCCTCGACCGCACCGATCGCCCCTACCACCGCGATCCCGCGGTCCACGCCCGGGCCCGCCGGCTGCAGACTGACCAGGCGGCGAACCGTGCGGCCCTGGCTGCCCTCGAGGCTCCCTGGCGCGCCGCCGCCGGCCCCGCCCTCGCGGAACTGGACCTCGCCCTGGCCGCCTCCGCCGCACGCGGCCCGAACGTCCGCCGCGGCTACCACAGCGCCACCGCCGCCACGGCCGACACCGTGAAATGGGTGCAGGTTGACCTTGGCGCGTCGGTCGAGATCGACCGCATCTGGCTCCTGCCCGCCAGCGACCCCTTCAACGGTATCGGGGACGGCTTCGGCTTCCCGGTGCGCTTCAAGGTCGAGGTCAGCGATGACCCGGAGTTCCGCACGGGGGTGCAGCTCGCGTGGATCCGCTACGACGTCACGTTCATGGCCGACTTCCCGAACCCCGGCCTCACGCCCTTCTCGACCGGCGGGAGCAAGGACGACGGCCTCGCCGGGCGCCACGTGCGCGTGACCGCCACCCGCCTCGCGCCGCGCAAGGATGACTTCATTTTCGCCCTGGCGGAGCTGAAGGTGACTGACCGGGCGGGCAACAACGTCGCGCTCGGCAAACCCGTGACCTCCCTCGACGCGATCGAATCGGGGGAACGCTGGGCGCGGGCGAACCTCACGGACGGGCTGGCGCCGTCCGGACCCTCGGTGGAGCAGCAGGCCGCCTTGGCGGCGCGGCGCGAGGAGGTGCTGCGCGCCGCGGCCGGCGCAGAGGGTTGGGAGCGGCGCGCCGCGCTCCGGCGGGAGGCCGAGCGGTTGGCCGCCGAGGCGGCCGCGCTGCCCAAGCCCGACCTCGTTTATGCCGGAGGCATCCACCACGGTACCGGCACCTTTACCGGCACGGGCGCGTCCGGCGGCCGCCCGCGGCCGATCCATCTCCTCGCCCGCGGGCAGGTCACGCATCCGGGACGGCTCGTCGCCCCCGGAGCGCTCTCGGCGGTCACCTTTGCGCCGGCCACCTTCGAGCTCCCGGAGGACGCGCCGGAGGGCGAACGCCGCGCGGCCCTCGCGCGCTGGCTGACGGATCCGCGCCATCCCCTCACCTGGCGCAGCATCGTGAACCGGGTCTGGCAGTACCACTTCGGGCGCGGGCTGGTGGAGACGCCGGACGACTTCGGACGCAACGGGGGCCAACCCTCGCACCCGGAGTTGCTGGACTGGCTCGCCGCCGAGTTCCGCGACGGCGGCGGTTCGCTCAAGGCGCTGCACCGCCTGATCGTCACCAGTGAGACCTATCGCCAGTCCTCGGCCGTGAACCCGGCGGCTTCCGCGACCGACGCTGGCAACACGCTCCTCTGGCGGCAGAACCGGCGCCGCCTGGAGGCCGAGGCCGTCCGCGACGCGGTGCTCGCGGCGAGCGGCCGATTGGACCTGGCGATGGGCGGGCCGGGCTGGCGGGACTTCGTGGTGGAGCGCCCCGAACACTCGCCGCACTACGTCTACGCGAAGGCCGACCCGGAGGACCCCGCGACCTTCCGGCGTTCGATCTACCGGTTCATCGTCCGCTCGCAGACGCAGCCCTGGATGACCGTCCTCGATTGCGCGGATCCCTCGATGCGGGTCGATCGCCGGAGCGAGAGCCTCTCGCCGTTGCAGGCGTTGGCGTTGCTGAACAACGGCTTCATCCTCACGCAGGCGCGGCACTTCGCGGCCCGGGTGACGGCGGAAGCGCCGGAGCTGGCGGGCCAAGTCGCGCGGGCGCACGCCCTCGCGGTCGGCCGCGCGCCCTCGCCCGTGGAGGCGGCGCGCCTCGAGGAATTCGCGCGTACCCACGGCCTGCCCGCGTTGTGCCGGTTGCTGCTGAACCTGAACGAATTCCTCTTCATCGACTGAGGCCGCCACGATGACCAACGACTCTCCCTACCACCGGCAGTCGCCCCTGCGGCCGACGACGCGCCGGGATTTCCTCTGGAGCTCCGGTGGAGGCCTCGGCGGGCTCGCGCTGGCGGCGATGCTCGGCCGCGACCGGGCCCTCGCCGCGCCGTCCGTCGGCGCTCCCGCCCCGCGGGCGAAGCGCGTGGTGCAATTCTTCATGGCGGGCGCCGCCAGCCACCTCGACCTTTTCGACTACAAGCCGGAGCTGGTGAAGCGCCACGGCCAGCCGAGCGATTTCGGCGAGCCGGTCGAGGCCTTCCAGAACGGCCTCGGGCCGTGGCTCCGCCCACTCTGGGACTTCCAGCCTTACGGGGGCTGCGGCAAGCTGCTCAGCGAGGTCGTCGCGCCACTCGGGGACGTCGTCGATGAGCTGGCGTTCGTCCACAACATGACCGGCAAGTCCGGCGTCCACAGCGCGGCCACGCTCCTGCAGGCGACGGGTTTCCAGCTGCCCGGTTTCCCGGGCGCGGGCTCCTGGGTCAGCTACGGGCTGGGTTCGCTCAACGACAACCTGCCCACCTTCGTCGTGCTCCCGGACCACCGCGGCTTCCCCTCGAACGGGGTGAAGAACTGGGACGCCGCCTTTTTGCCCGCGCAGCACAGCGGGACGCTCGTCTATCCCGACGCGGAGGCGCCGATCGCCGACCTGCACCCGCACCGCGCCGGCGCTTACGTGACGCCCGCGGGGGAAGCGGACGCGCACCGCTTGCTGGCAGAGTTGAACCGCGGCCACGCCGCCACTCGCGAGGGGGACCAGCGCCTCGACGCCCGCATCCGCAGCTACGAGCTGGCGGCGCGGATGCAGCTGGCGGCCCCGGAGGCGCTCGATCTCAAGGCGGAGCCGGAACACGTCCTGCGGTTGTACGGCCTGGAGCGGGGTCCGCAGACCTGGCCCAAGGAGATCAACGCCGAGGAAGAGACGTGGCACTTCAGCCGCAAGTGCCTCGCCGCGCGCCGGCTGCTCGAGCGCGGCGTGCGTTTTGTCCAGGTCTGGAGCGGCAACGACAACAGCTTCCCCCGCCGCAACTGGGACTCCCACGAGGACGTGCGGCGTGACCACGGCCCGCTGGCGCTCGGGATGGCGCGCGGCGCCGCGGCGTTCATCCAGGACCTGCGCCAGCGCGGCCTGCTCGAGGACACGCTCATCCTGTGGACGACGGAGTTCGGGCGGATGCCCTCGACCCAGGGTGGCAAGGGGCGCGACCACAACCCGTTCGTGTTTACCAACTGGCTCTGCGGCGGCGGCATCCGCGGCGGGATCACGCGCGGCGAGAGCGACGCCTTCGGCTACAAGCCGCTCGACCGGGCCAAGCCGACGACGGTGTACGACATCCACGCGACGCTGCTGCACCAGCTCGGCCTCGACCACACGCGGCTGACCTTCCGCCACAACGGCATCGACCGCCGCCTCACCGACGTCCACGGCCGCGTCCTGCGCGAGTTGCTCGCGTGAGCGCGGGGAGGGACGCGTGCCCACCCAGCCTCAGGGTGCCTTGAGGGTGGCGATTAGGTATGCGGTCGGGTCCGCGTGCTTCACGCCGGGGGCGCCCGGGTAGGCCAGTTCGCACGGCACGCCGGCGGCGGCGCAGCGCTCCTGCAGCTTCACCCCGAAGTTGGCCGTGTGCGTCGGATCCTTCTGCTCCTGGCCCAGCGCGGGTGGCGTACTGTACGACAGGTACACCGGTGGGTCCCCGGCGCTCACCAGCGCGTAGGGGGAGAATTCGGCGATCCACGGCAGCAACCGCGCGCGCGCCGCGAGGAAATCCGGGAATGAGCCGACCCCGAAGGCGTGGCCGCCGTAGCGGCTGTTCGGCGTCCATTCCTGCATCTGCCGCGGATCGAGCGTCGTCTGCGCGCCGAGGACCGCCGCGCAGAACAGGCGGGTGGACTCGCGCGCCACGGGGTCACCGCTGCGGGGATCCGCGAGGTCGTTGCTGAAGGCGAGCCAGAGGCTGGAACAGGCGCCGGCCGAGCCGCCTGCCGCGCCGATGCGGACGCGGTCGAGGTTCCACGCGGCCGCCTGGCTGCGCACGAATTGCAGCGCGCGGGCGGCGTCCTGCAGCGGCGCGCGGACGGGCGGCACCACGTTCTCGGCCTCGGCGTGGCGGATGAGCCGGTAGTTGATCGCGACGACCGAGATGCCGGCCTTCAGCAGGGCGGCGACGTCGACGAACCGGTCGACCCGCTCCTTTTCCCCGCCCTGCCAGCCCCCGCCGTGGATGACGAACACCAGCGGGGTGGGCGTGGGGGAAGGCGCGCGCCAGAAGTCGAGCATCTGGCGTTCGTGGGTCCCGTAGCGCACCTCGGCGAGCGTGGGCTTGGGCACCGCCGCGGCGTACGCGGGTCCGGCGTCCGTAGCCTTGGCCTTGGGCGCGGCCGCGGGGGCGACGGCGGGTAAAAGGGCGAGCAGGGCGAACGCAGGAAACCTCCGGAGCAGCATCCGATGATCGAGCGGTTTTCGCGGGCGGCACGCAAGCCCCCGCCGGGCGGGGTGTGTCACCCAGCCGGATACGGCGTCCGGCTCAGGCCGGTCCGAGCAGATTGCGCAGGGCAGCGAGGTACTTCTCACGCGTGCGAGCAATGACTTCGGGCGGGAGGCGCGGCCCCGGGGGCTTCTGGTCCCAGGCGATGGCCAGCAGGTGGTCGCGGACAAACTGCTTGTCGTAGCTCGGCGGCGAACCGCCGGGCGCGTAGGCGTCGGCCGGCCAATAACGGGAGGAGTCGGGCGTGAGCACCTCGTCGATGAGGAACAGGTTGCCGGCGGCGTCGGTGCCGAACTCGAACTTCGTGTCGGCGAGGATCATGCCCGACTGGCGGGCGCGGTCGTGGCCGAACTGGTACAGCGCGAGGCTGAGGGCCTTCACCTGCGCGTAGAGGGCGGGGCCGACGATCGCCGCGCCCTGGGCGTCGTCGATCGGCTCGTCGTGCTGGCCCTTGGGGGCCTTGGTCGTGGGCGTGAAGAGCGGTGCGGGGAGCCGGTCGGCCTGGCGGAGTCCGGCCGGCAGGCGGTGGCCGCAAACGGACCCGGTGGCGCGGTAGGCGCTCCAGCCGGAACCGATGAGGTAGCCGCGGGCGACGCACTCGATGGCGAGGGGGCGGAGCTTGCGGACGATCATGCTGCGGAGGCGGAGGTCCGGGTCGTGCAGGCCGCGGCGCGTGAACTCGCCCTCCTGATCGGGCAGCAGGTGGTTGGGGACCAGGTGGCCGGTCTGGGCGAACCACCAGTGGCTCATCTGCGTGAGGATGGCGCCCTTGCCGGGGATGCCGTCGGGCAGGACGACGTCGAAGGCGGAGAGCCGGTCGGTGGCGACGAGGAGGAGGGCGTCGCCGAGGTCGAAGATCTCGCGGACCTTGCCGGAGGCGAGGCGGGGGAAGGGGAGGCCCTCGATCGTGGTGACGGCGATCGTGGGGAGCTGGGCGGCGAGGGCGGCGAAGGTCATGGCGGACGGCGCGGAGTTGTGCGGGGGAAGGCCGCGGGGCGGCGAGCAAAACCGCGCGGCGGGGTAAGCGTGCAGAATTGGGTTGCGGGGCGGGGGGGGCGACTTACCGTCCGCGCGTCATTGGTTGGTCCCCATCGTCTAGCCTGGCCTAGGACACCACCCTTTCACGGTGAGAACCGGGGTTCGAATCCCCGTGGGGACGCCAGCCTTCGCCAAGGCTTCGGCTGGCAGGCCAGCCAAGGAGAGTGGAGTCGAGGACGGCGGGGATGAGAATCGCCGCCCACGGCGACAGGGGCGGAGCCCCTGCCCGTGGGTTCGACGGAGGGAGCCGACCGGCGACCGGAGAGGGGCCCGCCGCAGGCGTGGGCGCAGCCCGAGCGAAGCGAGCCAATCCCCGCCTGTCCGCCGTAGCCCCGGCGAAGGCGGATGGGGACGCCAGCCTTCGCCAAGGCTTCGGCGGGCAGGTCAGCCAAGGGAGGACGTAAGCGCCGAAAGGGCGATTTTGCACACACTTTTGTCCCCTGGGCGCATCTTTTGAGCCGGGCGCGGCCGGATTCTCGGATGGCCAACGCCCAAGCCCATCCCCGGGGCCTAGGCGAGGAGCTGCGGGACCAGGCCGGTGCTGTCGCCGTGGCGCTCGACCGCGACGCCCGAGCCCCGGAGCAACGTGAGCCACGCGTTGCAGAGCGGGGTGTCCTTCGCGACGACGAGGTTTTGCCCCAGCCTGAGCCCCGCGCCCCGGCCCGCGAGGAGCGTCGGGCAGCTGTCCAGGGTGTGCCCGGTCCGGATGTTGCTGCCGTACACGACCGTGGTGTGGTCAAACAGGGAGCTGCCATCGGGCTCCCGGGCCGCCTTCAGCTGGTCCAGCAGGCCGGAGAGCAGCTCGCTCTGCGCCCGGTCGCGCTTCTCGGACGCCTCGAGATATTCCGGACCCTTGCCGAGGTAGTGGCTCATCGTGTGCGCGTCGATGCGCACGTCCAGGCTCGTGAGCAACGTCGACACCGGCTGCCGGTAACTCAGCACGCGGGTGCTGTCTGTGCGCAGCGCGGCGACCATCAGGTCATACATCAGCCGGATCTCCTCGTAACCGGCGAGGCCGGGCTTCGGCTCCGGGAGGCCCGGGGCAGGCCGGGGCGCGCCCAGCCAACGCTCGTCACGGCCCAGCCGGGTCTCGATGTCCCGGATGCTCTGAAAGTACTCATCCAGCTTGGCGTTGTCCGTCTTGCCGAGGCGACGCTGCAGCTCACGCGCGCTCTCGAGGGCGTTGTCGAGCACGCTCCGGCGCTGCCGGAGCATCGCCTTCTGCACCTCGATCGGCGTGGTGTCTTGGGCGAAGAGGCGGTGGAAGGCCTCGACCGGATTCTTCGGTCCGGACATCGGCTTCCCGCGGGCGTCCCAGGAAAGCGAAAGGCCCTGGCCGTGCCCCGAGGCGTTGGCCGCCGCGCCACAGTCCAAAATGAGGGAGTCGAAGCGGGTCTCCTTACCGAGCCCATCGGCGGCGACCTGATCGGCCGAGATGGTGTTGTGGAAACTCTGTCCCGGCGCGCCGAACTCGTTGGCGCCGGTGAGCCAGAAGGTGCTCCCGCTGTGGCCGCCGGTGACGTCCTTGTTCACGAGTCCCTGCACGATCGTGAAGTCGGACTTGTGCCGCGCGAGCGGTGCCAGCCCGGAGGGCAGGGTGTAGTCGGGACCCTTCTGGGCGACGTCGGGAAACCACGACTGCTCCGTCACCCCCCAGCCGAAACCAAGGAAAATCATCCGCTTCGGGCGGGCGACCGCGGCCGGCGCCGGAGCCGCCGAGGCGAAGCGGCGGAAGCCGAGCGACTCGAGCATCGGCAGCGCGATGAGGGCGGTGCCGGTGCGCAGGAAGCCGCGGCGAGGCTGGGGTGCGTTCATGGGGTAGCTCATTTGGATAGGAATTCCGGGCTACGGATCAAGGCGTGGACGAATTCACGGGTCGCGAACGACCTGGCGCCGGCCTGCGCGACGATGCTGGCGATCAGCGGCTCGTCGCTGAAGCCGCACGGTCGGCCGAGGGCGTATTCGATCAGCGCGGAGGCGAAGCCGCGGGCGAAGCTCTCCTGCTGGCCGGCGATGATCGCGCGCAGCTCGAAGTAATCCCGGAAGGGAGGGCCCCGGTGCAGCGTGCCGCCGGCGTCGATGATCCAGGTCTTCCGCGCGTTCGGGAGCGGTTTGCCGTGCTCGTCCCGGGCCTCGTAGGTGTCGGTGGTCCGCCACTGGCCGACGGCGTCGAAGTTCTCGAGGCCGAAGCCGATCGGGTCGATCTTGCGGTGGCAGTTGGCGCACTGCGGTTCCTCCTGGTGCTTCCGGAGCCGTTCGCGCGCCGTCAGCAACTGGCCGCCGAGGCGGGCGAGCTCCGGGACGTTGGCGGGGGCCGGGGGCGGAGGCTCGTGGAGCAGCTTGCGCAGCACCCACGCGCCGCGCTCCACCGGATTCGTGTGCTGGCCGTTGCTGCCCATCGCCATGATGGCCGCCATGCCGAGCAGTCCCCCGCGCGGGGAGCCGGCGGGGAGCGGCACCTTGCGGAACGCGTCCCCCGTCACGCCGGGAATCCCGTAGTAGTCGGCGAGCAGCGCGTTGATCACCACGTGGTCCGCGCTGAGCAACTCCCCGAGGCGGCCGTTGTCCCGCAGCAGGGCGCCGAAGGTCTCGTAAACTTCCTGCCGCGCGGCCCCCTTCACCGCGTCGTCGAACCGCGGGTGGAGGGTCTGGCTGAATTGGAAGAGATCCAGGCGGTCCAGCGTCAGCCATTGGGAAAGGAACGGGCGCACGAAGTGCGCGGAGCGCGGGTCGTCCAGCAGGCGGTCGGTCTGGGCCTTAAGGATCTCGGGCCGCTGGAGCTGGCCCAACGAGGCGAGGTCGCGCAGGGCGCGGTCCGGCGGGGCGCCCCAGAGGAAGTACGAGAGCCGGGTCGCGAGCTCCCCGCCGTCGAGCGGGCGGCGGGCGGCGTCGGGCTCCGGTTCGGCGCGGTAGAGGAAGCGCGGGGACGACAGCACAGCGGCCAGGGCCTGCTTGAGCGCGTCCCGGGGCGTGCCACCCATCGCGTGGCGCGATGTGTGGAGCCGCAGCAGCCGATCCACCAGGCCGTCGGGTGCCGGAACGCCGCGGTAGGCCTCCTGCGCGAACCGCGCGAGGGCGGCGCGGAGTCTTTCCGCGGGCACGTTTGCCAACTGGTTGTCGAGCGGCAGGTCGAGCGCGCGGAGGCCGGGGGGCAGGGTCCCGGGCGAGACGGGCTGGCGCTCGATCTCCATCCAGTCGATCCAGATTGCCACCTCGGGCCCGTGCCCGTTGCGCTGCACGGCCTCGCGGAACAGCTGCTGCGACCGCGCGAGGTTCATGAAGCCGCGTTCGCGCACGAACAGCTGGCGGTGATTCTGTTCCACGTTCGCCCGGGTGAGCGTGAACGGGATCTCGATCACCTCCGGCGCCTCGAGCGTGCCGGTGACATGATGGGTGCTGCGCGCGGGCGTGCCGGGGCCGGCCACGTAGGCGCCCTTCAGGCCGAAATCCAGGAAGCGGCGCTCCGCGGGGGCGCCGGGCGCGGCCGCGGCGCGGATGCGGACCACATAGTCCCCCGGAGGGAAATCCCGCGGGATGGGCAGCCGCGGCTCGGTGGCGAGTCCGGTGCCGCCGAAGCCGAAGGGCTGGCTATTGGAGCGCACGGGCAGGTAGGCGCCCCGGTCGAGGGCGGGCAGCCGCAGGTAGTAGTCGTCGTAGCGGATGAAATCCACGTACTCCCGGTGTCGGTAGATGATCCGCGGGTTGACCTCGGTCTCCTTGCTGAAGCCGAACTCCATCGGGCTCGGGGCGCCAGGAATCTTGTGCCAGTGGAAACGCAGGTCGTCGGCGGTCGGCGCGTCCTGCCGCAACTTCGCCACCAGCGCGGCGTTCTCGGGGAGCGCCGCGGCGTCGTCCACCGCCTTCATCCAGCGCTTCATCCGCTCGATGGCCTCCAGCGACTCCCGGTTTCGCTTCAGGAACGCCGGATGGCCCGTTTCCAGCTCCAACCGGAATCGCCGCGGCGTGGAGTCGACGGCCGCTGCCCGGAGGGCCTCCTCGAGCGCCTCGAGCGCCAGCGTCTCATAGAGCTCGAACTGGTTGCCGTTCACAAACAGGCCGGCGCCCACGGTGTCGAAGTGGGGACCGCCCGTGTCGGCCGGCAGCGGGCTCACGTCGACGTGGACGCCGAGGAGAGCGTGCAGCGTGTTCGCGTACTCGCGGCGGTTGAGCCGGCGGAGCGTGATCACGCCGTTCTGATCCGCGAGCCTCCGGCGCGCGGCGACCAGCGTGTTCGACAGGTCGTCGAGGAAATTGGCCTTCGCGTCGGGCGCGGGCTGCGGCTCGTCCTCGGGCGGCATCTCGCCCGCGTTCAGCGCGTTGAGGATCTTCTGCCAGCGCTCCGCGGTGGGCAGATCCGCCAGTGCCAGCGGCAGGTCGTCCACCCGGAACCGCCCCTTCTGCTTTTCCGCTCCGTGGCACCCTTGGCAATTCTTGGCGAGAAAGTCCCGGTGCCGTTCCGGCATCGTGCCCGCGGCCGTGTCCGCCGCGCGCGCGGTTGCCCCGCCGGCCGCAAGGAGCAGCAGTCCAACGCGGACGAGGTGCGGGATCAGGCGTGGGAGCATGGGGTTCGCCGGCGGGTCACTTCACCTTCCAGAGCTTCACGTCGTCAATCCAGACGGTGTTTGGAACGAGGAAGCTGAACCAACGCTTCATCGGGTGCGCGAAGCCGGCGGAGCGGTGGCGGGCGACGACCTTTCCGTCGAGGCTGAGGCGCATCTCGTCGCCCTCG
The DNA here is from genome assembly GCA_027485815.1 of Opitutaceae bacterium. Lineage (GTDB taxonomy): Bacteria > Verrucomicrobiota > Verrucomicrobiia > Opitutales > Opitutaceae > ER46. Next base: position 45,946 of record JAIXQE010000027.1, read on the forward strand.
GTTACGAGGACGAGCTCGTGCCACTCGGTGTCCGCCTTCCAGGGTACGGTGACCTGCTTGGTTTGGAGCAGGGCGTCGAGATCGGCCGGCAGCTTCTCCTTGCGGTCGAGGTAGGGATGCCGGCGCTGGCGGATCTCGAGGTCCATCACGCCGGTCTTCCAATCCATGAGGGTCACGCCGGACGCGGTGAGATTGGCGTAGCACAGGTGCCCGGCGTGGATGCCCTTGGTCTCGCGGTCGACGAAACCGACCTGGAGCGACTCACCCTTGCTCAAGCCGGGGAACCGGAAGCGCACCACGGCGCCGCCATCGGTGAAGCCGGCCTCGTGGTGGATGTGGGCGGCGTGGCCGGCCTCCTTCGAGGCGCTGGCGATCTTGAGGATACCGCCGTCGAGATCGGCCATCTTGATCTGCGGTACGCGGTCGGCGGTGGCGCTGTTCCAGCCGTTGCCGATGGCCTTGGCGAGATTGCCGGCCTCCTCGCGCTCGAAGGCATCGTGGAAGATCAGGGCGCCCCGGGTGCGCAGCCAGGTCGCATCATCGCCCGGCGGGGTGGAGGAGCCGGGAGTCGCGGCGCGCAGCGCGGCCAGTGAGGCGAACAACAGGACGAGGCGGATGAGGGGAAGGGAATTCATCGAGGGGAAGAAGGGAAAATCCGGGCGGCGCGGCGATCCGGCGGCAAGGGTTGGAGGATCATGGGTTCAAAGGAGTCCGCGGTGCCGGGCCACCCGCAGTTGACCCGCGATGAGGCAATCGTCGGCGTCCAGCACCGACTGCAGCGCCCCGGGCGCCAGCACCTCGAACGCCCTCCGGTAGGCGGCCAGCAGCGGACCGGAGCCGACGAGCGTGACCGGAACATCCGTCGCCGCCAGCTCGCGCACTTCCGCCCCGATCAGCACGCCGCTGAGGTAATGGTAATTGGCGGTCGCCGGGCAGGCCTCCAGCAGCGCCCGCGTGCGGGTGTGGAAGATCGCGTTGAGCAGGTTCCCGGTTGCCCCCCCTCGTACGCCCGCGGCGAAGCTGGCGAGCTGTTCCGCTTCGGCCGGCGCGGCTCCGGGCGTCACGGAGTTGGCCAGCACGCTCCGCGTCGCCAGCAGCTCGAAACACTCGCCCGTCATGTAGGTGCGGAAGGCGACCGCGTGGGTGCCGCGGACTTCGATGTGCTTCGAGTGCGTGCCGGGGAAAACCAGCACGCGGGGCACCGCGGGCGCGGTCCGTGCCTCGGCGCCGAGGGCGATGGCGCCGATGAGCTGGGTTTCCTCGCCGCGCATTACGTCGTCCTGGCTCCGGACCCCGGAGATGAGCAGTACCGGGTGGGCCAGCCCCTCCTCCGGGCCCAGGCGCGCCGTGGTCAGGCCGCTGCCGTCCAGGGCCAGCGGGAGCGCGGCATACGGCAGCTCGCACAGGCCCAGCGTCGACGAGGCCATGCCGGAGATGACCAGCGGCAGGCCTGCCAGCGCGGAGCCGGCCTGGTCGCCGATCCGGGCGAGATGCTCCGCGAGGATGCGCGAAAAAAAGCTCCCCCGATCTTCGGGCCGGGCGCCGGCGGCCTGCCAGGCGCCGAAGGTGGCGGCGATCCCCTGGTCGCCCCGGCTGACGGCGAGGACCCGGCGCGTCGGGCCATCGACGAGGCGCAGGCGCAACACGGAGGTGCCCCAGTCGCAGCTGAGGAAGCACGGGGCGGATGCTGCGGCCGGTGCCGTCATGCGAACTGCTCGGCGAAGCGCGCGTTCCACTCGATGCCGAGACCGGGCGCCGCGGAGACGTGATACTCGCCGCCCTCCCGGACGAGGGGGCTCCGCAGGAAGCCGTTCGCGGCGTCGAACACGTGCGGGTTGAATTCGCAGAGCGGGCAGTTCGGGGTGGCCGCGGCGAAATGAAGCGCGGCGGCGATTTGCGGGCCCATCGCGATGCTGAGGTGAGGGACGATGTCCCCGGGGAATGCGGCGGCGATGCGCAGCGACCCCGTGATCCCGCAGCGGCCCAGATCGGGCTGCAGGACGCCGACGCTGGGGAGGAACGGCTGCAGCTCGCGGAGGCTGCGGTAGCTCTCGCCGAGCGCGAGCGGCGTGCGGATCGCGGCG
>JAIXQE010000162.1 GCA_027485815.1 Opitutaceae bacterium
CCCACCACCCGCCAGAGGCCGCAGCCGATCTTCCGCAGGGCCAGCCGCTCCCCTTCCGGCACGAACGGCACCTCCGCGGTCCGCAGCGTCAACAGCACGACCGTCTCCTGCAGCGCGCGGTGGGAGCGCACGTGGTGCATCAGGGAAGTGGGCACTCCTTCCGGCGAGCCGGTGAGGAAGACGGCGGCGCCACGCACGCGGGTGACCCGGGGGCTCGACACGATGGTCGCCAGTTCCGCCTCGGTCACTCCGCGCTCGTACACCCGACGATAGATTTCCGCCCGGGCGGCCTTCCACGTGTGCATCACGACCAGCAGCAGGATTCCGATCAACAGCGGCAGCCAGCCGCCCTCGTGGATCTTGCCCAGATTCGCGCCGAGGAAGGCGAGGTCGATCAGGAGGAACGCCGCGCAGACGGCACCCAGCAACCAGGGGGAGCGCCGCGGGTTCCGGCGGGCCACCAGATAGAAGGCAAACGTCGTGACCGCCATCGTGCCGGTGACGGCAATCCCGTACGCGGAGGCGAGGGCCGCGGTGCTCCTGAAGCCCAGCGCCACCGCAATGCAGCCGATCGCCAGGAGGGCGTTCACGAACGGCAGGTAGATCTGCCCGGAGTGTTCGGCATGGGTATGGACGATGCGGAGCCGCGGGAAGTACCCGAGCTGGATCGCCTGGCGCGTGAGCGAAAATGCCCCCGAGATCAGCGCCTGGCTGGCGATCACGGCGGCCGCGATCGACAGCGCCGTGAGCAGGGCGCGCGGCGCCCCAGGCGAGGCGAGCGCGAAGAACGGGTTCTCCTTCGCGCCCGGGTGTGACAGCAGGTAGGCGCCTTGGCCGAGGTAATTGAGCACCAGCCCCGGCAGCGCCGCTCCGTACCAGGCCACGGCGATCGCGCGCCGGCCGAAATGCCCCATGTCCGCATACAGCGCCTCCGCCCCCGTCACCGTCAGCACCACGGCACCAAGCAGCGCGGCCACTTCAGCCGGCGCATGCCGCAGGAGGTTGAGGCCGTGCCAGGGATTGAACGCGGACAGGACCAGCGGGTTCTGGGCAACGTGCCAGAGCCCGAGGGCCCCCAGCGTGGTGAACCAAACCAGCATCAACGGACCAAAGATCCGCCCGATCCGATCCGTGCCGTGGGATTGAAACCAGAACAGCCCCCCCAGGATCGCCGCGGCGAGCGCCGGCACCACCGCCTCCAGACGCGGATCGACGGCCGCCAGTCCCTCCGCGGCCCCCAGCACCGAAATCGCCGGGGTAATGACGCCGTCGCCGTACAGGAGCGCGGCCCCGGCCAGGATCAGCAGCGTCACGACGCCGCCACGCGCGCTCGTGCCCCCGGGACGGGGCGCCTGGAGCCGGGCCAGCAGCGCGAAGATGCCGCCTTCACCCTGGTGATCCGCCCGCGTCACGCCGTGCACGTACTTGACGCAGACCACCACGAACAGCGTCCAGAGCATCAGGGAGAGCACCCCGAGGATCCCGGCCGTGCCGTCCACGCCGCCGGGAAGATGGTCCCGACACTCCTTCATGGCGTAGAGTGGACTGGTCCCGATGTCGCCGAACACGACGCCCAAGGCGCCGAGGCACAGCGCAGCGGAGAGCCTTTCGCGGGGGGGCGAAGGTCGCGGGGAGGACGGCGGAACCGAGGACAGGACGGCGGGCATAAGCGTGAGGCGCCGCCTCCACGGCCCAAGGGCGATCCGTGCAGTCGGCAATAGCAACCGAGCGACCAGCTCGGGCCCGCACGCGCGGAGCCCTTCGGATCACCCTTCCCAATGCCGACGAGGTTAGCTGACGGGCTTGGTCCTAGGAAGTGACCTTGGCCCCGATTGCTCGCGGCCGTGCGCCCCGTCCGCTCCTGCGACGACGCAGGAACGGAAATTGGATCCCCCGTGGCGGCGCGCAGGAATGGCGCACCGTCTTAGGCGTTTGTGAACGAAAGAACTCCCCAAGGGAGTCCCCGGCGCCCCCGGAGGTCAAGGGCGAACCTGGGGCCAGTCCGCGGTCCCGCGGCCCCGCGGAACGGGCGCATGCCCTCCAGCAAGACCGGGCCCCGGCGGGAGACAAAGTCACCGCCGGCCCAGCCGCCCGAGCTCAGAAGCTCACCGTCGTGGTCACGCCCAGCTTGCGCGGGGAGTTGAGCCACTGGGCGTAGCGGAGCGTGCCGTTGGTCGAGCGGATGAGGTACATCACCTCGTTCGTGTCGAGCAGGTTGGAGACGTTCAGCTGCAGCGTCGTGCGGACCTTGCCGAACGGCTTGAGCCGGTAGAGCGCGAAGACGTCGTGGAGCATCCGATCGGGGAAATAGTACATCTTCCGCCGGTTTCCGTCGGCGGCGTCGTTGTACATGTAGCCCCGGTGCTTCTCGCGGAGGCTGCTGCTCAGGCCGACGACCAGGCCGCGGAGGGCGCCGCGGTCGAACTGGAAGCGGTTGATCAGGCTGTAGCTGCGCTCGGCGTAGCCGATGGTGCGCTCACCCGCCTTGCGGACGATCAGCGTGCCGCCCGACGGTGAGACGAAGCCGAGCTGGTGCTGCGAGACCGGCAGGCCGGTGGCGTTGGTGCCGACGCCGGGCGTAAACAGGCCGAGCGTCTGCGCGTTGAGGATCTGGCCCGACTCCGGGTCGAGCTGGGCGAAGTAGGCGCTGTTGGGATCGCGCATCATCGCCAGCGAGAGCGGCACCGGCGCGGACGTCGGATCCAGCGGGTTGGAGGGGACCAGCAGCGGCGTGATCGCCCCGCCGGCCGTGGCGCGGACGCCCACCACCGTCTGCCCGCCGACGGTGGTGGTGTTGAACTGGTCGTTGTAGAACTGCGGCAGGATGATGTCGCTGCGCTCGCTGCCGTTGGCGGTGGCGAGGTTGACCCGGACCTCCCAGCCGCGGAGCGGGCGGGCGGAGAGGGTCAGGTTGTAGCCGTCGGAAGTGCGGCTGTAAGTGTAGGCCCCGCCGCCGTTGCGGCCGTTGATGCCGTTGGGATCGACGTCGTTCTGGGTCCCGCCGAGTCCGGCGGTGAAGTTCTGCGCCTCGGAGACGTAGTAGTTGAGGTTGCCCGAGATGCGGTGTTCCCAGAGCCCGAACTTGAGGCCCACGTCGCGGCTCACGCCCTTGCCGGCCGGGAGGGGCTGGTTGTAGATGTCCCGCGTAGTGTCGAAGTTGATCTTCGCGTTGGTGGAATAGTTGAGGGACACGCGCACACCCTTGAGCGGGGTGTCGATGACGGCGCCGGTGGTGAGGCTGTCGTAGGTGATCGGTCCGCGGCGCAGGCCGGTGTTGGTGCGGAAGGCGCTCGCCTCCTCCGCGCGGTAGCCCGCCATCGTGTCGATGCGGCCCTTCCACCACTCGCTGAACAGGCTGAAGCCGTGGCTGCGCTCGTTGGTATCGTCGTGGTAATAGCCGGTGATGGTGCTTTCCCCGGTCGTGGCGTTGATCGGACCGGAGAGTCCGAGGGGGTTGTTGCGGGTCGGGGGCACGGCGCCGGCGTAAACCTGCGGCTGGTAGACATAGGTCTTGCCGTTCGGGTGGACGAGGGAGGTGAAGGGCCACTGCTGGCCGCCGATGACCTCCTTGGGGAAGATTGGCATCCAGACGGCAGGGAGCGTGATGCGGCCGGACTCGGTGGTGTTGATCTGCGCGGGGTTCTGGATGACGCGGCCGGAGGCATCGGCCTCATAGAAGCGCCACGGTTCCTGATTCACCCACGACTGCATGTCCTGGAAGAAGGCGCTGGCCTGATGGCGGCCCCAGCGGCCGAGGTTCTTCTGGTAGGCGAGCGCGGCGCGGTAGCCGCGGGCGCCGGTGTGGAACGGCGTCGCGTTCATCGAGGTGGTGAACGCCCACTGCGTGCCGACGAGGCCCGTCACCGGATCCACGTAGGCGTTGCCCGGGGCGCCGGG
>JAIXQE010000157.1 GCA_027485815.1 Opitutaceae bacterium
GCCACGGTGATGGAGTCGCCGGTGTGCACGCCCATCGGGTCGAAGTTCTCGATCGAGCAGATGACGACGCACTGGTCCTTGTGGTCGCGCATCACCTCCATCTCGTACTCCTTCCAGCCGAGGAGGCACTCCTCCACGAGCACCTCGTGGACCGGGGAGAGGTCGAGGCCGTTGGCGACGATGCGCTCGAACTCCTCGCGGTTGTAGGCGATGCCGCCGCCGGAGCCGCCGAGCGTGAAGGACGGCCGGATGATCAGCGGGAACATTGCCAGCGCCTCGGCGGCCGCGCGCGCCTCCTCCATCGACTTCACGGTGCGCGAGCGGGCGACGTCGAGGCCGATGCGCAGCATCGCCTGCTTGAACAGCTCGCGGTCCTCGCCCTTGGCGATCGCCTCCGGCTTCGCCCCGATCATCTCCACGCCGTGACGCGCGAGGATGCCGGCCTTGTTGAGCTCCATCGAGAGGTTCAGGGCGGTCTGCCCCCCCAGCGTGGGCAGCAGCGCGTCCGGCTTCTCCGCGATGATGATGCGCTCCACGAACTCCACCGTCAGCGGCTCGATGTAGGTGACGTCCGCGAACTCCGGGTCCGTCATGATGGTCGCCGGGTTGGAATTCACCAGAATCACCCGGTAGCCCTCCTCGCGCAGCGCCTTGCACGCCTGCGTCCCCGAATAATCAAACTCGCAGGCCTGACCGATGACGATGGGGCCGGCCCCGATGATGAGGATGGATTTCAGGTCTGGGCGCTTGGGCATGGACGTAGATTTCGGCGAGGGTTGGCGCCGCCCCCCACCGCGGCAAGCGGGAAAGCGGCGCGGACCGGCGCCCGGCGCCGGGACCCGCCCGGAGGCGCCCGGGCCCCGCGCTAGAACGATCCCCTCACCCCCCAGGTGAGGAGCACGCCCGTGTTGGTGTCGGAGGTGCGGCGGGCGTAGGCGGGGGTGTTGTCGCCGAAGCGCTCCACCTTGTCCGACACCGCGAACACGTTCTGCGCGCTCGCGAAGGCGGACAGCCGCGGGCTCACCCGGAACTCCGCGTTCAGGTCCATGATGGTCCGCGGGATGGTGTAGCTGCCCCCGTTCGGGTTGAGCGCCGCGACCACGGAGTCGAGCCGCTGCCCGCGATGGTTCCACCGCGCCACCACCTTGAAGCGCCGGTGATTGTAGGTGACGCCCCAGCTCAGCGTGCCGCGGACGAACCCGCTGAAGTTGCCGCGCTGGTTGCCGTACAGCTTGAGCTTGGTGCCGTTGAGGAAGACTTGGAACGGCCGGCCCCACCCCCCCAGGGCCTGCAGCGAATGTTGCGCGTTGAACTCGACCCCGTCCACGCGGGCGTCGCCCCCGTTGGCCGTGCTGTTGATTTCCCAGCCGAGGTACTCCGGGCCGAGGTCGAACTCGCGGAGGTCCTGCTCGGTGGCGATGATCGTCGACGAGACGAAGAAGCCCTCGATGGTCTTGCGGAAGGCGCCCACGCTGAACAGCCCCCCCTGCGGGGTGTAATACTCCAGCGAGAGGTCCCAATTCCGCGCGGACCACGGCTTCAGCCCCGGGTTGCGCACGCTGATCCGGCCGTCGAGCGCGCTGGGATCATTGTTGATGTCGAGCTCGGTGATCGAGGTGTTGGGGATGATGTTCGTGAAATCCGGGCGGCCGTAGGTCTCGGCATACGCGGCGCGCGCGATCAGATTCGCGCTCTGCTGGTACGTGAGGTGCAGGCTCGGGTAATTGCCCGCGTAGAGCCGGTTGGCGCGGAAGCCACGCTCCTTGCGGACGAGCGCGAGCTCCTGCAGCGAGCCGACGGCCCCGGCCTCGGCCTTCCGGATGCGGGACCCGTCCGCCGTCCGGGCGAAGCTGCCGTCGGCATTGCGCAGCCACACCGCCGTGGGATCGAAGATAGGCCCGAGCCCGTCGACCGACGTCCGCTCCCGGCGCACCCCGCCCAGCAGCGACAGGCGCGCGAAAGGCTTGAGCTCCACCATCGCGTACTGGGCGGCCACCCGCTCGCGCACGTACTCCGAGTTCATGATCTTGAACTGTTCGGTGGCGACGACCTGCGCGGGCGTCTGGGTGAAGAGGCCGGGATTCGCCTGCCACGCGGCCCACGCCTTGACCACCGAGGGCCACTGCATGGCCTGGAACCGCGGGTCGGCCCGGGTCCGGTATTCCGTGTGGGCCATGAAGGACGTGTCGGCCGGCCCGGTGTAGGTCCAGATCGGGTTGTACCGGCGGATGTCGCGCTCCTGGGTCCGGGTCAGGAACCCCGCCTGCACCGCGGCCGGAAACGGGACGAAGGGCAGCTGGCGGCGGACGTCCAGCTTGCCGCTCCCAAGGCTGTCGGTGAAGTCGCGGAAGGTGCTCTGGGCCGTCGCGAGGCGGTAGTTGCGCAGCTCGAACATGCTCACCTCGCGCTCGTTGTTGTCGAAGAGCCGGATGGTCCGCGGCGCAACGTCCCCCAGGTCGTTGAACTGGACGCGGATGGGCACGGCGAAGCTGTAGGCCAGGGCACGGAACCGCGGCGGGGAGGCGTTGCTGTCCCGCACGGCGCCGATCGAGATCGAGTGATCGAGGCCGGCCTCGATGCGCCACTTCCCGTCGTCGAAGCGGTAGCGGAAATTCCCGGCCCGCGTGCGCCCCGGCTGCTGGAAGTCCGCCCCGCCCATCAGGGTCATGCTGCCGCGGCCCGTCGCGCCGCTCGTGAAATCCGGTCCGAAGGTCAGCGGCTTGCCCCCCGCCACCGCCGGGGTCGCGTTGGTGCCGGCGCTGATCGCGGTCTCGATCGGCGAGCGCTCGTTGAGGAACGCGCTGGTCTGGAAACCGGCCGACAGGACCGAGTAGGTGGCGACGCGCCAGTCGGCCTTCACCGCCAGCGAACGCCGGTACGCCAGGCGCGGGCCCTCGAGGAACCGGATCGCCTGCAGGTAAGGGTTGGCGTTGCTCGCGCCGGCGGCCCCGGTGCCGTACGTCTTTGTGTTCAGCGCCTGATCCGTATGGCGGTCGATGCTCTGGCCGGTGACCACGATCCCGAAGTCCCGGTTCACCGGCAGCGTGTAGTCGAACATCACGCCCGGCAGGATCTTGCGGACCCGCGCGTCGTTGACGAACGGCTCCCGCTGCAGGCTCAGGTTCTGGCTGCTCCCGGTCAGGCTCAGGCTGTAGTTCAACTGCGCGGTCTTCCGCTCGAACGCGCTCTTGCTCACCATGTTCACGGAGCCCGCGAGGGTGTCGGCCGGCGTGGCCGGCGTCGGCGCCTTGGTGACCTCGACCCGCGCGACGTTGTTCGCGGAAACCTGGCTGAAATAAAACGTCCGGATGTTCCCCTGCGCGCTCCCGGTGTTGGCCAGCTGGGCGCCGTCGCTCGAGACGCGCGTCATGCCGGAACTGAAGCCGCGCACGGAGATCGTCGTCACCGTCCCACCCTCGTTCACATCCGTGTCGGTGGTGATGCCGGGCAGGAACTTGAGGAACTCGCCCACGTTGCCGTCCGTGACATCCCCGAAGGCGTCGGTGTTGACCACATTCTTGAGGTTCGGGGCGAAGCGCTGCTCGTTGACCGCGATCGAGGCCGCGTTGGTGTCGCGGCCGGTGGACACGACGAAGGCGTCGAGCTTCACCGTCCCCTGCCCCTTCCCGAACAGGGCGGCGCTGGTCAGGCTGACGTCCTGCACCACGGTGCCCCCGCCGGCGATCCGCACGGTGACCTCCTCCGCATCGAGCCCGGTGTAGAACACCTGCAGGACGACGGTCCCCGCCGGCACCTGAGCGATCCGGTAGGTGCCGGACTCATCGGTGAGGTCCGCGAGCGCGGTCCCCTTGATCGTGACGCGGGCGTTGTTGAGGTACTGGCCGGTCGCGACGTTTTGGACGCGGCCGCGGATCGCCCCCGTCGGGGCCGCGGGTTCCGCGGCGGGGAGCGCGGTCAGGGTGAGCACGCACCAGGTCGCGGCAATGAGGCGGGAAAAGGAAGGAGTGGGCATGGCTGGGCGGGGCGATTGGAGCCGGTCCGGGAACCGGTTGGGGAGGACGGAAAGCGAGAGGCGGACGGCGGGTGGGATGGGCTCAGTTGCGCTTTTTGCGGGCCGGCGTCACGGGCGCCTCGCCGAAACGTTCCAGCACGATGCCCTTCAGGCGCTGCACGTAGTCGTTGTTGCGGGACGGCGTCTGCGGATCGCGCACTTCCATGCCGCGCACGAAATCCAGCAGCGGGCGCGCCCGCTCGCCGAGTTCATCGATGACGTTCATCGCCGCGATGCCGGCGAAGGCGCTGGTCCGCGTCGGGTCGGCGCAGGCCCGCAGCGTGTCGAGGGTCCGGGGCAGATCGGACGCGTCGCCGTGCCGGGCGAGCACCTGCGCCGCGGCGATGCGCACGTTCGCCGAGGGATCCTGCAGGGCGGCGACGAGCCCCTCGCGCATCGCCCGCGTCGCCGTCGGACCGCGCATCAGCGCCCCCATCACGCCCCAGTACCGCACGCCGGCGTCCCCGTCCTTCAGGTACGCCTGCAGTTGCGGAACGGCGCCGGGGTCGTTCCCCGCGGCCGTCTCCGCGGCCGCCTGCACGCGGGCGAATGGATAGGCGGCCTCGGTGCGGAGGACATCGCGCGGCGCGGCCCGGCCGGCGCGGGCGTGGAGCTCCGCCTCGGGCAGGAACCCGAGGTCGCGGATGCGTTCCGCGTGGGCTCGGGCCTCGCCCCGCAGCCGCTCGAGCACCGCGCGGTGCTCCGGCGCCGCCGCGAGGTTGCGCACCTCGTCCGGGTCGGTGTGCAAATCGTAAAGTTCCTCCGGCGCCTTGGGCTCGCGCCAGAAGATCGACTGCGCGTCGTTCGTCCGGCCCTCGTCATACAGCCGGCGCCAGACCTGCGTGGTCGGCATCTGGAATTGGGTGCGCACCCGCTGCCCCTGGGACACGTGCGTCCAGTAGTTGCGCAGGTAGACGTAGCGGCCGTCGGTGACGGAACGCACGAGGTCGTACCGCTCGTCCATCCGGCCGCGGAAGCCGTGCAGGTACGCGGGACCGTCGACCTGATGCCGGCCCGCGAAGGCCCGGCCCTGCATCGCCGCCGGCGGCGCGATGCCCGCGAGGCTCAGCACGGTGGGCGCCAGGTCGACGAAGCTCACCAGCCGGTCGGAGCGCGCGCCGGGCGCGTACTCCTTCGGGGCCAGGTGCCGCCACTTCGGCGGGAAGTGAACCACCAGCGGCACCCGCAGGCCGGAATCACCCGGCCAGCGCTTGTTGCGTGGCAGGCCCGGGCCATGGTCGCCGTAGTAGAACACGATCGTATCCTCGGCCAGCCCGGCCGCCGCGAGCTCCCGGAGGTGACCACCCGCGATCGCGTCAACGGTGCTGACATTGTCATGGTACTGCGCCCAGTCGCGCCGCACCTCCGGGGTGTCGGGGTGGTAGGCTGGCACGCGCACCGCCGCTGGGTCGAGCACGGCCTCATGCGGCCGGCGATAGACCTGGCCCTCGTGGCTCTGGCCGGCATTGAAGACGGCGAAGAACGGCGCGCCCGCCGGGCGCTTGCGCCAGTGCGCCTGGGCGGAGGACTCATCCCACACCTGCCCCGGCTGGGTGAGGTTGTAGTCCTCCTTGGCGTTGTTGGTGCAATAATACCCGGCCTCGCGCAGGTACTGCGGCAGCATCCTCGCCCCCACGGGCATCGCGACCTCGCTCCGCATGTGCTCCGCCCCGAGGGAGGTCGGGAACAGGCCGGAGATGATGGCCGTCCGCGCCGGCGCGCAGACCGGGGCGTTCGACCATGCCCGCTTGAAGAGCATGCCCTTGGCCGCCAGGGCGTCGATGTGGGGCGTCCGGGCCAGCGGATCCCCGTAGCAGCCCAAGTGCGGCCCATGGTCCTCGCTGGTGAGCCAGAGGATGTTGGGCCGCTCGGCCGCGGCCAGCGGGGACAGGGCAAAGGCAAGGGCACAGAGGCCGAGCGCGAGGTTCATGGCAGGAACAGGCAACGGGGGTGATCGCCGCGGGGTACGGCCCTACCGACGTCAGGGCAGCCCGACGGGGCAAGGAGATTCGCCGCGGCCACCCCGCGCCCGCCGGGCGCGCGTGGCGTCAGCGCCCTCGGGAGGCGAGGCGGCCCTCAGAAAAATCGCCGCAGCAGGCGCCGGAGCACCGGCCGGACCCGCCGGGCGAGGAAGGGGTTCGCATAACCCATCCACGCGACCGGGGAGGTCGTGTCCAGGGGGCAGCGCAGGGGCCCGCCGGCCGGCGCCTCGACGACGCAGCCCGCCTCGCGGGCGATGAGGGCGGTGCAGATGTCGTAGGGGTGGCAGGCCAGGGCGGTCGCAGGCAGGCCGATCCGGGCGTGCGCGAGCGGCCGGAGATCCCCCAGCATCCGGTCGTGGCCGGCGAGCAGCTCGTAGAGTTGCCCCCCGGTGGAAAGGTACTGGTCGTCGAACACCAGCTGGCCGCCCCCGCGCCCGTGCAGGCCGAGCTCCCGCCAGAGCTCCTCCTCGAACGTCGCCAACAGGCCCTTGCCCTCGGGGAAGAAGCGCGCCAGGGCCGCGAACCCGTGGGCGAAATCCCGCGCCCGCGACGGCCGCGGCCGCCACCGCCGGCGGGAACCGTCACCCAACGCGATCCGCTCGGCCCGGACCCCCCGGCCGGCCACCGCGCTCAATTGGTCCACCTGCGCCTGCTTCGACGTCGGCAGCTCCGTCATCGCCGCGACCACGATGTCCCCCAGGTGGGTGCGCGCCCCCCGTTGCGGGGCGAGCGCCGCGAGGGACCACGCGGGCCGCTTGTCGTACATCAGGCAGCGGGTGCCGTCGATGGGGTCCAGAATGCAGCGCACCGCGGTGCGCCGCGCCAGCGTGCCCGCCGGAAAGGTCGTCGCCCCCTCCGGCAGTCCTTCCATCACGATCTCCACCGGCCAATCCCGCGGCCAATTCCGGCCGAACCACTCCAGGATCGCCGCCTCGCCGACCCGGTCGACCTGATAGATGGTGTCCGCGGCGGTCACCCCCGCCACCCGCGCGAAATCGCGCCCGCCGCGGGCCCGGGCCGCCCCCAGCGCGGCCAACAGGTGGTCCTGCAGGGCGCAGAGCAGCCGCCGGGCGGTTTCCAGCTGGGCCCGAGTCATCGGAAGAGGGAACGCCCCAACCGGGGGCGCGGCGGAAAGGCGACGGGGATCATCGCCGTAGGAGAACCGAGGCCGCCCGCCGCGGTCGATGCGAAAGACCACGCCGGAGCCCCCCTTCCGCGACCCTAGGGGAAAACTACCCAACCCTCACGCCCCGGCTGGACACGCGGCCGGATTGCATTAACGAATCGTAACCCCCTCGACCCCGGCGTCGTCGCCGGAGCCAACGTTCCGACCGCCCGTTCCCTATGAGCCCGTTTTCCCGCCCCTCCCCGGCCCTGCTCCCCCTCCTGGCCCTCGCGCTCGCCGCCGTCCTCCCCGCCCGCGCCGCGCAGTACGACCAGCGCCTGGCCAACCTCTCGACGCGCGCCCAGGTCGGCACCGGCACGAACGTGATGATCACCGGCTTCGTGGTCCAGCAGGGCGCCCCCAAGCGGATCCTCATCCGCGCCGTCGGCGCCCGCCTCGCCACCGCCCCCTTCAACCTCACCGGCGTGCTCGCGGACCCCCTGCTGCAGGTCTACAATTCCGACGGCGTCCTGGTGCTCACGAATGACAACTGGAGCACGGACGACCAGGGCGTGATGGCCGGCGTCGGCGCCTTCCCCCTCACCGCCGGCAGCCGCGACGCGGCGCTGGTCGCCACCCTCTCCCCGGGATCCTACACCGCCCAGGTCAGCGGCGTGGGCAACACGTCCGGCGTCGCCATCCTCGAGGTCTACGACGTCAGCGGCTCCGCGCGGCTCCTGAACCTCTCGACCCGCGCCCTCGTCGGCAGCGCCAACCAGACGTTCTTCTCCGGCCTCTCCGTCGCCCCCGGCGGCGGCGCCCGCCGAGTGCTGATCCGCGCCGCCGGCCCCGCCCTGGGGGCGCTCGGCGTCGGCGGCACCCTGCCCGACCCGGCGATCGCGGTGCTCGACGCTGCCGGCCGGCAGATTCCGGGCGGGGCCAACGACAACTGGGAAACCGCCGGCGCCGCCGCCCTCCGCGCCGCCTTCACCGCCGCGGGCGCCTTCCCCTTCGCCGCCGGCAGCCGCGACTCCGCTCTGCTCCTCGACCTCGCCCCCGGCAACTACACCATCCAGGCCAACGGCGTGGGCACCGCCACCGGCACCGCGCTGGTGGAGGTTTACGACCTCTCGCCGGAAACCCTTTCCACCGTGAGCGTCCGCGCGTCGGTGGCCGCCACGGACGCCGTGGCCGGCAGCCCGGCGGTGTTCACCTTCTCGCGCGTCGGGCCGGTCAGCCAGGCGATCACCGTCGAGTACCGCCTCGCCGGCTCCGCCGCCGCCGGCGTCGACTTCGACCCGCTCCCCGGCCGCGTGACCATCCCGGCCGGCGCCACCAGCGCGACCGTCACCCTCCAGCCCCGCGCCAATCCGGCGAACACGCTCTCGCGGACCGTCGAGCTCTCGCTCGAACCCCGCAACGCCTACGGCCTCGGGGTGGACGCCAGCGCCGGAGTCACGCTCTTCGCGAACTCGGGCACGCTCTACGTCTCCACCCTGCGGACCGCGCCGGGCGTCAGCGCCTCGACCGCCTACGGCTCGGCCACGGTGCAACTGGCCCCGGACGAGAAGTCGGCGTTCGTGAACGTGTCCTTCTCCAACCTGAGCTCCCCGCAGGTCGTCGCCCACCTCGCGATCAACGGGGATTACGTGATGAACCTGCCGAACGGCCAGGTGAACAACGCCGTCTGGACCTTCGCCCCCGTGGGCCGTTACTCCACCGCCGACCTGATCGCGGCCCTGAAGGCGGGCCGGGTCACGGTGGCGATCGACACCGCGCTCAATCCGGCCGGTGAACTCGCCGGCGGCTTTGTGCGCAGCAGCGGTTCCGCGGTCTTCAACCCGCCGGCACCGGCCCCCGCGATCGACCTCACGCGCGTCTCCGACGCCGATGCCGCGCGCTTCCTGCTGCAGGCCACCTTCGGTCCGACGGAGCAGACCATCGCGGAGGTGCGGCAGAAGGGGTACTTCCGCTGGATCATGGACCAGATCGTGGCCGTGCCCGCCTCCTCGCACTTTCAGGAGACGATGAACGACTTCAACCGCAACCAGACGGTGGGCGGGAACGGCAACCGCGACCCGGTGACCCTCGCCTACCAGCGGCCGGGGGGCGCCCACCGCCAGGCGGCCTGGTGGAAGCACTCCGTCGATGGCCCGGACCAGCTCCGCCAGCGCGTGGCCTTCGCCCTCAGCCAGATTTTGGTCATCTCCGACCGCAACGGCACCATCGCCGCGTGGCAGGAGGGCGCCGCCAATTACTACGACCTGCTGGTCAACCACGCCTTCGGCAACTTCCGCGACCTGCTGGAACAGGTGAGCCTGAGCCCGATGATGGGCATCTACCTCAGCTCCCTGCGCAGCGCGAAGGCCACCTTCAACGCCGCCGGCCTGCCGACGTCGCTGCCCGACGAGAACTACGCCCGGGAAATCATGCAGCTGTTCACCATCGGCCTGCACGAGCTCAACCCCGATGGCACGCTGCGCCTGGACCCGTCCGGCCAGCCGATCCCCACCTACACGCAGGAGACGATCGTCCAGACCGCGAAGGTCTTCACCGGCTTCGGCTACGCCAACGCCGCGACCAACGCGACCGCCAACGCCGCCCTCTTCCGCGGCAGCGCCGGCAACTACATCGACCCGATGATGCTCTGGCCGGCCTTCCACGACGACACCGCCAAGACCATCGTCGGCAGCCGCACCTTGCCCGCGGGTCAGGGCGGGATGAAGGATCTCGCCGACACCCTGGACGCTTTGGTCCAACACCCGAACACCGGACCGTTCATCAGCCGCCAGCTCATCCAGCGGCTCGTCACGAGCAACCCGAGCCCCGGCTACGTCTACCGGGTGGCGCAGGCCTTCGCCAACAACGGCGCCGGAGTCCGCGGCGACCTCGGGGCGGTCGTCCGGGCGATTCTGCTCGATTACGAGGCCCGGTCGCCGGCGGTCGCGGCCACCGCCACCTTCGGCAAGCTCAAGGAGCCGCTGCTGGTGACGACCGGCCTGCTCCGCGCCTTCGACGGCGGCTCGAATTCCGGACGCCTCCCGATCTTCAACCCCGAGGGCTCCCTCGGGCAGGCGGCCCTCCGCGCCGACACGGTGTTTAACTTCTTCGAGCCGAACTTCGTGCTCCCGGGCGCGATCGCCGAGGCCGGCCTCTACGCCCCGGAATATCAGATCCTAAACGACACGACGGCGCTCACCCAGCCCAACTTCTACTACAACTACATTTACACCACCCGCTCCGCCACGGACCTCGCGCAGCAGACGGTGGGCCTCAACCTGGCGCCGCTCTATCCGCTGACGCGGACCCCGGCGCAGCTGGTCGACCGGCTGAACCTCCTGCTCACCGGCGGCATGATGCCCGCCGCCGCCCGGGAACGGGTGGTGGCCGCCGTCAACGGCCTGCCCGCCGGCACGGGCACCGCGACCGCGAACGACATCGAGCGCGTGCGCTCGGCCCTCTACCTCGTCCTCACCTCCCCCCACGGCGCCGTCCAGAAGTAATCCCGCGATGAATCCCAAGAACCCCACCTTCGACCCGGTCCGCCGCCAGTTCCTCGGCCAGTGCTGCGCCGCGGTGACCGCGACGGGCATGCTGTCCACCCTCGCCCAGCTGCGGATGATGGGCGCCGTCGCGAGCCCCGGCAACGGCCCGCAGCCGCCGGAGCGGGCCGGCAACATCCCCTCGGACTTCAAGGCCCTCGTGTGCCTGTTCCTCGCGGGCGGCAACGACGCCAACAACATGATCGTGCCGTTCGACCCCGCGGGCTACGACGCCTACGCATCGGCCGCCGGCCGCGGGGCGATCGCCCTGCCCCGCTCGCAGCTGCTGGAGATCAAGCCCACGACCAGCGACGGCCGCGGCTGGGGCCTGCACTCCTCGCTGAACGCCGACGTGGCCGGCACGAACACCACCGGCCTGAAATCACTCTTCGATCAGGGCAAGATGGCCCTCCTCGGCAACGTCGGCACGCTGGTGGTGCCCACGACCAAGGCGCAGTACGCGGCGCGCTCGGTCCCGCTGCCGCCGCAGCTCTTCTCGCATAACGACCAGCAGGTCGAATGGCAGAGCAGCATCGCCGACAAGCCGTTCGCCACCGGCTGGGGCGGCCGGGTCGCCGACCTCACGCACGCCCTCAACGGCAACACCAGCATCTCGATGTCGATCAGCCTGAACGGGCAGAACTCGTTCCAGGTCGGCAAGCGGGTGGTCCAGTTCGCGGTGAACCCGGGCGGCGCCGTCTCCCTTTCCGCCGCCTCCGGCACCAGCGTGCCCGCGAACCTCCGCCGGGCGGCCCAGAACGACCTGCTCGCCCGCCAGAACGCCAACCTCTTCGAGGCCGCCTTCTCCGGGGTCACCGAAAACGCGATCGCCGACAGCGCCCTGATCAGCGGCGTGCTCTCCGGCAACGCCCCCTTCACCACCGCCTTCCCCGGCACCGGCCTCGGCCAGCAGCTGCGCACGATCGCCAGCCTCATCGCCTCCGCCCCCCAGCTCGGCCTCAAGCGGCAGATCTACTTCGCCCGCATCGGCGGCTTCGACCTCCACGACGCCCAGCTCGGCGCCCACGCCAACCTCTTCGCCGACATCAGCCGCAGCGTCGCCGCGTTCTACCGCGCGACCGTCGAGCTCGGCTGCGCCGATCAGGTCACGCTCTTCACCGCCTCCGACTTCGGCCGCACCTACAACACCAACGGCGACGGCTCCGACCACGGCTGGGGCTCCAACCACTTCGTGGTCGGTGGCGCGGTCAAGGGCGGCGACCTCTACGGCCGGATGGCCGACCTCACGATCCGCGGCCCCGACGACGCCGGCACCCGCGGCATGTGGATCCCGACCACCAGCGTGGACGAATACTCCGCCACGCTCGCGTCCTGGTTCGGGGTTAGCGCCACCGACCTGCCCATCGTGTTCCCGAACCTCGGCCGCTTCGCCAAGCCCAACCTCGGCTTCGTCTGAACCGGGCCGCCCGCGTGCGCTTCCGCTCCCCGCTCACCGCCGTCCTGCTCGTGCTGCTCACGGCCGGGCTGTGGTTCTGGACCCGCCCGCCGGCGCCCCCCGCCGCGTTGCCCGGCCCGGGCCCGGCAACGGGACCGCAGGCCCCCGCCAGCTCCGCCCCGGCTGCGCCCGCCCCCGCGACGTCCCCGGCCGGCCCTGCCGGCGAGGCTCCCGCGCAGCAACGTGCCCTCGCCGCCCCGGCCGCTGCCGCGGCGAGCGAAGGGACCGTCCCCTACGATCCCGCCGCCTTCCCGATCGCCGCCCGCCTCAACGCCCCCGGCGGCGCGGTCGCCGCCGACCTCGCGGTGCTGCAGGAACTGTTCGATACCTGGCGCACCAACTTCCCCCGCGAAGGCAACCCGGTGGGCGATAACGCCGACATCACCGCGGCCCTCCTCGGCACCAACCGCCTCGAACTCGCGCTCGTCCCCCGCCGCCACCCCGCCCTCAACGCGAACGGGGAACTCCAGGACCGCTGGGGCACGGCCTACCGCTTCCACCAGCTCAGCGGCGAACGGATGGAGATCACCAGCGCCGGACCGGACCGCCGCTTTGGCACACCCGACGACACGACGCTGACGCCCCCGTGACGGGCGCCTACCGTGCCGCCTCCGCCGGCGGACGAAACGTGGTCACGAAGGTCGCCGTCGCCGCCGGCTCGAAGAGTTCCAGGTAAAGGCTTTCGCGCCGCCGCGGAGGCACGTCGGGCGAACTGCCCTGCCAGACGCGGAACCGCCCGGGTGCCGCGATCGTCACGGGCACCCGCACCCCGCCGCCCAGATCCACCTCGAAGCGGACCTCCCCGGTGAACTCCCGGACGGTCACTTCCGTCCAAGATCCGAATTCCTCCGGCCAACCCGCGGCCCACTCCCCCGCCGCGCGGAAACTCCCCGGCAGGCGCACCCGCCCCTGGAAGTGCAGCGCCAAGCCCAGCCGGCGTGGACCCTTCGCACTCGTGACCTCGGCCGTATCCACCAGCGACCCGTCCCGCAACGCGAGGGCCCGCGTGGCCCGGACGCCGGGCCGATAGACCGGCTGCACGGCCGCCACCGCGTCCGGCGCGAAGGACGTGAGCTCGCCGGGCGCGTGCCCCTGCTGGCCCTCCCCGTCGACCAGCGGCACGTTGTGGTTCAGCCCGCGCGTGTAATAGCCGCGATGCAGCGGGGAGCCGTAGCCGACGGTGCCGGGGTCGCGGGACAGCGGGCGCTCGCCCCAGTACACGGAGTAATTCAGCGCCTCCGCCTGGCTGTGCGTCCGCGTGAGCTGGCCGTAATGGAAGAAGACCTGCCAGCCGCCGCCGCGCAGCACGGCCATCCGGCTGGATTCCAGGCTGCGGCTGGTCACCGCGGGCAGCGGCACGGCCGCGGGCGGCCGCGCGGGCGGGTCGAGCAGCGTGTTCCAGTCGCGGACGCGGCCCGCCTCCTCGAGGCCGAGGGGCGTCGGGAAGACCCGGTAAACCTCCGCGAACAAATCCGGCGCCGGCGCGCGCCCGATGCGCCCGCTGTCGGCGGGGTTGGGCAGCTCCCCGTTCGGGAACCGGAGGACCAGCGGCGCCAGCAGCAGGTTGTGGGCGAGGGCGAGCTCGGGCGCGAGTTCCCCAGCACGGCCCGCGAGGCCCGCGGCCAGCGCGAGCGAATGCACCGCGCGCAGGACGAAGCTGTTGTAGCCGAGCGACTGCTCCTGCCAGAGGTAGTCCCCGGTGATGCCCTCGGCCAGCTGCGCCCGCAGCCCGAAGCGCCCGTCGAGGGCCTCCCGCCAGAGGTCGTTGTCCCCGAAGAGCAGCGCCACCTGCGCCACCGCGCAGCGCTGCCACACGGCGATGTTGTGGATCGCCTGCTGGGTCGAGTTGAGGGCGCGCACCTCCGGGAGGAAAAACTGGCGCAGCCACGCGGCCCGCTGCTCCGGCGGCGCGGCGGGCCCGAGCAGCCGGACCGCCTCGGTGAACTTCACCAGGTTGCTCGCCTCCGTCAGGGTCTGCCAGAAAAGCCGCGCCGGATGCCCCGGCCGCTGCGGCTCCCAGCGCAGGAAATTGTCGGCGTAGAAATCCAGCTGCCCCCGCACCCAGTCGGCCAGGGCCGCATCGCCGGTCAGGCGGTGCAGACGCGCCGCCCGGACCAGCATCTCGACGTGCTGGCCGCGGAAGGTGACGACCCACCAGGCGTGGAGCTTGGGCGTGATCTCGACCTCGGGATCGGAGGGGCTGGAGAAGAACTGAACCTCCTCGCGCGGGATCCGGTCGTTCCAGATCAGGCGGGACCCATCCTTGGGACTCACGCCATCGTGCGACCAGCCCGGGAGCCATTCGACGCGGTCCTGGTGGCGGGCGCGCCAGCGCTCGACCTCCGCGCGCTCGCGCCGCAACCACTCGGCCCAGTCAGGGTCCTCGCGCACGCGGCGGCGCGCGCCGTCCCAATCCTCGCGGGCGGCGCGCCACGCATTTCCCTGCCGGTCGGGCAGCTTGAACTCGGGAAACTGCGCGGCGGGCGCCGGCTTGGGGTACGGCGCGGCAACGGCGGCGGCCATGGCCAGAAGGCCGACCGCCGCGAGCCTTCCGGGCCCGCCAAAGGCGGCGAGCCTGTCGAGTCCGCTCAAAGCTTGGGGAAGCGGACCCACTTCGCGCCGGCGCGGCCGCTCTTCACCGCGGTCTCGATGAAGGCCATCCCGGCCAGGCCATCGTCCACCGTGGGAAAATCGTACCCGCCCTTCGGGGCCTTGCGGCCCGCGATGGCGTCGGCGATGGCCACGGCGGCCCCGCGGTAGATGTTGGCGAAGGCCTCGATGAAGCCCTCGGGGTGGGCGAAGGGCGTGCGCGAGGCCCCGCGCGCGGCGGCCCCGAGGTAGCCATTGCCGCGGCGGAGCACCTGCTGGGGGGCGTCCGCCTTCTTGAAGATGAGCTCGTTGGGGTTCTCCTGGAACCACTGCAGCGAGCCCTTCGTGCCGAAGACGCGGATGTTCAGGTTGTTCTCCTCGCCGCTCGAGATCTGCGAGGCGAAGAGGATCCCCTTCACGCCCTGGCTGAAGCGCACGAGGCAGTTGCCGTCGTCGTCGAGCAGGCGGCCCGGGATGAACGTGGACAGCTCGGCGCAGATCGCCTCGACCTCCAGCCCGGTGATGTACCGGGCGAGGTTGTGCGCGTGCGTGCCGATGTCGCCCATGCAGTTGGAGACGCCGGAGACGTTGGGATCCATCCGCCAGTTGGCGATGCGGCTCACCTTGTCGGCCTCGAGCGCGGTGATCGCGTAACCCTGCGGGTACTCGACCACGACCTTGAGCAGCTGGCCGAGGCGGCCGGTGCGGACCCACTCGCGAGCCTCCTTCACCATCGGGTAGCCGGTGTAGTTGTGGGTGAGGGCGAAGACGCGGCCCGTGCGGCGGACGACCTCGCGGAGCTTGCGGCCCTCGGCCAGCGAGAAGCAGAGGGGCTTGTCGCAGACCACGTGGAACCCGGCCTCGAGGAACGCCTTGGCGACCGGGAAGTGGGTGTTGTTGCGGGTGACGATCGAGACGAAGTCGATGCGCTGGTCGGCCGGCAGGGCGGACTCGCGCGCGACCATCTCCTCGTACGTGCCGTAGACGCGCGCCGGATCGAGGTGGAGGTCGGCGCCGGAGGCGCGGGACTTGGCCGGATCGGCGGAGAAGCAGCCGGCCACGAGCTCGATCTCACCGTCAAGGCGGGCGGCCATCCGGTGGACGGCGCCGATGAAGGCGCCGCGGCCACCGCCGACCATGCCCATGCGGAGTTTGCGGGGAAGGTTCATCGGAGTGCGGGGAACGGGGGGGGTTCAGAGGGCGACGGGGCGGCCGGTCTCGGCCGAGCGGTACGCGCCGTCGATGATGCGCATCAGGGCGAGCGCCTGGTCGGGCGTATTGAGCGGTTCCTCGGCGCCTTGGAGGACGCGGACGAAGTTCACCGCGGAGCGGACCCGGCCCATCGTCTCGTCCGGCGGGACGATGATGGAGCGGTTGACGGGACGGCCGTTCTCGTGGGTGTACAGCTCGCAGGCGTCGATCGCGGTGGCGTCAAGGCCGTCGGTGCCGAAGAGCCGGCGGACCATCCCGCCGGCGCGCGTGCCCTGGAAGGTCACGGAGACCTCCTCGCGCTGGTTCATCTCGGCCCAGGAAACCGCGAAGGACATCGACTGCCCGGAGCGGAAGGTCACGAAGCCGTGCGCCGCGGCCTCGACGTCCGTCACGCCCTTGGCCACGTCCGGGATGCCCCAGGGGCCCTTGAAGGACTTGTCGGTGATGTGGTCGTGGTAGGTGCGCGCGAGGATGTGGGCGGGCTCGGGGTAGCCCATGAAGTGGAGCCCGAGGTCGATCATGTGGAGCAGGTCGATGAGGGGGCCGCCGCCGGAGAGCGCCTTGGTGGTGAACCACCCGCCGAAGCCCGGGATGCCGGTGCGGCGGATCCACTTCGCCTGGCAGGAGTTGATCGTGCCGACGACGCCCTGCTGCAGGTACTCGCGGATCGCGTAGCTCTCAGGCCGCGCGCGGTTATTGAAGTTGAACATCAGCGTCCGGCGGGCCTTGGCGGCGGCCGTCCGCATCTGCGCCATCTGCGGGGCGGTGAGCGCGGGCGGCTTCTCGCAGAACACGTGCTTCCCCGCCTTCAGGGCCTGGAGGGCCAGCGGGGCGTGGAACTTGTTCGGGACGATGATGGAGACCGCGTCGAGCTCCGGCAGCGCCCGCAGCATCTCGGCCACGTCGCCGAAGTGGCGCGGGATCCCGTGGCGGGCGGCGGCCTTCTCGGCGGCCCCCGCGTTGACGTCCGCGAGGGCGATGATCTCGGCGCCGGCCTCGCGGAAGCCCTTGGCGTGGTAGGCGGCCATGCCGCCCGCTCCGATGATGGCGATCTTGGGGGAGTTCATCGGCGTCAGCGGTCGAATTGCGCGTCGAACACGATGGTGCTCGAGGGGAAGTCCACCTTCCGCACGAAGGCGGCCGACTCGGCGGCCCCGTGGAAGCGGTCCATCCGGCTGTCCTCCCACTCGACCGACAGCGGCCCGCGGTAGCCGACGTCGTTGAGCGCGACGATAATGTCCTCGAAGCGGATGTCGCCGTGCCCGAGCGAACGGAAGTCCCAGTGGCGGCGGGCGTCGCCGAAGCTCACGTGGCCGCCGAACACGCCGACGGTGCCGTCGCCGTGACCCCACCACGCGTCCTTCATGTGGCAGTGGTAGATGCGGTCGCCGAAGGTGCGGATGAACTTCACGTAGTCGACCCCCTGGTAGCCGAGGTGGGAGGGGTCGTAGTTGAAGCCGAAACGGCGGTGCCCGCCGACGGCGGCCACGGCCCGCTGGGCGCTGGCGATGTCGAAGGCGATCTCGGTCGGGTGCACCTCGAGCGCGAAGTTCACGTTCTGCTTGTCGAACGCCTCGAGGATCGGCCCGAACCGGCGCGCGAAGTCCGCGTACCCGGCGTCCCAAAATGCCTGCGAGGTCGGGGGAAAGGCGTAGATCGAGTGCCAGATCGACGAGCCGGTGAACCCGTTGACCACCGCCGGGAACTCATCCTTGCCCGCCCGCCCCGGCCGCGCGTCGAAGAACGCCCGCGCCGCCTTGGCCGTGAGGGCCAGCTTGCGCGCCGCCCGCTTGCGCACGCCCTCGGGGTCGCCGTCCCCCCAGACGTCGGCCGGCAGGATCGACTTGTGCCGCTCGTCGATCAGGTCGCACACGGCCTGGCCCACCAGGTGGCTCGAGATCGCGTGGCAGGTGAGCCCGTGGTCCTTCAGCAGCGCCCACTTCTCGTGGACGTACTTCTTGCTCGAGGCCGCCGCGTCCGGGTCGAAGTGGTCGCCCCAGCAGGGCAGTTCCACGCCGTCGTAGCCCATCTTCTTGACGAGCGGCGCCAGCTTTTCGAGGGGGAGGTCGGCCCATTGGCCGGTGAACAGGGTGACGGGACGGGGCATAGGTGATTGGGATCGGCCGCAGACAACCCGGCGCCCCCGCGGCCGGCGAGAAAAAATCCGGGTTTGTCGCCGGGCCCCGCGCCCCCTCCACTCGGCGCCGTGACGCCCCTGACGATCTGGACCAACACCCGCTTCCAACCCGCCGCGGAACAGCTGCTCGCGGCCGGTCTGGGCCCGCACCGGCTGGTGCGCTCCGCCGCCGCCAGCGCCGCCGTCCTCGCGGCCGGGCGCCCCGACCCCGCGCTCGCCGCCGCCGACGTCGCCTTCGGCCAGCCCGACGCCGCCCAATGCCTCGCCACTCCCCGCCTCCGCTGGGTCGAGGTCACCACCGCCGGCTACACGCGCTACGACACCCCGGAGTTCCTCGAGGGGTTCCGCACCCGCGGCGCCGCGTTCACCAACGCCTCGGAGGTCTTCGCCGACAGCTGCGCGCAGCACGTGCTCGCGATGATGCTCGCCTTCGGCCGCCGCCTGCTCCCCTCCCACCGCGAGCAGCTCACCGACCGCTCCTGGCACTACGACGAACGCCGCTACGAGTCCCGCCTCCTCACCGGCCAGTCGGTCCTCCTGCTCGGCTACGGCGCGATCGGCCGGCGCCTCGCGGAACTGCTCGCCCCGTTCCGGATGCAGGTCACCGCCGTCCGCCGCCGCGTCCGCAGCGAGGCCGGCGTCCGCGTCGTCCCCGAGGAACTCCTCAGTTCCGCCCTCGGCCAGGCCGACCACGTGGTCAACCTCCTCCCGGACAACGAATCCACCCGCAACTACGTGAACGCCCGGCGCCTCGACTGCTGCAAGCCGGGCGCGCGGTTCTACAACGTCGGCCGCGGCACCACCGTCGACGAGGCCGCCCTGCTCACGGCGCTCCGCTCCGGCCGCCTCGGCGAGGTCTACCTCGACGTGTTCGCCACCGAGCCGCTGCCGCCGGACCATCCGCTTTGGTCGGAGCCGCGCTGCTACGTCACCCCGCACACCGCCGGCGGCCGCCACGATCAGGACGAGGCGCTCGTGCGCCACTTCCTGGGCAACCTCGCCGCGTTCACGGCCGGCGGGCCGATGACGGACCGCGTGGTCTGAGCCCGCGCCCGCCGGTCAGGCGCGCACCACCCGCGTGCCCGCGATGAAGTCGTGCAGGCAGCGGCGGTCCTCGCGGAAGATCATCAGGTAGTTGGTCGTCACGAAGGCGAACCGCAGGAAGAACCCGACGATCGGCACCAGCTGCAGCATCCCCTGGATCGCCCCGGAGGGCAGCTCGCGCAGCAGCCACGCGCGCAGGAAACCGGGTGGTTCGTCGTGGTCGGCGCGGACCACGCGCACCCCCAGCAGGATCTTGCCCAGCGACTGGCCCCGGCTGGAGAGCAGAAAGATCTGGATGCCCAGCAGCGCGAGCTGCAGCGCGGCGAACAACGCCAGCGCCGGCATCAGGCGGGTGGTCTCCAGCCCCTCGAGGTTGAACTCGCCCTCGCGGGACGCCGCCACGATCGCCTGCAGCACCTTCATCAGGTCGGGGCCCAGCACCACCAGCGCGGGCACCGCGGCCAGGAGCTCAAGGAACCCGTCGGCGCAGCGCGCCAGCAGGCGGGACCACGGGGACGCGAGCGTCAGCGGCTGGGCCTCGGGCGCCTCGAACCCCGCCTCGCCGGCCTCCTGGACCGGACGCGCCGGCGCCACCGCCTCCACCCCGCCGAACTCCACGAAATCCCCGAGCCGCCGCCACTCCTCGGTCCCCGCGCGCTTGGCGCGGGTGTCGACGTTGGCCCGGCCCCCGTCGATCCAGCCGCGGACCTGGCTGGCCGTCGCCGGACCGTACTCCTTGCCGTCGCCGCCGATGATGATGAACATCCCGTCAGGCAAGCCCCCGCCTCCGGCGGCGTCAACGTCAGGCCGCGCCCGGCAGCCGCACCCGCCGGGCGGCCGGATCCGGGTGGGGGCGGAAGAACAGGGCGGTGTGGCCCACGGCGCCCACGCACACGCAGCGGCCCTCGTCCGCGATCCGCGCCCCCAGCGCCGCCCGCTCCTCGCGGTCGGCGCCGACGAAGCGCAGCTTCACCAGCTCATGGGCGCGCAGCAGCCGCTGCAGTTCCTGGAGGAAGGCGGGGGTGACCCCAGCCTTGCCCACGCGGACGTGGTCGGCGAGGGCCTGGCCGAGGCCGCGCAGGTGGGAACGCTGGGCGCCGGTGAGCGCGAGTTCGTACATGCCGCGACCGTGACGCGTGCCCGGGCCGCTGCCAAGCCCCGCGATTTCGCCTGACGCCCCCAGCCCGACCTGCGCGAAATGCACCCGTGCCGCGACCCGTCTCCGCCCCCCGCCACTTCACCCTCCGCTTCGCCCTCGCCCTGACCGCCGCCGCGGTCTTCGGCGAGGTGGCGGCCGCCTGGGTGCTCGAGCGAGCCTACCTCGCCGGCAGCCTCACCGGCTGGTACGCGTGGGCGGGCGACCAGCCCGACGTCGACGCGCTCCTGCTGGTGTTCGCCAAGCTGCTCGCCACCGCCCTGGTGGCGGGCTGGGCCTTCTCCCGCGGCGGCGAACGCTGGTCCGCCGCCGGCACGCTCCGGTTCTCACCCGCCAGGCTCGCCTGGACGCTGTTCCCCTTCCTCGCGGCGATGATCGTCGCCCTCTCGGAAATCGACAACCTGATGCGCGCGGCCCTGCCCGCGGGAACGCTCGAGCGCCTCGATTTCGCGCCGGACCTCGGGGAACTCGTCGAGACCGTGTGGCTGGGCCCGCTCCTCGCGGTGGTCGTCGCGCCCCTGACCGAGGAACTCGTCTTCCGCGGCCTGATCCTCCGCGGCCTGCTCGGCCGCTGGCGCCCGCTGGCCGCCATCCTGTTCTCCGCGGGGCTGTTCGCGCTGGTGCACTTCAACCCCGCCCAGGCCCCGGTCGCCCTCCTGCTGGGCCTGCTCACCGGCTGGCTCTACGCGCGGACGCGCTCGCTCGGGCTTTGCATCCTGGCCCACGCGCTCAACAACGCGGCCAGCTACCTGACGTGGTTCCCCTTCGAGGTCACGGGCTTCAACGCGGTCACCGAGGCGGAAGGCCCGGTCTTCCACCCCTGGTGGTTCAACGGCCTGGGCCTCGCCCTGCTCGCCCTCGGGATCTGGGGCGTCCGCCGGCTCACGCCCCCGGGGTCCTCCTGGCGGCTGCCCCCGCCCGCTCCGCCCCCCCTGCTGCAGCCGCCGGTCCTTGCCCCCGCCGCACTTGGCGGTTGTCAGCCTCCCGCCGGCCCCAACGATGCCACGCGGATGGCCTCGGACCTCGCCCAACTCGTCACCACGCTCGCCCGCCGCGCCCGCGCGGCCTCGCTCGTCCTCGCCAACGTCCCCCGTGAGCGCAAGGACGCCGCGCTGCTCCGGCTCGCCGCCCTGCTCGAGGCCGCCGGCCCCGAACTGCTCGCGGCCAACGCCCGCGACCTCGCCTCTCCCGAGGCCGCCGCCCTCCCCGCCGCCACCCGCGACCGGCTCACGCTCAACCCGGACCGCCTGCGCCACCTCGCGGAGTCCGTGCGTCAAGTCGCCGCCCTCCCCGACCCGGTCGGCGAAATCCTCGAGGAAACGACGCGCCCCAACGGCCTCCACCTGCGCAAGGTGCGCGTGCCGATCGGCGTCCTCGCCATCATCTACGAGGCGCGGCCGAACGTGACCATCGATTGCGCCGTGCTCTGCCTCAAGAGCGGCAACGCCGCCATCCTCCGCGGGGGCAAGGAGGCCTTCCACACCAACGTCGCCCTCGCCGAGCTGGTGCGCCAGGCCCTGATCGCCACCGGCCTCCCCGCGGACGCGGTGCAACTCGTGCCCACCACCGACCGCGGCGCGCTCACCACGCTGCTCGGGCTCGACACCCTCATCCACTGCGTGATCCCGCGCGGCGGCGAAGGGCTGATCCGGTTCGTCACCGAGCACAGCACGATCCCGGTGATCAAGCATTACACCGGCGTCTGCTGCGTCTACCTCGACCGCGCCGCCGACGCGGCGATGGCCGCGGCGGTCACGACCAACGCCAAGGTCTCGCGGCCCAGCGCCTGCAACGCCGCGGAGCAGCTCCTCGTGCACCGCGAGGCCGCCGCCACCCTGCTCCCGGTCGTGGGCCGCGCGCTCGCCGACCGCGGGGTCCGCCTGCGGTGCGACCCCGAGTCCGCCGCGCTCCTCACCGCCGCCGGGATCCCCGCCGAACCGGCCGCGGCGGGTGACTTCACCGCGGAGTTCCTCGACCTCGTGCTGGCCGTGCGGATCGTCGGCTCCCTCGACGAGGCCATCGCCACCATCAACCGCGACGGGTCCGCCCACAGCGACGCGATCGTCACCGCGGACGAGCCCGCCGCCCGGCGTTTCCTCGCGGAGGTCGACAGTGCCACGGTCTACTGGAACGCCAGCACGCGCTTCACCGACGGCTTCGAATTCGGTTACGGGGCGGAGATCGGGATCAGCACGGACCGCCTGCACGCGCGCGGCCCCATGGGGCTGCGGGAGCTCTGCAGCCACAAGTTCCTGATCGAGGGCACGGGCCAGGTCCGCGGCTGAGGCCAGTTCGCTCTGGCCTCGCCGGCGGGGATGGTTTCGCTCTCCGCGATGCCCGCCCGCCCCCTGCTCCCCGGCGCCGTCCTCGTCGCGCTCCTGTCGCTCGCCAGCCTGCCGCCCGCGGCCGGCCAGGTGACGCCCCCCGCTACCCTGACCGCCCCGGCGGCGCCCGTCCCGTCGCCCGCGCCGGCCCCCGCCGCGGCTTCCGGGATCGAGGCCTCGGTGGTCAAGGTGTTCGCCACCGCGCGGTACCCGGATCCCTACCGCCCGTGGACCAAGCAGGCCCCGCGCGAGGGCACCGGCACCGGCGTCATCATCGAGGGCCGTCGCATCCTGACGAACGCCCACGTCGTCCTCTACGCGAGCCAGGTGCAGGTCCAGGCCAACCAGTCCGGCGACAAGGTCTCGGCCACCGTCGAGGCCATCGCGCCGGGGATCGACCTCGCCGTGCTCCGGCTGGAGGACGAGACGTTCTTCGCCCAGCGCCCCGCCCTGCCCCGCGCCGCCCGCCTGCCCGGGGTCAAGGACCCGGTGATGGTCTACGGCTTCCCCACCGGCGGCACCAACCTCTCGATCACCAAGGGGATCGTCTCCCGCATCGAGTTCACGCTCTACAACTACCCGGTCTCCGGCCTGCGGATCCAGATCGACGCCGCCATCAACCCGGGCAACAGCGGCGGCCCGGCCGTCGTCGACGACCGGATGATCGGCCTCGCCTTCAGCCGCCTCGGCGGCGGCGACAACATCGGGTACATCATCCCCGCCGAGGAGATCGACCTGTTCCTCGCCGACGTCGCCGACGGCCGCTACGACGGCAAGCCCGCCCTCTTCGATCCGCTCCAGACCTTCGAGAACCCCGCCCTGCGCACGCACCTCAAGGTCGGCCGCGAGGTGGAGGGCGTGATTGTCACCGGCACCGACAGCGCCGACGAGGCCTACCCGCTGCGCGCGTGGGACGTCCTCACCCACATCGCCGGCACGCCGATCGACAACGAGGGCATGGTGCGGCGGGGCGATCTCCGCGTGCGCCTCCATTACCTGCTCCAGTCCCAGGCGAAGGCCGGCCGCATCGCGCTCACCGTCGTGCGCGACCAGACGCCGCGCGTGATCGAGGTGCCGGTGCCGCCCCAGCGACCGCTGGTGATGCCGGACCTGGTCGGCAATTACCCCTCGTATTTCATCTACGGACCCGTGGTCTTCTCGGCGGCCACGCAGGCCTTCCTCGCGGGCCTGAACAACGTCGCGGCGCAGCTCTCCGCCCAGGCGAGCCCGCTCGCGCACCGGCGCGCCGACCGCCCGGCCTTCGCGGGCGAGGAGATCGTCGTCGTGTCCTCCCCGTTCTTCCCCCACCGGCTGGTCAAGGGCTACTCCCCCGCCCAGGGGCGCGTGGTGGAGTCGGTCAACGGCCGCCGCGTCCGCAACCTCGCCCACCTGGTGGAGTTGCTCCGCGACGCGCGCGAGGACCTCATCGTGCTCGATTTCGCCGGCCGAAAGCTCGAGACGGTCGTCCTGCCCCGCGCCGAGACCGCCGCCGCCACCGAGGAGATCCTCAACGACAACGGCATCCGGGCCCAGGGCTCGCCCGACGTCCTCGCCGTCTGGCAGGCGCCCCGCGCCCCCTGAGCCGGCCCCGCGTCGGGGCGCGTTGCGCCGCGCTCTTGCCAAGCCGCGCGCCGCGGCCAACGTTCCCTCTCTATGCATTTCGACTCCCGCCCGCTCGCCCCCGCCTCCCTGCCGCCCCGCGCCGACGACGAGGATGAGGACGACGAGGAGTCCGCCGCCGCGCGCAAGGGGGCAGCGCCCGTCGCGCTGCTGATCCAGCGGAAGTTCCTCGAGCAGCGGAAGATCTTCCTCTGGGGCGCCGTCACCGATGAGACCGCCAAGGACCTCACCGAGAAACTGCTCTACCTCGAGGCCAGCGCGCCCGGGAAGGACATCACGTTCTACATCAACACCCCGGGCGGCTCCATCACCGCCGGCATGGCGGTGTACGACACGATCCAGCTGATCACCTCGCCGGTCACGGTGGTGGTCACGGGGATGGCCGCCTCGATGGGCTCGATTTTGCTCAGCGCCGCGCCCAAGGGCCGCCGCCTGCTCTACCCGCACTCGCGCGTGCTGATCCACCAGCCCCTGATCTCCGGCCGGATGATCGGCCCCGCCAGCGACATCAACATCCAGGCGCAGGAGATGGAGAAGCTGCGCGCGGAGCTGAACCAGATCCTGGCGACCGCCTCGGGCCAGCCGCTGGAGCGGATCAACCGCGACACCGACCGCGACTTCTACCTGACCGCCCGCGAGGCCATCGAGTACGGGCTGGCCGACCGCATCGTCGACCGCGTCTGACGCCCCGCGGGGCACTCAGCCCCGCATCACCGGCAGGGACGCCGGCCGGTGGCCCGGAAAGACCGTCGCCAGATCGGCTTTGGTCGCCCCGTGCGCGGCGAGGACCGGACCCAGCACGTCGCGGTAATTATTGAGCACGGGCAGGTCGCCGTAGCCCTCGAGAAATCCCCGCGGCTCGAGCACGTCCGGGTGCAGGCCCTTCCACGCGCCGACCACCTGGCCGCCGCGGACTCGACCGCCGAGGACGAACATCGCACCGCCGCGGCCGTGATCGGTGCCGAAGGCGGAATTCTCCTCCACGGTCCGCCCGAACTCCGTCATCACCACGACCGTGGTGGTGGCCCAGCGGGCCCCCAGATCCCGCCGGAAGGCCGCGAGCCCCGTCGCGAGCCGATCGGACAGCCGCTCCACCTGGCCTTCCTGCGCAAAGTGGGAATCCCACCCGGGGAGATCGATGGCTGCCGCCTCGACGCCCACGTCCGCCTTCAGGAGCTGGGCCAGGCGGGCCAGGCCGGCCGAGAAATCATCGCGCCCGTACGCCGCGCCGGCCGCCGCCACCGGGGGTTGCCGGCGGATCTCCTCCACCCGCCGCAGGGCGAGGAACGTGTCCCGGGCCGACGCCCCGAGCCGGCCCTGCTGCATCGCGTACAACCGCTCGAGCTGGCTGCGCCACGCCGGCTGGGCCCCGCCGAGCGCAAAGTCCTCGAGCCGCTCCAGCACCGCCGCCCCCGGCGCCCCCAGCAGGCATTCCGGCAGGGCCCGGCCGATGGCCACGCCCGCCAGGCCCCCGTGCGCCGCCGCCGGCCGCGTCCGCAGAAATCGGCCCAGCCAGCCCCCGGCAGTGACGCCGCCATGCTCCATCAGGTCCTGAGCCTCGAAGTGCGACCGCGTATCCTCCGCCATCCCGCAGGCGTGGACCACCGCCAGCTCACCCTCGCGCCAAGCACCGAGCAACGGGGCGAGACGGGGGTGCAGCGCGAACCGGTCATCGAGCCGCAGCTCCGCCTGCTCCGGCGCCCGGAGCCGCGGCCGCGCCCGCGCGTGATGAGGGTCCGACCAGGGCGCCACGAGCGCCAGCCCGTCCGCCGCTCCCCGCAGGAAGACCACGACCAGCGTGCCCGCGGTCCCGCGTTCTCCGGTAATCAGCGCCTGGGGGTGCATGGCCTCAGGTCCATTGGAAGGCGGGCGAGGCCAGCAGCAGCGCCAGCCCGCCCCCGGACGCCGCGCAGGCGGACTGCTCCTCCGCCTCCGGCCGGCGACCCAGCACGCTCGCCATCAGCGCCTCCTCGCCGCCCAGCCGATCCCGCAGCCGCGCCACGTCGATCCGCGTGCCCCGGATGCGCCCGTCCGCCAGGGCCAGTGCGAAGTTCCAGCGCCAGAGCAACCCGCTCTCCCAGTGGTGCGCCGCCTCCGGGTAGCCCTCGGGCGTCGCGTGCCGGAACGGGGCGTGGCCCATCCGCAGGAGATGTTCGACGAGGGCCGGCCCCGCGTCCGTCTCCGCGGCCGTCGCCCGCAACGCGGAGACGACGAGGTGGAACGGACGCTTGAACTTCACCCCGCGGCAGGCCGGATCGCGGAACTCCTCCGCCGCAAAGAGCGCCGCCAGCGTCTCCCGGATCCCGCCGCGCGCCTCGAGGTACGCCGCCGCCACCCGTTCCACGATCCGGACCGGTGGTTCGTCCGCGACGAAGCGCCGGCACAGCTTTTCCGCGAGGTGCCGCGCCGTCGAGGGATGCAACGCCAGCAGGTCCAGGATCGCCGTGAGGTCCTCCGCTCCCCGGCCCGCCGGCAGCTCCCGTCCAAGGACGCGCTTCGGCCCATCATCGTGCCGGCCGGCATCGAACTCGACGCGGCCTCGCCCGAAGCGGCGCCGGTCGCGCACGGTCCAACCGCTCAGGCCCCGGGCCACCTGCTCCACGTCCTCCTGGGTGTAGCCGCCATGAACGCCCAGCGTGTGGAGCTCGAGGAGCTCGCGCGCGTGATTCTCGTTGGGGCGCTCCCCCGGGGCCGCCCGGCGGTTCACCCGGCCGTCGAGGTACCACAGCATCGCCGGCCCGAGCGTGGCCGCCCGCAACAGCTCCGGGAAACGCCCGAGGGCGTGCGCCCGGATCACGTCGCGGTCCTCCACCACCTTCAGCCAACGCGCCTCCCCCTTCGAGGGGTCGACGTTGAAGTGGTCCGTCCAAAAGGCCGTCATCACCTCGAGGAGTTGCCGCTCACTGCGCACCGCCCGCAGCAAGGTCGCCCGCGTGAGTTGGGCCAGCAGGACCTTGTCCTTGTACTCGTACAGCTCCCCCACGCCGCCCGGGCCGGCGCCCCCGAGGAGGCTCGAACGCGGATCAGCGAGCTCGTCGCACTCGTGCCGCAGGAGCCGCGCGCATTCGTCGTCGCGGATCCCTTCCGGCGCCAGTTGCTCCGCAATGAACGCGTCCACCCCGATCCGGCTCACGCGCGCGTGGTCGCCCGGGCGCGCGCCGAAGGTCAGCCGGCCCAGGACATGACCCGCCAAATCCGGCCGCTCGCCCACCGGGGGCGTCAGGTCCCCGGGCAGGGTCGGCGGGGCAGGCCGGCCCAGCCAACGCCGCAATTCGTCCGGCCAGCCGTCCGCGCGGACGGCACTCGCCCCCACGACGCCCGCCCCGGCCGCCAGGAACTGCCGGCGCGAGACGCTCACGCGGCCCTCCGCGGAGTCACCCCAGGTCGCGAACGCCACCAGGCCCCGGCCCCCAGCACCAGCGTCACGGGCAGCAGGACCACGGTGAGCTGCACCAGCGAAAGCACGATCCCGCCCCGGAGGACCGGACGCCACGGCTCCGCGGCGTCCCGGGCCGACGGCAACCCCCGGCCGATGCGGAGCGCGAGCCCGGCCGCCCCGCCGAGCGAAACCAAAATGACCGCCAGGATCACCACCGCGGAAAGGAGCCGACCCGCCGGCCCGGGGATCAGCCGCCCGACCGCGATGCCCGCCGCCACCCCCGGCCCCAGCGTCAGCAGGCCCGAGAGCAGGCAGGCGAGCGGACGCTGCCCGAGCACCTCCGCGGCCCGTTCCACCCGCTCCGGCCACAATCCCCGGGTGACGAGCCACACGGCGATGAAGTGGGTCAGCACCCCGACGAGGATCAGGAGGACCGTGAAGACGTCGGCGAGGTTCATCGGAGTGCCTCCAGCGGAAGCCCACGCCCCCGCGGGAGCAAGGCGTCACTTTGCCCGGGCGGGCGCGCGGCGGGCGGGACTAAGCGGCGTCCCCGGGGCCGTAGGCGTCGCGGAGCACCTGCAGCGTGTGGCGCACGCGCACCGGCGCGCCGAGGGCCGCGAGGTGCACGCGCAGCTGCGTGAGGCACCCGATGTTGCCCGAAGCCACCACGGCGGCCCCGGTCGCGATGACCGCCTCCGCCTTCTGCCGCCCGAGTGATCCGGCAATCTCCGGCTGGTCGAGATTGTAAGTGCCCGCACTGCCGCAACACAGGTGCGCCTGCGCCAGCTCACACAGCTCGACGCCGGGGATTGCCGCGAGGAGACGCCGCGGTTCCGCGCGCACCCCCTGGGCATTGGCCAGGTGGCAGGCGTCGTGATACGCGATTCGCCGGGGCCCCTCCCCCGCCGGGCGCTCCCGCAGGCCGAGGCGGTCGAGGAACACGCTCACGTCCTGCACCTGGTGGGCAAACGCCTCCGCCCGCTCCGCCTCCGCCGTGCCCCGGAGGATCAGCCCGTACTCGTGCAGGGCGGAGCCGCAGCCCGCGGCGTTGGTCAGGATCGCATCCACGTCATGCGAAAACGCGCCGAGGTTGCGCCGCGCGAAGGCCTGCGCCGCCTTGAGGTCGCCCGTATGCCACGCCAGCCCGCCGCAGCAGCCCTGCGCCTCCGGGATGAGCACCTCGACGCCGTTGCGGACCAGCACGTCGACGGTGGCCCGGTTGATGTCGGGATCGAGCACCTGCTGGGCGCAACCGGCGAGCAACGCGACCCGCGCCCGGCGGACCCCGCGGGCGGGATTCACGGGCGCGAGCGGCAGCGCCGGGGGCACGGACGCCGGCGCCAGGTCGAGCATCGGGCGCAGCGCGGAAGGGACGAGCCGTCGCCAGGCCCGGGCGAACCCGGCCCCGCGGAGCGCCAGCCGGAACCGCCCGGGATGCGGAATGGTCGCCGCCGCCAAATGCCGCCGCAGGCGCGCCGCCCACGGCCGGTCCGCCGTCGCTTCCTGCCGCGCGCGAAAGGGGCTGATGAGATCCCGGTAGGGCACGCCGCTGGGGCACGCCGGCTCGCAGGCCAGGCACCCGAGGCAGCGGTCAAGGTGGGGTTGCGCCGCGGCCGCCGGCAGGCTGCCCTCGAGCACCTGCTTCATCAGCACGATCCGTCCCCGCGGGGAATCCATCTCCTGGCCCAGCTCCTGGTAGGTCGGGCAGGCGGGCAGGCAGAAGCCGCAGTGGACGCAGGTCTGGACCGCGCGGGCCATCGCCTCGCCCATCGGGCCGTGCTCCTCCGGTTTGATCGCGTGCAGCATGGGTCAGTCGTCGAGGCCGGGAAAACGCCCGGACGGGTCCAAGGCCCGCTTGACCGCGGTCATCACGGCGGCCGGGTGACGCGGGCCGAGCCAGAGCGGTCCGCGGCCCCTCAGCAGCATGCCGGGCCACGGGGAAAACGCGAGGATCGCGCCCGCCGGGAGGGAAACATAGCCCACGTTGCCGCCCGCGCCCACCCAGGCCCGCGCCCCCTCTTGGGCGCGAACCCAGGCGACGAAGGCCGGCAGCTGTCCCGAGGTCAGCACCACCTTGGCCAAGGCACCCCCCGCGTGCGCCCACGTGAAGCCTGCCACGCCCGCCCAGACGGCCTCCGCCTCCGCGGCCGGCAATTCCCGGCCGGGCACGCGGGCCAGCAGGTCGGCCACCAACGGTCCCAGCGACGCCTCCCCGGCGCCGATCCGCACGAACACCGCCGGGTCATCGACCGAGGCCTCGAGCGCCTCGAGTTCCCAGCGCCCCCCGGCGCAGGCCTGCAACACGCGGACCTGGGCGGCCGCGTCCGGCGCCTCCAGCCGCAGCGTCCGCCGCGCGGCCGGCCGGGGAAACACCTTGAACGTCAGTTCCGCGAGGATCCCGAAGCGGCCCACGCTGCCCACGAGGAACTTCGGCAGGTCGAAGCCCGCCGCGTTCTTGACGACCTTGCCGCCCACGCGGAGCACGCGGCCCTCGCCGTCGACGAGGCGCGCCCCGAGGATGAAGTCGCGCACGCCGCCGAAGCGCCAGCGCCCGGGGCCCGAGAGTCCCGCCGCCACCGTCCCACCGAGAGTGGCCCCGGCGGCCGCGAGGGGCGGGTCGAACGGCAGGTACTGACCCCGCTCCCCCAGCACCTGCGCGAGTTCCGCCACGGGGGTGCCGGCGCGGGCGGTGAAGGTGAACTCGTCGGGCTCGTATTCGACGATGCCCCGCAGCGCCCGCAGCGAGAGCGGGGTCACGCCGTCCCCGGCCGCCGCCGGCCGCGGCTTGGTGCCCGCTCCCACCGCGAGCACGCGCGGGTGCGCCCGGACCGCCTCCACCAGTTGCTCGAGGGTCGCGGGGCTCATGAGCGCGAAATGACCCCCGCCCGCTCGAGGGGATGCAGGCCCGGGTGCACCAGCGCGGGGGCGCCGCCGGCGGGGAACATCTTTCCGGGATTGGCGATCCCCGCGGGGTCAAAGGCGGCCCGCACCCGCTGCAACAGGTGGATCTCCTCCGGCGCAAACATCACCGGCAGGTAATCGCGCTTCTCCACCCCGACGCCGTGTTCGCCCGTGATCGAGCCACCCATTTCGACGCACATCCGCAGGATGCGTCCGGCCAGTTCCTCGGCGCGGCGCAAACCATCGGGCTCGCGGCCATCGTAAAGGATCAGGGGATGGAGGTTGCCGTCGCCCGCGTGGAACACGTTCGCGCAGCGCACGCCGGTCTCGCGCGACCACGCGTTGATCCGCCGGAGCGCCTCGCCGAGGCGCCGCCGGGGCACGACGCCATCCTGCACGATGAAGTCCGGCGAAAGCCGCCCGACGGCGCTGAAGGCGCTCTTGCGGCCCTTCCAGATGGCCAGGCGCTCGGCCGCGTCGCGCGCCGGCCGCACCTCCACCGGCCGGCTCGCGGCCAGGATCTCGTCGAGGCGCCGGCGGTCCGCGGCCACCGCCTCGCGCGGCCCTTCCAGCTCCACGATCAGGACGGCCTCGCAACCCGGGGGATACTCCGCGTGCACCGCCGCGGTCGCCGCCTCGAGGGCGAGCTTCTCCATGATCTCGATCGCGCCCGGCAGGAGTCCGCTCGCCACCACCGCCGCCACCGCGTCCCCCGCCTGCTCGAGGGTCGCATACCCGGCCAGCACGGTGTGGAAGCACTCCGCGCGCGGCAGGAGTTGCAGCGTGACCTCGAGCGCGATCCCGAAGAGGCCCTCGTTGCCGACGAAGAGCCCGGTCCAGTCGGGCCCGACCTGCTCGCGGCTCGCTCCGCCGAACTCGACCACCTCCCCCGTCGCCAGCACCGCCTTCAGGCCGAGCACGTGGTTGGAGGTCATCCCGTACTTCAGGCAATGGGCGCCGCCCGCGTTGAAGGCCACGTTGCCCCCGATCGTGCAGACGGACTGGCTCGAGGGATCCGGCGCGTAATGCAGCCCGTAGGGCTGCGCCGCCTGCGTCACCGCAAGGTTCACCACGCCGGGCTCGACGACGGCGATCCGCTCCGCCGGATCGAGCCGCAGGATGCGGTTCAGCCGGTTGAGGGTGATCACGACGCCGCCCGCCACCGGCAGGGATCCGCCGGAGAGGCTGGTGCCGCTCCCCCGCGCCACGAAGGGCACGCCCTCCCGGTGGCACCAGCGCACCACGGCGATGACCTCGTCCGCGGTGCGGGGCGCGACCACCGCGGCCGGCTGGGCGGCGAAGGCGGTCAACGCATCGCTCTCGTAGGCCGCCAGGGCCGCGCCCTCCGCGAGGATCGCCTCCGGCGCGACGAGCGCGGCTAGCGCCGCGCGGATGCGACTGGGATCAGGGGGAAGGCTCATCACCGCGGCGGCGCTCAGCGCCCGTAGACGACGTACCACTTGTCGTCATAGAGCGGGTGCTCCGCGAGCGGCCGCAGCCCGGCTGCCGCCATCCATTCCCGCGTCTGGTCGCGGGTCACCTGCAGCTGGGGATCATTCTTGTGGGGGCCGAGCTCCGGGTGGAAATCGATCACCGCGATGCGGCCGCCGGGCCGCAGGTAACCGGCGAGGCTCCGCAGGTACGTCGCGCGGTCCTCGATGTGGTGCAGGACGTCGAAGATGAAGGCCACGTCGACGTCCCGGGCCGGCAACCGCGGGTCGGTGAAGGCGCCGAGCACCGGCTTCACGTTGGCCGCGCGGGCTTCCTCCGCCTTGCGGGCAATGTGGTCGACCAGCCCCTGATCAATGTCGACCGCGTAGACCCGGCCCTGCGGCACCGCGCGGGCCAGCGGGACGGTGAACACGCCCGAGCCCGCGCCGATGTCCGCCACCACCGCGCCCGGCGCGAGCCCGAGCCGGGCCACCGCCTCGTCGACCTTCAGGCGCGCCACGCGGTTCTGGCTGTCGAGGGTCTTGAGCCACTCGGCGGTGGAGCGGGCGCCCAGCTGCGCGTGGACCGGGACCGCCGCGAGCAGGCCCGCGGCGAGGGTCACGAGGGGGAGGAAGGGCAGGCGGGGCATCGTCCCAAGACCGGGGTGCGGCGGGGCTTTGACAAGGCCGAAAACGGCGCCTCAGGCGGCGCCCCGACCGAGCCAGCGGTAGAGCGGCCAACCGGCGGCCACCGGCAGCAGCCCGACGAGGCTGAGCACGCCCGCGTAAGCGATGGCCGCCTGCAGCATCCACGCGCAGGTCAGGCAGAAGACCAGCGGCAGGACCGGATAGAAAGGGACCGGGAAGGGCCGCTCGATGCCCTCGTCGCGCGACCGGAGCACGAAGAGGGAGATGCCGGTGAGCAGGAAGAAGGCCCAGAAGACGGGCGCCGTGCACTTGAGCAGGGTGTCGAAGCCGCCGTGTCCCTGCCAGGTGATGGGACCGAGGCCGACGCCGGCGACGGCGCCCCCGACGAGGGCCCGGCCCGCCGGATGACCGAGGAGGAAGACCAGCGTGAGCGTGCAGCCGAGTTGGGCGAGGAGCGCCGCCACGGGCACCCCGCGTCCGGAGTCCCGCCGGGCGAGGAACCGCAGCGCCGGGAAATCCGCCCCCGCGCCCGAATAGATCCGCGCCCCGGTGAGCGTCAGGCCGTTCACCGCCCCGAGCGCGGAGATCATCACCAGCACCGACATCACCGCCGCCCCCGCCGGTCCCAGGGGCCCCTGCAGGACGTCGGCCGCGATCGCCTTCGCCTCGCGCGCCCGGGCGAACCCGAGGCCGTGGAGGTAGGCCGCGTTGACCAGCAGGTAGACCAGCGCCACCCCGGCGGTGCCGAGCAGGAGCGCCCGCGGGATGTCGCGGCGCTTGTCGCGCATCTCCGCCACGATGA
Organism: Opitutaceae bacterium; assembly: GCA_027485815.1. GTDB lineage: Bacteria > Verrucomicrobiota > Verrucomicrobiia > Opitutales > Opitutaceae > ER46. Next base: position 33,340 of record JAIXQE010000157.1, read on the forward strand.
AGGCCGCGTCGTTCCAGCCGCCGTAGGTGTAGAGCACCAGAATAAGCGCCAGGCCGAGGCCCGCACCGGCCGCGGGCGCCGCCGCCGGCTCCGCCGGGGCCTGCGGCCAGCCGAGCCCGGCGATCACGATCGCGGCGAGCCCCACCACCTTGAGCGCGGTGAGCACGTTCTGCGTGCGGCGGCCGGCCTGCAGCCCCGCGAGGTTGAGCAGGGTCAGCCCGGTGACCGCGGCCGCCGCCAGCCACGGCGCGGCGGCGGAGCCGAGGCCCCAGAGCCGCGCCGCGTAATCGGCGAACACGAACCCCATGAGGCCGATGCTGCCGCTCATCAGCACGACGAGCTGGGACCAGCTGAACAGGAAGCCCATCCCCGGACCGAAGGCGCGCCGCAGGAAGAAGTAGTCCCCGCCCTCCCGCGGGTAGGTGGTGGCCAGTTCCGCGTAGCACAGGGCGCCGACCACGGAGAGCGCGCCGCCGAGGGCCCAGACCAGCATCGCCTCCGCGGGGCTCGCGACGCAGCTGAGGATGAACGGGGCCGTCTCGTAGATGCCCGCGCCGACGACGATCCCGATGATCACGGAAACGGCGTCGCCGAGGGAGAGATGGCTCGCGGGGGCGGAGGGGGCGGGGGCGGACATCGCGGCGCCACCGCACCGGATGCGCCCGGGGGCGTCAATGCCGCCGCGCGGCGAGTCTTCGCTTCCGTTTTCCGACGGCGGAGGTTTCCCTCCGGTTGCGCCCATGCACGAACTCCTGCGCGACGCCCGCATCCGGCGGCTCCTCCTCGCCAACACCTGCAGCGCGGTGGGCACCGGCATCACGGTCTTCGCCGTCCCCTGGCTGCTCGTGCAGCAGCCGGAAGGCAGCACCGCCTACCGCTGGGCCACGGTCGCCACCACGCTCGCGCTCTTCGTCGCCGCCCCCTACTACGGGGCCTGGGTGGACGCTCACTCGCGCAAGTCGGCGTTGCTCCTGAGCGAGCTCTGGTCCGCCGCCTCGTCGGTCCTCCTAGCGGGACTCGGCTTCGCCCTCGACGGTTTCGGCACCGGCCCGCTGGTGGCGGCGTACTTCGCCGGGATGCTGTACTACACGCTGCACTACCCCGCGAAGTTCGCGCTCATCCAGCAGATGTTCGACCGTTCGCACTACCAGTCGCTGATCGGTCTGCTGGAGATCCAGGGCCAAGCCGCGATGATGCTGGCCGGGGCGCTCGCCGGATTCCTGCTCGGCCGGGTCCCGCTCAGCCTCATCCTCGCGGTGAACGCCGCCGCCGGAATCGCGAGCTACGCCCTGCTGCGCGGGCTGCCCTACGCCGCGACCCACCTCGGCGCCACCGCCGCGCCGGCGCCCGCCTCGGTCTGGCACGGCGTGGCCGAGGGCGGCCGCTGGCTCCTCGCCCGCCCGCGGCTCGCGGTCTTCTTCACCTGCACCCTGCTTCCGTTCGTCGTCGTGATGGCGGCAAACTACCTCTTTCCCGTCTACGTCACCCAGACCCTCGCGGCGGGCCCGGAATGGTTCGCGGGCGGCGAGATCACCTTCGCCGCGGGCGCCATCCTCGCCGGCCTGCTCCTGCCCCGCCTCATCAGCCGCCACAGCGCCGCCGCGACGGTCCCCGTCACGATGCTGGTCTTCCTCGCCGGTCTCCTGCTGCTCGCGGCCGTGCACCTGCCCCTGCCCTACCTGTGCGCCGGGGCGCTGCTCGGCTTCGGCAACGCCGGCTGCCGCGTCGCCCGCAGCGCGCTCCTGCTCCACCTCGTGCCCAACGCGGTGATGGGTCGCGTCGGCGGGTTCTACCAGGTGCTGGACCGCGTGCTGCGCACCGCGCTCGTGCTCGCCATGGGGATCATCGACGCCCACGGTCCCCCCGTGGGTTTCGCCCTGCTCGCCGCCGTCCTCCTCCTCGCCCTCGCCGGGGCGCTGCGCACCCGCGCCGCCGCCCGGCCCCCCGCCCCCGCCTGAACCGGTATGCTCCGCGCCCTCCTCCTTGATTTCGACGGGCTGATCCTCGACACCGAGACGCCCCTCATCGACGCCTACGCCCGCGTCCACGCCGACCACGGGGTCCCCTTCGACCGCACCCGCTTCCTGCACGGGGTCGGGCACGCCGAGTACGCCTTCGACCCCTGGCACGGCTTCAGCCCCCACGCCGACCGCGCGGTCCTCGAGGAGGAATGCCGCGTCGCCAAGGCCGGGATCATCCTCGCCCAACCGATCCTGCCCGGGGTGGAAGCGCTCCTCCAAGCCGCCGCCGCCGCCGGCTGGGTCGCCGCCGTGGTCTCCAACTCGCCGCGGGAATGGGTCGACCCGCACCTCGAGCGCCTCGGCCTGCGCGCGCACTTCCGCCATACGGTCTGCCGCGGGGACGCCCCCGCCCCCAAGCCGGAGCCCGACCTGTACCGGATCGCCCTCAACCACCTCGGGGTCCGCAGCCACGAGGCCGTCGCCTGCGAGGACTCGCACACCGGCACGCTCGCGGCCCACCGCGCCCGGGTCTGGACGGTCGCCGTCCCCAACGCCTCCACCGCGCACCACGACTTCGCGCACGCCCACTGGCTGGTGCGCTCCCTCGTGGAAGTAACCCCGGCCACCCTCCGCGCCCGCTTCGAGCAACCCTGACCCGCCCCGCCCGTCCTGCTTCCCCGATGCACCCCGCCCCGCTCCGCTTCCTGAGCCTGCTGTTCCTCGTCCTGCTCGCCGCGCCGGCCCGTGGCGCCGTGCCCGCCCCAAACCTCCCCACCCGCCCGAACGTCCTCTTCATCGCGATCGACGACCTGCGCGACTGGGTCGGCTTCCTCGGGGGGCACCCGCAGGCCCGCACGCCCAACTTCGACCGCCTCGCGCGGCTGGGCACCGCCTTCACCCGCGCCTACTGCGCCTCCCCCTCGTGCAACCCTTCCCGCGCCGCCCTGATGTCCGGCCTGCGCCCCTCCACCTCGGGCGTCTACGACAACGGCATCGACTTCCGGCCCCTGATCGCCCCGGAACTCGCGCTGCCGCACCTTTTCCGGCAGGCCGGCTACTTCGTCCACGGCGCCGGCAAGATCTACCACGAGTCCTACCGCCGCCCCGCCGAATGGGAACAGTACCTGGAGAAGGAACGTTCCTACCCGCCGGTGCCGGCGGGCCGCAGCGACGGCGTGGGCGGGATCAAGTTCGCCCCGCTCGACTGCCGGGATGAGGAAATCCCCGACTGGGGCATCGCCGACTACGCCATCGCGTCCCTCGCGCGCCCGCACGACCGGCCCTTCTTCCTGGCCGTGGGCTTCCACAAGCCGCACATGCCGTGGAACGTCCCGCGGAAGTGGTTCGACCTCTTCCCGCTCGACCAGATCCAGCTGCCCTCGACGCGCGCGGACGACCTCGCCGACGTCCCGCCCGCCGGGTTGCGGATGGCCGGGGCCGAGCGCGACCACCGCGCGATCCGCGAGTCCGGCCGCTGGCGCGAGGCCGTGCAGGCCTACCTCGCCACCATCGCGTACTGCGACATGAACCTCGGGCGCGTCCTCGACGCCCTCGAGCGCTCGCCGCACCGCGACCGCACGATCGTCTGCCTCTGGAGCGATCACGGCTGGCACCTCGGGGAGAAGGAGCACTGGCGCAAGTTCGCGCTCTGGGAGGAGGCCACGCGGGCGCCGCTGCTCTGGGTCGTGCCCGGCCTGACCCGCCCCGGCGCGCGCTGCGACCGGCCGGTCGACTTCATGGGGATCTATCCGACGCTCGCCGAACTCTGCGGGCTGCCGCTGCCCGCGCACGTCGAGGGCGTCAGCCTGCTGCCGCTGCTGCGCGATCCCGCCGCGCCGTGGGACCGCCCCGCCCTCACCAACTACCGCTTCGGCAACCACGCCGTCCGCACCGCCGGTTGGCGCTACATCCGCTACGCGGACGGCGGGGAGGAACTCTACGACGAGACCGCCGATCCCCGCGAATGGACGAACCTCGCCGCGCGGCCCGAGTTCGCCGCGCGCAAGGCGGAGCTCGCCGCCCACCTGCCCCGCGTGAACGTCCCCTCGCCCCCGGAAAAGGGCGCCGGCAGCAACCGGAAGGACGCGCGCCAACGCTGACCCATCCTCGCGCCGCCGGCCGCTCAGCGCGCCAGCGGGCGCAGGAGGGCGAACTTCCCGCTCGCCGCCGGCGCGAGGGTGCGGCGGCGGAACGCCCGCACGCGGGCGCCGCCGCCCAGCAGGGCCGCCAGCGCCGCCTCCACCGCGCCGTGCTCCGCGGTCGCATCGGCCACGTAGTGGAAATCCCACCGCGCCTCGCCGGTCTGCACCAGCGAGTAGTGCCAGCAGGTGAACGCTGCCGGCAGCACCGCGTCCACGTCCGCCGGCGACACCAGCGACCCATCGGCGCGGAAGTGGAGATTGCCCTCGCGGCCCAGCAGCCGGAACCCCGTCGGGAAGCGCTGCACGATGTCGCCCGTGTGGTAGCGCAGCAACGGCATCGCCTCCCGGTCGCGCGTGGTGACGTGGATCTGGAAGACCTCGGGCAGCCCCGGGCGCCACGGCACCAGCTCAATGAAGGCGTTCGCGTCGATGACCTGCGAATCGTCCCGGAAGGCCTCGCCGACGAAGAGGTAGCCCGCCTCCGTTGATCCGTAGAGATCGACCTGCGGCGCGGGAAACACCTCGGCAATCCGCTGCCCGTGCTGCCGGCTCGCCTTGCCATAGGTGAGGATCACCGCCCGCAGGCTCGGCACGCTCACTCCGCGGCGGAGCGCCGCCCGGGCCAGCAGCGAAAGGTAGACCGGCTCGCCCTCGAGGACCTCGGGCCGCGTCGCCTGCAATTCGCGCACGATGCGGTCCCACTCGCCCTCCGGGAAGGCGAACGGATCGCTCGAAAGGTTCAGGTACACGGTCCCGTCGAAATACCGGTGCGGGAACGGGTGGTCCTCGTACGGGCAGAGGTTGCTCGAGCAGCCCACGGGGGCGAGGACGCACTTGCGGTAGGGCCGGCCGGCAAACTCCCGCAGGATCGGGGATGCGGCGTACGCCCGCGCGGTCTGCGCGTTCCACCAGCCCTCCTCCATGATCACGGTCATCGGCGACTGCGTCGTGCCGCCCGTGCTCTCGTACTCGTAACGCCGCTGCTGCAGGCCCCGCTCGATCTCCGCGTAATCGCGGAAGAACGCCTGATGCCCCCGCCGCACGATCTCCCCCTTCGACAGCACCGGAATCTCCCGGAAGCAGGCCCACGCGAGCGGTTCCGGGTGCAGCGGGAAACGTTCCCCGTACAACGGGCTCCGCGCGTAGATCCGCCGCACCTCCGCCTCAAGCGCCGCGGGGACGCACCCCTCCGCCGCGGCGCCGAGGGCCGCGGGCGAGTTGGCGAACTGGGGAGCGTGCATCGCGGTGGCAGCAAACGGCCGGCCCGGGCCTTGTCAAACGGCCGCCGCCCCGCCCCCGCGCCGGAACGCGCGGTACAACATCAGGGCGTTCAGCACCAGCGCGTGCGTGATGCCGCCGGTCTCCGCCAGGCGCAGGACCTCGGCCTCCGGCCGCGTCTCCACCGCCAATTCCTCGTCGGGATCCCACTCAAGGTCGTGCGCCGGCGCCGCGGCCTCGATCAGCACGAAGTGAGAGCGGTTCGACTGGATCGCGGGATTAGGGTGCACGCTGCCGAGGAGGTGCGCCGTGCCGCCCGCATAGCCCGTCTCCTCCCGCAGTTCGCGCCGCGCGGTGGCGACCGCGTCCTCCCCCGGATCCATCATGCCGCCGGGAATCTCCAACGAAAACCCGTCGATCCCGAAGCGGAACTGCCGCACCAGCACGATCCTCGCGTCGGGCGTCACCGCCACCACGTTCACCCAGTCCGGCGGCCGCACCACGATGAACTCGCGCTCCGTCCCGCGCCCGGGATGCCGGTAGCGCACGCCGTGCACGTCGAAGATCCGCGTGGTGAGGCGGACCTCGTGACCTAGTCGCTGCCAGCGGGCGGGGCCGGGGGAACTCATAAAAAAGCCTCCCGGCGCGGGGCGCGGGAGGCGGTAAAGGGAAAAGCGTAGGTGCTTACTTCTTCGCCGGCACCTTGAGCTTCTGGCCGACGGAAAGCTTGTTCCAGTTCACGCCGGGGTTGACCGCCTGCAGGTCCTGGATCGAGACGCCGAGGGTGCGGGCGATCTTGGTGCCGCCGTCGCCGGCCTTCACGAGGTACTCGCCGGGGCCCGCGGTGGCGGGGCCGGACTTCTTGCCCGCCTTGTCCGCCACGACCACGGGCTTCTTCATCGCGTCCTCGATCTTGGTGATCGAGGTCTGGAACTCCCCGAGCTTGCCGCCCACCGCGTTGAAGGCCTCCTGCGTCGAACGCGTGAGATCGCGCACGTCCTTCGCCGCCTTGTCGGCCGCCGCGGCGGCGCTGCTCACCTGCGACTCCATCGCGTCGACCTTGTCGACGCGCGGCTGGTGTTCCGCAACCCCGCGGTTGGCCTTCGAGGCCTGCGCCAGGGCGATGCCGCCGAGGACCACGCCGACGAGTCCGACGAGGATCCCGGCGATCGGGAGCATGTTGTTGTTTTCGCGAGAGATCGTGTCCATGGAGGAGAGAGGAAAAGACGACTCCAAGTCCAACCGCCCCGCGACGCAAGCCGAGAAGTGCCGGGGCGGGCGGCGCCCGGGAGGCCGCGCCCGGCCGGCGGGACCGGCAGCGGCGGACTGTTCGTGGTCGTTACTTGTTCTCGCGCAAATACTCCCAGATCATCAGGGCGGCGGCGACGGAGACGTTCAGGGACTCGACGCAACCGCTCCCGGGCAGGGTGACGCGCTGCGAGCAGGCAGCCGCGGTCGCGGGGGAGAGGCCGTGTTCCTCATTGCCGAGGACGACGGCCCGGACGCTTCGCGACGGCCCGCGGGCTCCCGGCCGCAGGGCGCCGCCCCGCGTGGCCGCGCCGATCACCTCACCGCCGGCGGCCCGGAGTTGGCCGATGAGGCCCGGCAGATCGGAGGTCCGCCAGAGCGCCACGTGCTCGAAGCCGCCCTCGGCCACGCGATGCGCGGCGTCGTTGGGCTGCGCGGCGGCAGCGTCACCCGCGAGCACCAGGTGCGGAACGCCCAGGAACGCGGCCGTGCGGGTGATCGCGCCCAGGTTGTGCGCGTTGCCGATGCCCTCGAGCAGCAGCACGCGGGCGCCCTCGCGCGTCCAACCCGCGACGACCTCCGCGGTCACGGGGCGCACGGCGGGCGGCGTGACCACCGCCACGATGCCGCCGTGGTGGACGGACCCGGCGATGCGCTCGAGTTCGTCGCCGCCGACCTGCCGGTAGATGCGCTTCGCCTGCGCCAGCACGCGGCAGAGGACGCCGACCTTCCGCCCGGTGGCGGCGTCGAAGTACAACCGCTGGAACGACCCGGGATCCCGCTGGAAGCGCGCGCGCACGGCCGCGAGGCCGCACAGGTGGAGTTCCCCCGCGGCGGACGCGGGCGAGCGGGCGAAGGCGGAAGGCGCGGACGGCATCGCGCTCACGCTGAGGGGGCGGCGGGCGCAGGCGCAAGGCCGGCGACGGTGCCCACCACCGTGAACTCCTCGCGATCGTGGAACAGGTGCACCACCCGCGCCCCCGGCGCATACCGCGTGAGCGGCGACTCCGGCGCGGCCAGCTCGCGCCGCAAGCGGATCGGGTCGACGCGCCCGAACTTCAGGTTGACGACGAAGCGCCGGCACCACCCGCGCGCGAGCCACGGCGTGACGAGGTCCGCGAGCACGTGATGCGGCTCCTCGACCAGGTCGCAGAACAGCCAGTCGAAGGTCTCGCCGGCGGCGGGGTGGAACCGGAAGGCGTCCTCCCGCCGGTGGTCGATGTCCGGGTGGCCGAGGGCGCCGCCCTTGAGCGGGCCATTGTCGACCGCGATCACGCGGGCCCCGCGGCGCGCCGCGCTGTAGCTCCAGCCACCCGGCGCGGCCCCAAGGTCAACCACCCGTTCGCCGGGCAGCGGTTCCACCCCGAGCACCACGTAGGCCTCCTCCACCTTCAGGTAGGAGCGGGAAGGCGCGAGGGGATCATCCGCCATCCGGCGGGGGCCGGCCACCACCGCTTCCCGCGCGACCCACAGGCGGCCGAAATCCGTGAAATGGACGAACAGTCCGCGCGCGCGCACCGGCCCCGGCCCGCGCGGCAGCTCCGCGCCCGCGAGCCGGGCGACGCGCGCGACCCGCCGCCGCACCTGCTCGGCGCAAGCCGCCTCCACCGCGCTGATCCGCCGCCCGAGGCCCACCAGCTCCGCCGGTCCCTGCCACACCGCGGGCCAGGGCGCGTCGATCCGCTCCCCGCGCAGCCCATCGAGGAAGAAATCCCCGACCGCCCCCGCCAGCGCGTTCACGGTGTCCCCCTTCACCTCCCGCGGGGCCAGCAGCGCCAGGTGGGCGAAGGAGGGGAGCGCCCCTTCCGCCACGCCGGGCCACGCCGCCTCGACGCGCACCCAACCTGGCCCCTGCTCCCGCACCAGGCCGCCGTGCCGCTCGGCGACCTCGCGGGCGAGCAGCGCCTCGTATCCAGCCTGGCAGGTCAGCAGCATCCCTTGGACCCTGCCGTGGCCTCCGGCCGCGGCGATCCCAAAAGCGGCCGGCGAGCGCTCACGGGGTCCGCGGCACCACCCCGATGCCGGGCCGGTCCCGCAGGGTGATCCGCCCGTCGGTGAACCCCACGCCGTCGAAGCAGTCGTTCGCGATCAGCAGCGCCCCGTCGAGGTCCGCCCAATCCACCAGCGGCGAGAGCTGCGCCGCGGCCGACACCGCGCACGAGGTCTCGGTCATGCAGCCGAGCATCACCTTCAGCCCGAGGGCGCGCGCCACGGTGATCATCCGCCGCGCCTCCCCCAGGCCCGTGCACTTCATCAGCTTGATGTTGATGCCGTCGAACACGCCCCGGAGCCCGGGCACGTCCGCCAGCCGTTGCACGCTCTCGTCCGCATAAAGCGGCAGCGGGCTCCGCTCCCGCAGCCACGCCGTGTCCGCCAACTGCTCCCGGCCCATCGGCTGCTCGACGAATTCCACCCCGCGTTCCGCCAGCCACGTGATCCGCCGCAGCGCGTCCTCCCGGTCCCGCCACCCCTGGTTCGCATCGACCGTCAGCGGTACGGCCGTCTCGGCGCGCAGGGTCTCGATCATCGCCTGGTCGGTCGGCCAGTCGCGGCCCAGCTTGACCTTGAGGATGCGGTAGGCGGCCGCCTCGCGGACCTTCGCCCGCACGACCTCGGGCGCATCGATCCCGATGGTGAAGGAGGTGAGCGGCGCCCGTGCCGGATTGATGCCCCAGAGGCGGTGCAGCGGCTGGCCCCAACGCCGGCCGATCCAGTCGTGCAACGCGATGTCGACCGCCGCCTTGGCCGCCGCGTGGCCCGGCGCGAGGGCGTCGAGCGCCGGCAGGATGTCCTCGGTCTGGAACGGATCCGGCACCGCGGCCAACCACGGCGCGGCCTGCCGGAGGAAGGCGTCGACGGACGCCTGCGTCTCGCCGAGGTGGGGCGGCATCGAGGCCTCGCCGTAGCCGGTCACGCCCTCGTGCTCCAACTCGACCAGCATCGCCGGGGTCGAGGTGCGGGTGCTGCCGGCCAGGCCGAACGCGTGCCGGAGCTGGAGGGTGTACGGGCGGTGGCGCAGGATCATCCGGAGCCGGAGTGCAACCACGGCGGGACCGCACGCCAAGCCCGGATCGCGCACTGCGGTCTGGCTCCCGGCGCGCCGGGCTGCCTGACTCGCCCCGCGTGTCTCCCCCTGCCCCACCCGCCCCCGTCCCCGCGTGGCGCTCCGCGCTCGGGCCCGGCTTCGTGGTGGCCGCCACGGGCGTGGGCGCGGGCGACCTGATCGCGGCGAGCGTCGCCGGCCGCCGCTTCGGCCTCGCCGTGCTGTGGGTAGTCGTCCTCGGGGCGCTCTGCAAGGGCGTGCTCAACGACGGGATCGCGCGGTGGCAACTCGCGACCGGCACCAGCCTGATCGCCGGGTGGACGCGGCACCTGCCGCGGGCGGTGGCCTGGTACTTCCTGGCGTTTCTGGTGCTCTGGGGCGCCCTGGTCGCCGCGGCGCTGACCGCCGCGTGCGGGGTCGCCGGACACGCGCTGTGGCCCGCGCTGCCGGTGCCAGCCTGGGCGGCGCTCCACGCGGTCGCCGGCTACGCGCTGGTGCGCTGGGGCCGCTACGCGCGCTTCGAGCGGCTGATGTCCTGGCTGACCGCCGCGATGTTCGTGCCGGTGGTCGGCTGCGCCTTCCCGTTGCTCGCCGATCCGGGCGGCTTCCTCCGCGGGCTGCTGGTGCCCACCGTGCCACCGGGTTCCGCCGGCTTCCTGCTCGGGCTGATGGGCGGCGTCGGCGGCAGCGTCACGCTCCTCTGCTACGGCTACTGGATCCGCGAGAAGGGCTGGCAGGGCCCGGCGGCCCATCGCCGCTGCCAGGCGGACCTCACGGTCGCCTATGCGCTGAGCGGCGTCTTCGGCCTCGCGATGATCGTGATCGCCGCGGGCGCTTCCCCCGGGGACGCCTCCGGCAACGCCCTCGTGGCCGCCCTCGCGGCCCGGCTCGGCGAGATCCTCGGGCCCTTCGGCCGCGCCTGCTTCCTGCTCGGTTTCTGGTCCGCCGTCTTCACCTCGCTCCTCGGCGTCTGGCAGGGCGTGCCGTACCTCTTCGCGGACGCGTGGCGCCAGCTCCGCACCGGGCCCGCCGCCCCGCCGGCCTCGTCCGCCGATCCCGCCTACCAGGCCTTCCTCGCCGGCCTCGCCTTCCCCCCGCTGCTGCTCCTGCTCTTCAAAAGCCCGCTCGCGCTGGTCGTGCTCTACGCCATCACCGGTTCGTTCTTCCTCCCCTTCCTCGCCGCGGTGCTGCTGGTGCTGAACAACCGCGCGGACCTGCTCGGGCCGCTGCGTAACGGTCGCGGCGCCAACGCGCTGCTCGTGCTCTGCCTCGCCCTGTTTTCCGTGCTCTTCGTGCTGGAAGCCCGCGACGCCCTGCCAGCGCGGTGAGGCCGCCCCCTGGCGACCCGGCCCAACCGGCTCAGCGCTTCGCCTTGCCCTGTTTCTCCGCCCGCTTCGCCTGCTTCGCGGTCACGCGTTCCTGCCGCAATTGGACGGGCCGCGCCTCGGCGTACTGGTCCAAGACGGCTTGCAGCGCCCGGGCCGCGACGGCCGGCTCCCCTTCGCCGGTTGGCCGCGGCAACGGCGCTCCCTGCTCGAAGGGATCCGCCTGCAGATCGAAGAACCGGCCGTCCCGGTAAAGCTTGTAGCGGGTTCCGAGCGCGAATTCGAAACGGGCCACGGGACCGCCGTCAGAGGCGTACCAGCAGTAGATCGCCTCCCGCGGCGTGCCCGGCCGGCCCTGCAGCTGCGGCCAGAAGCTGCGTCCGTCGGTCAGCCGCCCCGCCGGCCACGGAACCCCCGCCACCTCCGCCAGGGTCGGGAGGAAATCGACGCTCGCGATCAGGTCCCGGTTGACGCTCCCCGCCGGGATCCGGCCCGGCCACTGGGCGATGAGCGGCACGTGCGTCCCCCGGGCGTGGCTCCGGCCCTTGCCTCCGGGATAGTCCTGCCCCTGGAACCGCGACGTCAGGTCCGTCGCGGTGCCGTTGTCCCCCAAAAACAGCACCAGGGTGTTCTCGCGCAGGCCCAGGGTTTCGAGGTGGGCCGCCAACTCGCCAATCTGCCGGTCCAGGTAGGCGACCATGTCCGCGAAGTGCGCCGGGCTCTGGTTGCCGCGCTCCCCGATCCGCGGATCCCACTGGGGGCTGTCCGGCGTCGGCTGGAACGGGCTGTGCGTGAGCATCATCGGGTAATAGAGGAAAAACGGCCGGTCCCGGTGCCTTCGGATGAAATCGAGGGCGAAGGCCTGCACCTCGCGCGGGCCGTAGCTCCCGGGAAAATCCACCGGCTCCCCATCGCGCTCGAAACCCGGGTTGCCGTAGCGGGAGGCCCGGCGGAGGTGATGCCAGAGGAACGCCTCGTCGAAGCCAAAGTGCCGCGGCGAATCCGGCTCGGTGCCCAACTGCCACTTGCCCGCCACCGCGGTCCGGTAACCCGCGTCGCGCAACACGTGCCCGAAGGTGACCGCCCCGCGGTCCATCGCCCCGAACTCCACGTAATTCCGCACATTGTACAGGCCGGTCATCAGCTGCACCCGCGTGGGCGTGCAGAGCGGCTGCACGTGGCAGCGCTCGAACCGCATCCCCGTCGCCGCCATCCGATCCAGGTTGGGCGTGCGGTAGGACTCACCCCCGTTGGCGGTCACGCATTCGTAGCCGAAGTCATCGGCCATGATCAGCACAAGGTTCGCGGGTCGGGCGACGGCCACGGCGGCCAGGAGCAACAGGAAGGAACCGAGGGCGAAGGGGTGCATCGGGGAGGCCGGATTCAACCCGTTGCCCGAACGCCCGGAAAGCGGGAAATCCCGACGGCCCAAAACTAAGGCGCCGCTCCCCTGCCAGGGAGCGGCGCCCACCCGGGTCACACCGGGCTCACCTCACTAACCACAGGGACTTACTTCCGGCGGCGCCAGCGGGAGGCCGCGCCCGCCAGGGCGAACATCGCGGACCCCACCAGCACCAGGGAGGCACCGCCGTCCGGTACGGAC
>JAIXQE010000165.1 GCA_027485815.1 Opitutaceae bacterium
CGGGTACCGCGCCGGCGCGGCGGTGACCGGCACCGGGACGGCAGGCCTGATCAAGGACACCCCGCTCAACATCAGCATCGTGCCGCAGGAGCTCGTCGCGGACCAGGCGGGCAACCAGCTGGTGGACGTCCTCCGCGCCGCGAGTTCCGTCGCGCTGCACGTGAAGGACGAGGGGCAGATCCTCATCCGCGGCTACACCGGGCCGCAGTTCGTCAACGGCCTCCCCGCCGGCCAGGGCCTCGCCCTGTACGATGTCGACCGGATCGAGGTGGTGAAGGGGCCCAACGCGGTGTTTGCGGGGATTTCCAATCCCGGCGGCACCGTGAACCTGATCAAGTTCAAGCCGTCCTTCGTTCCCCGGAACTCCCTCGACCTCAGCTACGGCACCTATGAGCACAAGCGAGCGGTGCTCCGCCTCTCGGGTCCCCTCCTCGGCTCCCAACTCGCCTACAGCCTCGTTTACGGCACGACCGACGAGCAGAGCGCCATCGATTACATGTTCACGCGGGAGCAGTTCTACTCGGGCGCGCTCACCTGGCGTCCGCTCCCGGCGCTGCGCCTGACCGCGCGGTACGGCCTGCTCGACCGCGAGGGGGGGCGCCGGCCCCACACCGTCGTCAGCCATCCGCTTTATCAGGAGCGGGACCGCGAGGCCATCCGTCTCTTCGACCAACTGGGGCTCCCGCGTCCCGCCAGCTATCCCCAGCTCGAGAATGGCGCCGTCCGCACGCCCGCCGGGGTCCCCATCAACACCGGCCGGACCGCCCCCGAGGGCGTCGACGCGTACATCGCCCGCACCCTGGGGGCCAGCGTCGCGCCCTACCCCGGCATCTACTCGCGTGACTTCTTCCCAGACGATTCCTTCAACTACAACGGACCCGACGGGCGCGACAACTACCGCAACCAGAACAGCGGCTTCGAGGCGGAGTGGGTGGCCTCGCCGACGCTGGCGCTGCGGGCGCAATTCCAGCAGGTCGACAGTCACCGGATGCGCCGCGAATTCAACGGCCTGCGACCCGTGGCGGGGCAGCGCCTGCGGAGCACGATCTCCGAATTCAAGCCCGGCGGGCTCAACTTCTCCGCCAAGGTCGAGGCCGCCTCCAAGCTGAACCTCGACCGGGCCGGCCGCCATGACCTGTTCGGCGGATTCCAGCACGACGGCGGCAAGGAGGTCATCAGCCCCATCACCGTCGCGACCACCCGCTTCGTGACCTGGGTGCCGGGCTCCCCGCCCATCCCCAGCCTGCTCCAGCTGATGCGCGACCAGTACGGCCCGACCTACACGGAGCCCGGCGTCATCCGCAAGGGCGGCGCCCATTCCAACTCCTACTACGGCGTCGTGCAGTCGTCGTTCCTCGGCGACCGCCTCCGGACCCTCGTGGGCGGCCGGCACATCACGAACCACCGGCCGACCGACGACAACCGCGACGGTCGGGACGAGAACTTCAAGGTCAGCCGCTTCGTGCCCCAGTTCGGTGCGCTCTTCCGCCTCAGCCCGGCGGTCAGCCTCTACGCGAGCACCAGCCGCACCTTCGTGCCGCAGCGCCAGCAGACCGCGGACCTTGCCGCGATCCGCGCGAGCCAGGGTGATCCGACCTCGCCCACCTACCGGCCGCCCGCGGTGGTGCCCGTGCAGTTCCTTTCGGCCGATCTCGAGGGCAAAGGCTGGGAGGGCGGCGCCAAGTTCGACGTGGGCGCGGGCGTGCTCCTCGGCACCCTCTCCTACTTCAGCAACGAGGAGGCCAACCGGCTCGACGTCGACATCGCCAACCAGGTGCTCTACCAACTCCCCGGCGCAACCGTGCGCGTGGCGGCCGGCCGGACCCGGGCCCGCGGCATTGAGACGGAGTGGGTCTGGACGCCGCGGCCCTCGTACCAGGCGCTGCTCTCCGCGAGTTACTTCCTCGAGAAGAACGAACTCTCGAACCCGGCGTCTCCCCGCGAGGTCGGCTCCCACCTCGAGTCCGTCCCGCGCTACAGCGTGAACCTCTGGCAGAAGTACACCTTCACCGGCGGGGCCCTCAAGGGCTTCTACGTGGGCGGCGGCATCAACTCGCTGGGCAAGACGTACGTCCATCCGAGCTGGACGATCCCGATCATCAGCGAGCCGGTCGTGCTGTTCGACGCGCTCCTCGGCTACGCGACCAAGCTCGGCAACCAGCCGGCCAACTTCCGCCTGAACGTCCGCAACCTGCTGGATAAGCACTACCTCAACGGCACGTTCCAGTACGGCGAACCGCGCACGGCGATCGCGACCGTCACGCTCCAGTTTTGAGGTCCCCGCCCGCGCCCGCTTGTCTCCCGGGCGCGGAGCCCCCTAGCCTGCCGGCGCCTTGAAGATCCCGCCGCACCGGCTTCTCCCCCTCCTGCTCGGCCTCTCGCTGCCGGCCGCCGAACCCGCCCCGGACGGCTTCACGCCCCGCGAACTGGCGCAAGGGTACCGGGATGGCGTCGTGCTCGCCAAACCGCGCGCCGACCGGCACGCCGAGGCCGACAGCGCGGAGCGCCGGGAGGGGGTCCGCCTGCGCCGCCGCTGGGACCGCTTCGACGGCCTGCGGCTGCTGGAACTGCCCGCGGGCGAGACGGTCCCCGCCGCGGTCGCCCGCCTCGCCGCCTCGGGCCGCTATGAGTACGTCCAGCGCGACCACCTGCGCCAGGCCACCGTGGTGCCCGACGACCCGGATTTCGCCGGCCGCCAGTGGCCGCACCGGAACACCGGCGCCAACAACGGCATCGCCGGGGCCGACCTCGGCTCGACCCGGGCGTGGGACCTCCGCACCGACGCCGCGGAGGTCATCGTCGCGGTGATCGACTCGGGCATCCGCACGGACCACCCCGACCTCACCGCCAACCTTTGGGTCAATCCGGGCGAAATTCCCGGCAACGGGCGCGACGACGACGGCAACGGCTACATCGACGACATCCACGGCATCAACGCGATCACCGGTTCCGGCAATCCCGCCGATGACCTCGGCCACGGCACACACGTCGCGGGCATCATCGGGGCGGTGGGCAACAACGGCGTCGGGATCACGGGGGTCGCCTGGCGGGTGAAGCTGATGGGCCTGAAGTTCCTCCGTGGCGGCACCGGGACCAGCGCGGGGCGGGGCTCCACTTCCGACGGCATCGAGTGCATCGACTACGCGATCCGGCACGGGGCGCGCATCATCAATGGCAGCTACGGCGCGGCCGCCGGACCGGTGACCCAGTTCGATCCGGCCGAGCGTGAGGCGCTCCTGCGGGCGCGGGCCGCGGGCATCCTGTTCGTGGCGGCGGCCGGCAACGACGGGGCGAACATGGAGCTGCTCGCCCACTACCCGGCGAGCTACCGGCTGGAGAACGTCATCGCGGTGGCCAACTCCACCAGCCGCGACGACGCCGCCCTGAGCACCAATTTCGGCGCGGGGTCGGTCGAGCTGTTCGCCCCGGGGTCCGAGATCTGGTCGACCTGGCCCACCGGCACGCCACCCTACGCCTCCCGCTCCGGCACCTCGATGGCGGCGCCGCACGTCGCCGGGGCGCTCGCCCTCCTGCGGGCGCAATTCCCCGGGGACACCTACCGCGAGCTGGTCAACCGCGTCCTGCGCCACGTCGACCCGGTCCCCGCCTTCCGCGGGCGGGTGCAGACCGGGGGCCGCGTGAACCTCGACCGGGCGCTGCGCTCCACGGACCACCGGCCGTTCAACGACGACTTCACCGCCCGCTCCCGCCTCGCCGGCGGCAACGCCGCGGTGCGGAACGTGAACCTCGGCGCGACCCTCGAGAACGAACCGGGCATCGCCGGCCAGACCCCCGTGGCCTCGCTCTGGTGGGAATGGATTCCGACGGCCTCCGCCCGGGTGCGCCTCTCGACCACGGGCAGCGGCTACGACACCCTCCTGGGGGTGTTCACCGGCACGGCTCTCGGGGCCCTCACCCCGGTGGCCGCCAACGACGACGAGCCCGGGCGTGTGACCTCGCGGCTCGAGTTCCAGGCCGAGGCCGGCGTGCCCTACCAGATCGTCGTCGCGGGCAAGGCGGGCGCGGCCGTCACTGCCGGGCTCACGCTGCTCGACCTCGGGGCGATTCCCACCAACGACGCCTTCGCGGGCGCACAGGTAATCGCCGGGCGCTCCGCCCGGATCGACGCCGCCAACGCCTCCGCCACCCTCGAGCCGGGCGAGCCGCGGATCCTCGGCCTGACCGGCGGCAAATCCCTGTGGTACCGCTGGACCGCGCCCGTCAGCGGCCGCTTCCAGGCGGGGCTCGCCAGCGAAGGCTTCGACCCGATCCTCGCAGTCTACTCCGGTAGCAGCCTCGCCGACCTGCGCCTGATCGCCGCCAACGACCAGCACGACACCCAGACCGCCGGCACGGAGGCCGCGACCAGCGCGCTCGTCACCTTCACGGCCACGGCGGACGCGACCTACCACTTCCAGATCGATGGCAAGGCGACCGGCACCACCCCGCCAGCCAACGCGCCCTTCACGTTCACCCTGAACGACTCGCTCTGGCAGGGACTGACCGGCGGCAGCGTGACCAGCGCGCCGGTGGTCGGCCCCGACGGCGCGGTCTACGTCGGCAGCACCGACGGCACGCTCCACGCGTTCAACGCCGACGGCTCCCGCCGCTGGCCCGCCCTGCGGCTGGAAGGGATGCTCGACACCTCCGCGGCCGCGCTCTCGTCCGACGGAACCCTTTACCTCGGCGTGGGCCCGGTCTCCGCCGCGCTCAACGACGCCAAGCTGCACGCGATCGACGCCGCCACCGGGGCGCGCCGGTGGGAGATCGTGGTCGGGTCCGGCTACAACGCCAACAACGCGGTGGCCCTCGGGGCCGACGGGACGATCTACGTGCGCAGCCAAGCACAGAATCCCGCCGCCGCCCGCCTCTACGCCTACCGCGACGCGGGCGATCGCGCCGTCCTCCGTTGGTCGGCGTCCGTCCCGGGCGACTCCTACGCCTCCGTCACGCTGGGCCCCGACGGCACGGTCTACCTCGGTTCCGACGACGCAGCCAACGGGCACCGGCTCTTCGCCTTCGACCCCGCCACGGGCGCGGTGAAGTGGACCCTCCGCAACGACCAGGCGGTCTACACCGCCGCCGCGATCGACGGGACCGGCAACGTCTACTACGGCACGTTGACCTCCGGCCGCCTGTATTCGGTGACACCCGGCGGCACGCTGCGGTGGACCTATGCCGGCGCGAGCGTCGGCACCTCGTCGTCCCCCGCGCTCAGCCCGGACGGCCGCACGGCCTACTTCGCCGGCTACGACGCCAAACTGCACGCGGTCGACACGGCGACCGGCACGGCGCGCTGGATCTTTCCGCTCGGGCAGGAGGTGCGCGCCTCCTCCCCCGCGGTGGACGCCAACGGGGTGGTTTACCTCGGCTGCTACGACGGACTGATCTACGCGGTGAATCCCGACGGGACCCTGCGCCGCACGTGGGCCACCGGCGACATCGTGCGCTCCTCGCCCGCCATCGCCGGCACGACGCTCGTGATCGGCAGCAATGACGGCCGCGTCTACGCCTTTGACCTCGGGGTCGGCACCGCGGGACCCTGGCCGCAGTACCGCCATAACGCCCGCCGCACCGGCCGTGCCGAGGCGGAGCCCTTCGCCGTCTTGACGCCCCCCGCCGACCAGCGGGCCGTGCTCACCCTGCCCTTCAGCCTCGGCGTGACGGTGTCGGGACCGGGGCCGCTTTCCTACCAGTGGTTCCAGGATGGCCGGGCCCTCGCGGGGGCGACGGCAGCCACGCTCACCGTCGCGGCAGCCACGCCTGCCGCGGCGGGGACCTATGTCGTGCGGATCACTGGTCCGCAGGGCGTGCTGACCAGCCCGCCCGCGCGGGTGACCGTGGAACCGCCGGAACCCGGGCGGCTCACGAACCTCTCGGTCCGCACCCGGGCTGGCGCGGGCGTCCGCACGCTGACCGTCGGTTTCACGCTGGCCGGCTCCGGTCAGCGCGCGGTGCTGGTGCGAGGCATCGGCCCCGGACTGGCGGCCTTCGGGGTGGAGGGGGCGCTGACCGATCCTGCCCTGGAACTCTACGCGGGCCCCTCGCTGGTCGCCGCGAACGACAACTGGGGCGACCCCGCCGGCAGCGGATCGGCGCTCGCCGCCGCCTTTGCGCGGAGCGGAGCCTTTGGACTGACCGCCGGCTCCCGCGATGCCGCCCTGCTCCGCCCGCTCGGCCCGGGCAACTACACGGCCCAGGTCACCGCCCCGGGTGCCGCCGCCGACGGCATCGCGCTGGTCGAGTTGTACGAGGATCCGGAGCCGGCGGCCGCGGGTAGGCTGGTGAACCTCTCCGCGCGGGCGCAGGTCGGGAGCGGCGACGGCATCCTCATCGCCGGCTTCACGCTCTCGGGCAACGTCCCGCGGCGGGTCCTCGTGCGCGGGATCGGGCCGGCCCTCGCGGGCTTCGGCTTGGGCGGCGTGCTCGCCAATCCGGTGCTCACCCTTTTCCGCGGGGCCGCGCGGGTGCAGGACAACGACGATTGGGGCGGCGATCCCGCCCTCGCCGCCGCCTTCACCGCCGCCGGGGCCTTCGCGCTCGGGGATGCCGGCAGCCGGGATGCCGCGATGACGGTCGTCATCGCTCCGGGCAGTTACACCGTGCAGGTGGCCGGCGTCGGCGGCGGCACCGGCGTCGCGCTCGTCGAGGTCTACGAACTCCCCTGAGCCGGACGACCCGGCTCAGCGGACCCAGCGGGCCTGCAGGACCCAGCCGCGGAAGGCATCGCGGCAGACGGCGCCGTAGGGGTTCTCGCCGAGGGCCTCCCAGCCTTCCGGAAAATGCCACACCCGCTGCCGGGAACGCAGCACCTCGCGCCCATCCAGCCGCACCACCACGTCGCCCACCCCGCCCTGTCCGTACGCGTCGGGACGGAACGCCGGCAGGTCCACGTCCAGCCAATGGCCGGCCGCGCTGGGCTGCAGCACCGCCGAGACCACGCGGGGTTCGCCAAAGGTGTCGAAGGCCAGCTTCAGGCCCTTCTCCGCCGGCTCGGCGAAGAGGAAGTTGTACTGGAAGTGGGCGCCCGCCGCGACCAGCGGCTCGCCGCCGGGCAGGATTTCGGCGGGGAAGTGCACCCGCAACCGCAGCGTGCCGCCGGGCCGCGCTCCCGGCGCCGCCTCCGCGAACCCCTGCCGGAATTCGTCGCGGCGCAGCAACCGCGTGGACTCGTCGCGTAATTCCCCGGAGAACCCCGCCGCCAGCCGGCCGCCGGCGACGTAGCTCCCGCGGAGCGGCACCCGGACGTCCTGCAGGGCGCGCCCCCCGCTGAACCAGACGGAAATCCCCGTCCGTTCGCGGTGCTCGAGGTCGCGCCGGAAGGCCGCCCAGCGCCCGTGGCCCTCCGGACGGTAAAGGGAAGGCAACTGCAGGGACACCGTGTGGGTGTGCCCGTCCTTCCACGTCAGGCGCCGCCCCCAGCGGATCGCCTGCCCGTCCCGCGCCACCCCGAACCGGAACTCCCGCTCCGCGAGGTGTTCCAGGAAGACGCGTTCCCCGGCCACCGGATCAGCCGGTTCCCAGAACGGCTCCACCGTCCCGGCGGCTTGGCCGCGGAAACGCACCTTCAGCACGCGCGGGCCGTCGACCTCGCCCAGCCGGAGCCCCACGCCGGCGAGGAGATCA
Organism: Opitutaceae bacterium; assembly: GCA_027485815.1. Lineage (GTDB taxonomy): Bacteria > Verrucomicrobiota > Verrucomicrobiia > Opitutales > Opitutaceae > ER46. The sequence continues at coordinate 7,627 of JAIXQE010000165.1, forward strand.
TGCGTGCCATCGGCGAGTTGCCGCCAGCGCTCCGTCGCCAGCCCCCGCATCGAGCGCCCGTGGTAGTCGAACATCACCAGGGTTCCGACCCCCACGGTGATCGCCACAGCCGCGCCCGCGAGGCCCACCAGGAACAGCGCGCCCGTCCGCGCACACCGCTGCAGGAACCGCTCCAGCGCCAGGAGGCCCACCAGGGCGAGGACGGCCAGCGCCACCGCGTAATCGGTCTGGTAGCGCATCGTGGTCGAGAAGTAGCAGTTCACTAGCGCGCCGACCGGGAGCGCGTAGGCGGCCACCACGCCGATCGCCCCGGCCAGCGCGCGCCGCTCCGCCGCCGGCCGCGCCACCCAGGCGAGCGGAAGGCCGAGCAGGAACCAGTAGAACGGGAAGGTCACCGCCTTGCCGCAGACCTCCTCGGTGCCGAAGTAGTCCGGGATGTGCGAGATCTCGATCGCCTGGGCGAAGACGAAGGGAAACTCGGGGCGCCAGAGGAGCGGCTGGAAAAAGTAAACCGACAGGTTGTGGAGGAGGAAGCGTGGGCTGAAGTGGACCAGCTTGCCCTCGTAGGCGCCCGAAAGCTGGTAGTTCTGGCCCCACTCGAACGGGCTCCCGAAGCGGGCGTGGTTGTGCCACATGATGGCCGCCGCGCAGGCGGCGAGCGGCACGCCGGCGGCGAGCGCCAGCCGCCACCACTCGCGCCCGGGCTCCCGGCGGACCCACGCGTGCCCGAGGGGCAGCAGGAGCATCCCCTGCGCCAGCAGGCACGTGGGGCGGGCGCCCACCGCGAGGCCGAGGCAGAGCCCGGCGCAGGCGCACATCGCCACCGGACGCCAGCCGTGCCACGCGGCGGCGCAGGCCAGCGCGGCCAGCGACGTGAAGGCGATGCCTGCCGAGATCGGGAGCTCCCACATCATCGGGCGCTGCGCCAAGGCCAACAGATGGGTGCCGAAGCCGAGCGCCAGCACCCCGAGCGGGGCCACCAGCACGTGACTCTCCGGGAAATAGCGCCGCCGCAGCCCGAGCCACAGCAGGGAGGCCGCCGTCACCGCGACCGAACAGAACACCCAGGTCGCCGCCCCCGAGGTCATCTCGCGCCCGGTGATCAGCCGCCACGGCCACATCAGCGTGAAGGCCGGCGTGGGGCCGAAGTAGAGGTAATACTTCCCCCGGTAGAGCGACATGTCCCCCATCTTGTGGGGACCGTTCTGCGCCGGATCGTAGGGGTCCGCCAGCGCCAGCAGCTCCGGGGACGGATCCTTGTCGATATTCAGCTGACCCTTCTGCCAGCCCCGGACCAGCAGTTTGTAGTAATCGAGGTCACCCCAGTCCTCGAAGCCGTTGTTCCCCGCCACCACCCAGTGGAAGGAGGCCACCACGAAAACCCACGCCGCCAGGACCAGCCCGCGTGCCCAGGACGACCGATGCGGGACGTGGCCGGGAACCGCGGCAGGACGGGGACCGGAAGGGGAATCCGCGGGCATAAGGCTGACCGACGAGGTCAGGCGCCCGCCGCGATGCCAAGGGTAAAGGCGGGCGGCCACCGCGCGGGAGAGATTCGACTTTTGCCTAGACCGGCTGCCCATCGACGCCGACGATCCCGCCTACCCGCACCCCTCCCCATGCACCTGCCTGTCCGAGCGTTCCTCCGCTCCCGCGCCCTCCTGCTCCTCCTGCTGCCCGCCCCGCTCGGGGCCCAGGCCGTCGCCCCCGCGCCCACCTCGCCCCCCGCCCCGCGGTCCGTGCCCGCCGAGGGGGCGATCCAGCTCTCGCCCTTCGAGGTGAACACCGACCGCGACACCGGCTTCGCCGCGGCCAGCTCGATGGCCGGCGGCCGGCTCGCGACGGACCTGCGCGACACCCCGGTGGCGTACTCCGTCGTGACGCGCGACTTCATCGACGCGCTGAACCTGGTCGATCTGCAATCGGCCGCCGAGTGGACGACCTCGAGCACCGTCGCGGTGGACAACGGCCAGCAGAATTTCTTCTTCAACCCGGTCCAGTACACCGTGCGCGGCTCCGGCGGCGGCCGGCCCCAGCGGAACTTCTTCCCGCAGTTCAACAACGGGGACTCCTACAACCTGGAGCGCTACGACTTCGGCCGCGGCCCCAACGCGGTGCTCTTCGGCAACGGCTCCCTCGGCGGCATCAGCTCCGCGACCACCAAGCGGGCGCAGACCAACCGCCCGTCGCGGCAGCTGCAATTTGCGGTCGGCTCCTGGTCCAACTTCCGCTCCACCTTCGACGTCAACCAACCCCTCAACGATCAGTTCGCCGTCCGGGCGGCCGGCGTGTGGGGCGACGCCGGCGGCTGGCGGCTGAAGGACTTCGACAAACGGCAGGCCGTGTTCCTGACCACCACCTTCCGCCCCTTCCGGGATGGCGAGCTCCGCCTCGAGGGCGAATACGGCCGCAACTCCCGCCAGGTCGCCGTGACCTTCCTCAACGACCGCTTCTCCGGCTGGAACGGCACGACCTACGCGGCGCCGCGGGCGGTGACAACGCTGCCCGCCAACGCCAACGCGATCGGCGTCGGCCGGCGCGGGGCCAACTACTTCGTGCATCTGCCCTTCGAGGCGCCGGGGCATGTCTTCAACTACCAGAACGACCCGATCACCCTGCCCGGCGGCAACAGCGCCACCACGCCCATCGCCGGCTACACCTACGGCAGCAACCTTTCGTTCAACACCGCCGGCGCCAACCTGCTGCACGAAATCAACGTGCCCGCCGACCGCTTCGCCACGGCGGAGCGCCTCTCCACCTTCCGGACGCCCGGCGAGGAGTTCACGCTGTCCCCGGACCTGCCGATCCTCGCGCAGCGCTTCAAGGACCTGCAGCTCACCTACAGCCACCGCTGGGGCAACCTGCACTTCGAGGTCGCCGGCGACATCAACCGCACCGCGGCGGTCACGAACGGGGAACCCAACCGCGACCTGCCCAACATCTTCATCGACATCAACCGCGTGCTGCCGGACGGCTCCGCCAACCCGAACTTCCTCGTGCCCTACGGCGACGGGCAGTACATGCGCGGCTTCCGCACGTTCTCGGAGAACAACGTCCGTTCCGCGATCGCCTACGTCTGGCCCACCCGCTTCGGCCACTTCACGGTGAACTCCCTCGCCGGCTCCAACCACAGCGAGAACACCAGCGACCACCGCTACCTCAGCGTCGCCCGCGGCACCGACCAGCGCCAGTGGGCCTTCAGCAACCAGCGCATCCGCATCCGCCGCTACTGGAACACCACCAGCCGCCCCTCGCCGGACCTCTCCCTGCGGCCGATGACTTACTACGACCCCAACACCAACGCCACCGAGACGCTGCGCCCGATCTGGGCGATCGAGGCCGACCGCCGCGACACGCAGAACATCACCACCAACCGCTTCCGCTACGCCCTCGCCTCCCTCAACGCCAAGTTCTTCTCCGGCCGCTGGGTCGTCCTCGGCGCCGTCCGCCGCGACTCCTACTACTTCCAGAGCCGCCAGCAGATCCACCAGGGCGACTATCCCCTCGACTGGCCCGCCACCTACCGCGTGCTGCGCCCGGCGGCACCCGCGGACTACACCGCGCTGTCCTACGTGCCGCGCGACGCCAACGGCACGGCGGTCGGCCCGCAGCAGGAGGCCGCCATCCGGCCCCGCGACTCGATCGGCAACCGCCTTCCCCAGTACGCCAACGTGCGCTTCAAGGACGACTACAACCCGCCCCCCGTGGAGGGCCGGCAGGTCACCCGCAGCGTCGGCACCGTCCTCCACCTCGCGTCCTGGCTGAATCCCGCGGTGAACTTCGCCGAGACCTTTAATCCGCCCGGCTCCATCGTCCGCATCGACGGCCGCTCCCTCGAACCCACCGTCGCCACCGGCATCGACTACTCGCTGCGGATGGAGCTCTTCGGCAACCGCCTCAACCTGAACTTCGTGTATTACACGACCGAGGAGGTGAACAACACCATCCCCCAGGACGGCCCCGGCTTCTTCAACACGCTCTACGACGCCAACGTGGTCGGCGACACCAGCACCACCGGCCGCAACATCCGCGGGATGGGCCGCCTGCCCAACCAGTACCGCGACACCCGCCTGCGCTCGGGCGAGGGCTATGAGGTCGAGGTCACCTTCAACCCCACCCGCGCCCTGCGCCTGACCGGCAACCTCGGCTTCCCCCGCCTCTTCGAAGCCAACGCCTACCCCGACGTCCGCGCCTACATCGACCAGAACGGCCCCATCTTCCGCCAGATCGCCAATGACGCGGGCGTGCTCATCGGCCCCGACAACATTGCCCGCGTCGACGAGTCCATCCCGATCAATCAGCGCTCCTCCGACGCCAACGGCGCCGCCACCGCCTACAACAACATCTACAGCTTCCGCCGGAACATCGTCGACGGCCGCCGCCTGCAGCAGGACCAACCCGTGGCCAACGTGTTCGCCGACTATACGGTGCAGTCCGGGCGGCTCCGCGGACTGCGCGTCGGCACCGGCGCCCGCTACCGCGGCAAGCAGATCTTCTGGTCCCGCGTCGAGGACACCATCCCGGACCCGAACAATCCGCGCGTCGCCATCGATGACCCGACGAAGGACGCCTACACGCCTGCCTACACGCCCGACGACTACGTCATCGTCACCGCCACCCTCGCCTACACCTGGCGCTTCCCGCAGCGCCGCGAGGTGCAGGCGAACCTGGTGATCAACAACCTCCTCAACGACCGCGGCCCCGCCTACTCCTCGACCGCGCAGAACGCGCACGTGATGCGCCCGTTGAACAACGACTACAACTCGCCCGCCCGCGAGAGCGTCCCGCGGTACTACGCGCTCAAGCAGCCCCTCAGCTTCACCTTCACGCTGACCACCAAGCTCTGAGCCCGTGTTCCGCCGCCTGTTCGCCCTGCTCCTGCCGCTGGCCGCGGCCGCCGCCCCCGCCCCGGGACCGGTCACGCTGCGCGTGGTCTGCTACAACATCCACCACGGGGAAGGGCTCGACGGCCGGCTCGATCTCGAACGCATCGCCGCGCTGATCACGGACCAGCGCGCCGACCTCGTCGCCCTCCAGGAGGTCGAACGCGGGACCCAGCGCACGCAACGCCGCGACCTCCCGGCCGAGCTCGCCCGCCTCACGGGCTTGGCCGTCCGCTTCGACCGCAACATCCCGTACCAGGGCGGCGAGTACGGGACGGCCATCCTTTCCCGCCACCCCATCCGCCGCGCGGCCCACGTCCCGTTGACGATGGTCGGACAGGGCGAGCAGCGCGGGGTCCAGCAGGTCTGGGTCGACGTGGCCGGCACCGAGGTGCTCTTCCTCAACACGCACCTCGATCACCGGCGCGAGCCCGCCGAGCGGGAGCGCAGCGTCGGCGAGATCCGGGCGCTGGTCACTGCCGCCGGCCCGGTCCCCGTGATCGTGGCGGGGGACTTCAACGCGGTTCCCGACAGCCGCGCCATCGCCACGATGCGCGAGTTCCTGACGGATGCCTGGACGGTGGCCGGCCGCGGGCCGGGCTTCACGATCCCGGTCCGCCAGCCGAACCGGCGCATCGATTACGTCTGGGTCTCCCCGCACTTGACGCCCGTCCGGATGGAAGTGCTCTCTTCAGAAGCCTCCGACCACCTGCCAATCGTGGCGGAGTTGGCGCTGCGGCCCTGAGCCGGGCTCGGGTTTGGCTGTGGCCGCGGCTGCGTGGTGGCCGCGGCTGGAGCCGCGGATTCCCGACGGGAACTCCGACGGCCGCAGCCAGGGCGGCCCCGATCCGCGGCTGCAGCCGCGGCCACACCTAGCCGCGCATTCAGCGGCGCACGTGCGCGAGACTCAGGTCCGGGAAGTCGCTGAACACCCCGTCCACGCGCGCCTGGTCGAAGAGTGCGGCGTGGAGCGTGGGCAGGTCCGGGCAATGCTTCGGCAGGTCGTCGCGGCGGACCGTGTAAGGGTGCACCGCCAAGCCCACCGCTCGCGCCCGGGCGACCAGGTCCGTCACCTGCGCCGGCGCCCCGGCGGCCGGCCAGCTGACCACGCGTCCGAGGGCCGGACCGATGCCTTCGGCGACCCCGGCGACCGCCTTCAGCCCCGCATCCGACACGAGCCAATCGTAGTCGATACCATCGGCGCCCGGACCGCTGCCGCCGATCAGTTGGACGAGCCGGCCCTTCCAGCCGAGTTCGCCGCGCAGGCGCCGGACTTCCTCCCACTCGAAGCACTGCAGAAAACACGGGGCCTGCTTGTCCGCGTAGCCGAACCGGGCCAGGATCGGCAGCACGACGCGACTCGGGTCGCGCCCCTGGTCGCGGTGCCAGCGGGGTGCCTTGATCTCGGGATAGATTCCCGCGACGCGGCCGGTGCTGCGATTGAGCGCCTGGAGCAGCGCCAATTCCTCCTCCAGGGTGGGGATGCGGAGACCGGCGGGCGCGGCGGCGGTCGGATACCGAGCCGGGTACTGCGCCTCGCCCGTGCGCAGATTCATCCGCTCGCGCACCTCGAGCTGACGGATCTCCGCGAGGGTGAAATCGAGCACGTAGTGCCGGCCATCCGGCCGGGCGCGCCCGGGAAAGCGGCGCGCCACGTCGGTGACGGCATCGAGGTAAAGATCGTGGAGCACCACGGGGACGTCGTCCTTGGTCAGGACGATGTCCTGCTCGATGAAATCCGCCCCCAGCGCGTGGGCGTGGGCCTTGGCAACGAGCGTGTGTTCGGGAAGGTAAGCGCTCGAGCCGCGGTGGGCGACCACGAGGGGCCGCGCCGGCTGGGCAAGCGCGGGGAGAACGGAGGCGAGCAGCAGGAAGGGTATGGAACGCGGTGACATCGGGAGGAAAGTTACGCGGCGGAGCTGGCGCTGCGGTGGCGGAGCGTGAGCGCGCTGAAGGCCATCGTGAGCACGCAGCAGACGATCATCGTGCCGAACACGCCGCCCCAGCCCCAGTGGTCGGCGATCCAGCCCACGCCGGCGCCGGCGATCGCGGAGCCGAAGACGTAGCCGAAGAAGCCGGTGAACCCGGCGGCGGTGCCCGCAGCCTTCTTCGGCACCAAGTCGAGGGCGTGCAGGCCGATGATCATGATGGGACCGTAGACGAAGAAGCCGATCGCGATCAGCGCCGCCATGTCGATCCACAGCGGGCCATGGCGGTTCAGCCCGTAGACCACCAAGCCGAGGAGCGTCAGGGCCATGAAGAGGATCGTCGCCGGCGCCCGGCGGCCGCGGAACACCCGGTCCGACACCCAGCCGCAGAGGATCGTCCCGGGAATGCCCGCGAACTCGAAGGCGGCCCACGCGAGGCTCGATTGCTGGAAGGAGAACTGCTTCGCCGTCTGCAGGTAGGTCGGGATCCAGTCGACGACCCCATAGCGCACGAAGTACACGAAGGCGTTGGCCACCGCGATCGCCCAGAGGTACCGGTTGTTCAGGACGTGGCCGAGGAAGATTTCGCGGAAGGTGAGGGTGCGCTCGTGCTCCGCCGAATACGCGGGCGGGTAGTCGTTGCGGTAGCGCTCCACCGGCGGAAGGCCGCAGCTCTGCGGGGTGTCCCGCAGCAGGAACACGATCAGGATCGCCACCAGCGCGGCCACGAGGGCCGGGAAGTGAAACTTCGCCCCCCAGTCGCCAAAGAGGACCACCCCGAGCAGCGCCAGCTTCGCGACGAGGCCGCCGCCGATGTTATGTGACACGTTCCAGAGCGAGACGATCACCCCGCGCTCCTTCGGGCTCCACCAGTGCACCATCGTCTTGCCGCACGGGGGCCAGCCCATCCCGTTGACCCAGCCGTTGAGGGTCTGCAGCAAAATCATCGCCGTGAGCGAACCGTAGATCGCCGGGATGGTCCCGAACGCAAAGGTGACCCCCGCCGTCAGCAGCAGCCCGAGGGTCATGAACCAGCGCGGGTTGCTCCGGTCCGACACCGAGCCCATGATGAACTTGGAGACGCCGTAGGCCACGGAGAGCCCGGTCATCGCCGAGCCCAGGGCCGCCTTGGTGTACTCGGGGTGCTCCTTCAGGATGTCGGGGATGGCGAGGGCGAAGTTCTTCCGCACCAGGTAGAAAGCCGCGTAGCCGATGAAGATGCCCGCGAAAACCTGCCAGCGCAGGCGGCGGTACTCGGGATCGATCCGCTCGGGAGGAAGCTCCGCGGTGGCCGGGGCGGGACGCAGGAAGGAGAACATCGCGGCGGAGGTTAACGCCCCAGCCCGGCGCGGAGCCAGCCCGGCCGGTTGGTGGTGACGCTCGCCACCCCGAGGTCGATCCAGCGCCGGGCCACCGCAAGGTCATCCACGGTCCAGACATGCAGCTCCAGGCCCGCGGCCCGGATGCGGGCGACGTCGTCCGGGGTGAGCGGCCACGTGTGCTGGAGGTCGAGGCCGGTGAAGCCGGCGGCGCGGGCCTCCGTGATCACGGCTTCGATCCGGGGCGGCGCCTTGGCCTTGGGATCCCCGGGCGCGGGCGCCGCATAGCCCATCAGGTAAAGGGTGCGGTAGGCGGGCAACACGCGCCGGATCTCGCGCAGGGTCGCGGCATTGAAACTGATCAGCGTCACCGTCGCCGGCGTGGCGCCGCAGCGCGCCAGGCTGCGGGCCAGCGCGGGGACGATCTCCGGCCCGACCTTCAGCTCGACCAGCATCCGCTTGCCCGCGGGGATGCGCGTCAGCTGCTCGTCGAGGGTCGGCAGGCGCTCGCCGCGGAACCGCGGGTCCTTCCACGTGCCCGCGTCCAGAGCGCGCAGCTCGGCCAGGGTGAGCTCGGCCACCACGCCCGGCTGCCCCGTGGTGCGCTGCGTGGTCTTGTCGTGAATGACGATCGGCTCGCCGTCGCGCGTCAGGTGGACGTCCGTCTCGACGAGGTCAGCGCCCTGTTCCCACGCGAGCGCGTGGGCCGCGAGGGTGTTCTCCGGCGCGTCGTGCGAGGCACCCCGATGCGCGACGATCTCGACGGCCGGGGCGGAGGACACGAGGGCGAGGGCGGCGAGGAAACCGGTCGCGGGGCGCATCGGCGGGGGCTCAGGGCAATTCGCGGATCCGCAGGTTGCGGTACCAGACCGGGGCCTGGGCCTTGCCGTGCAGCCCCTGCAGGCCGATCGGTCCGCGGCGGCTGAACTCGCGCAGCGCGACGGGGAACTTGTTGGCGGTGCCGTCCGGGTTGCGCCGCGCCTCCTTCCAGTCGTCGAGGTCGACCGCGTAGACCTCCTCGCCGTTGAAGATCAGGGAAACCTGGCTCCCGCGGCAGGTGATGGTGAAGCGGTTCCACTCGCCGGTGGGACGGGCCATCTTCCGCGCGGGGGCCTTCGCATTGTAGATCGAGCCGACTTCGCCGTAAAGGGCGGAGTCCGCGCTCTCGTGGACCTGGATCTCGAGGGCCGCGAGCACCTTGGTGGTATCGCCGGAACGGAGGAAGACGCCGCTGTTGGACTCGGCGGCGACCTTGAACTCGAGATCGAGGATGAAGTCCCCGTAGGGCCGCTTGGTCCAGAGGGTGTCGTGGGTGCGGGCGACGAGCATCCCCTGGTCCCAGACCCAGCTGCCGGGCTTGAGGTTGGCGTCGGACAGGTCGGGGGCGACGAGCGGCTGCCAGCCGGCGGTGTCCGGGTGGGGCTTGGGCGCGGCGGCGAGCGGGAGGAGCGCTACGAGGAACAGGAGGGGGAGGCGGGGCATAAGGGTCAGAAGCGCTTGGTGATCTCGAACGTGGCCTGCCGCCCGCGCGGGTTGGCGGAGCCGCCGGCGAAGCCGTAGGTCTCGTCGGCCAGCGAGGGCTCGGTGTCGAGGACGTTGTTGAGGCCGAGCCGCAGCGAGAGACCGCGGCGCCAGTCCCGCACCTCGCGGTCGAAGCGGTAGGCGAGCCAGGCGTTGTGGTTGAAGACCGGATCCACGCGCAGCACGTAGCGGGTGATGCCGTTGTCGTTAAAGACCCGGATGTAGTCCGGCTGCCCAAGCGCGCGGTAGACGGCCTCGGTGGTGGCGGCGGAAAGGTCGACGAAGGAGTGGAAGTAGCTGGTGAACCAACCCGCGGACCAGCCCGCGTGGCGCCACGTCAGCGAGGCGCTGGCGCGCCAGCGGACGCGGCCGTTGCGATCCAACTCGTTGAGCACCGGAGCGGCCGGGTCGCCTTGGGACTGGCGGCGGAGGTAGCGCGTGACGTCCCCGTTGAAGCTCAACGCGCCGAAGCGGGTGCGGGGTCCGCGCCACTGCACGCCGACCTCGTAGCCCTCGAGGTCGCGGCCACTGAGGTTGATGTAGTTGTCGATGATGCTCTCCACTTCGCCCACGGGGGCGCGGCGCGCCGCGGGGTTGGTCTGCCGGGCGTTGAAGGCGGCGAACGCCGCGCGGTCGGCGTCGGTCACCGGCCGGCGCACGACGGAGCCGTAGCCCTTGTAACCGGGGGTGCCGGAGCCGAGGTCGATGCGGTCGATCGCAGTCCCGGCAGCGAGCGCGGCCTGCGTGGCAAGGTCCAGGTAGAGCTCGTCCCGCAGCAGCGTGCCGGGGGCCCCGATGTTCTCGATCACGTCGTTCTGGTTCAGGCGGTAGTAGTCGAAGTTGACCGAGAGGCCGCGCACCGCGGGCACCTCGAGGACGAAGCCGGCGAGCCAGGTCTTGGCCTGCTCGGGCTGGAGGTTCTGGTTGCCCTGGCGGAAGACGACCCGCTGCACGGACCCGTCGGTGGTGAGGCCGGTGACCTCGGAGCGGTAGGGGTCGGAGGCGCCGATCTGGCGGCGAAGCGGGGTGATGTTGGTCTGGACCAGGTTCGGCGCGCGGAAGGACTCGGCGGCGGAACCGCGGAGCTTGAGCCATGAGGCGGGCTTCCAGACGAGGCTGGCCTTGGGCTTGGTGGTCTGGCCGTGGATCGAGAAGTGCTCGAAGCGGCCGGCGAGCGTCAACTCGAGCGCCTCAAGCAGCGGCCGCCGGTTCTCCCGGGTCACGAACGGCAGGGCCAACTCAGCGTACGCGGCCACAATGGTCTGTCGGGCGCTGATCGGGACGTTGGAGCTGAGGGCGAGGAAGTCGTTGTCGCCCTCGCGCAGGAAGGGGTACTCGGCGCCCGCGCCCGGGGGGTTGAGCCCGGAGTAGACGGCGCGTTTGTCGTCATAGGTCTCGTACCGCACCTCCGTCCCCGCGGCGAAGCCCGCGCGGCCGCCGCCACCCCAGAGCCGGCCGAGGCGGCCGTTGGCCTTCAGGTCCCAAATGAACAGGCCGGTGCGGCCGAAGCGGTCCTCGTCGCCGTAGACCTCGTCCAGCACCGCCGCCGGGTTCGCGAAGGGCCGGTCCACAGTGATCAGGTTGTTGACCACCTTGAAGGTGACCGGGAACGGGTTGAAGGCGGTCTGGTCGGTGCGGGCGAGGGCGCGGCGGAGCTTGGACTCGCGCACCTGGAAACGCTCGTACTCGTGCGTCTGGGCGCCGGAGGCGACGAGCGCGCTCTCCCACTCCCACGAGTCGCCCAGGCGGCCGCGGAGACCACCGAGCACGCGCCACGCGTAACTCCAGACCTCGGTGACGCGGGGATTGAAGCCTTGGCCGGCGACGTCGGCGTTCTGTCCCGGCGAGATGCCCGTCCAGAGGGACACGTCGGCCGGCTGGCCGGTGAGGCGGGGGGAACCGTCGGCGTTGGGCGCACCCGTCGGGTGGTAGAAGCGGACGCCGAACGGGTTCCACGGGTTGGCGGCGGGCAGGTAGATGCCGGGATCGTCGGTGTTCTTGAAGTTGACGGGCTCGCGGCCGGTCCGGCTGTAGGCTCTGTAGAAGAGAAGGTCCCCGAAGAAGTCCACCCGGTCGTTGAGGGGGCGGTCGACGAAGGTGGCGAACTGCACGCGGTCGGTCGCGGGCACGAGGATCTTCCACTTGTTCCAGTTTGCGTAGGTGGCGTTCTCCGGGCTGTCGATGTTCTTGGAGAGGGCGGTCTGCTTGAAGCTGACGCCGGCCGGGCTGGGCCAGAGGTAGAACATCCCGTCGGCGGCGAGGCTGGCGACGCCGGCGGGCGGGGTGGTGCTGGTGGTGATGCCGACGTTGCCGGTGGGGCGCGAGCCGACGAAGGTGCGGAAGTCGGGCTGGATGAAGCCGCGCTGCCACTGGCCCCACTGGTTCACGTTGTTGGTGTTGGCGAAATCGTTGTCGCGCACCGTCGCGCCGTTGGCGTCCACCAGCGGCTGCCCGTTCCACGGGGCCGGGAGGTTGCGGCCGAGGCGCAGGTCGAACTCCCGGGCGTAAGGGCGCTGCGAAGCCGCGAGGGCGTCGCGGTGGAAGTAGTCCAGCGAGTAGGAGACGTGCAGGCGGCCCGACTTGAAGCCGGCGCTGTAGGTCGCGCCCGCCTCGTTGGCACCGCCGTGCTGGGTCATCGAACCGCGCAGGGTAAGCTGGCGGCCGGTGTAGCTGCGCGAAACGCGGTTGTTGATCACGCCCGCCGCGGCGTCCGAGCCGTAGATGGCCGAGGCGCCGTCGCGCAGCACCTCGACGCGCTCAATCAAGGCGCGCGGCACGGTGTTGATGTTCACCGCGAGGGAGGGCACGCCGTTCTCGGCCATCGAGATCGGATGGGGCACGAGGCGGCGGCCGTTGAGCAGGGTCAGGGTGCTGCCGGAACCGATGCCGCGGAGGTCGACGGAGGCGACGTCGCCGCGGGCCAGCTGCGGGCCGTTGTTGATCTCGGTGATCGCCGAGGGCTCGGCCACGCCCAGGGTCTCAAAGAGCTCCGCCATCGTCGCGGCGCCGCGGGCCTCGAGGTCCACCGGCTCGAGCACGGTCACGGGCAGCGCGGTCTCCGCGTCGGTGCGGCGGATGTTGGAGCCGGTGACGACGAAGGCCTCGAGGCGGACGGACTCCGCCGCCGGGTCGGCGGCCCGAGGCGCGGGCGCCACTTGGGCGGGGAGCACGCCCGCGGCGGCCAGCAGGAGGACAGGAAGGGTTCGCGGCAGGGTTCGCATGAGCCCCCCCGATCCCGGGAGTTTCCGGGCTCGGCGCGAGTCTAAATCACGCCGGTCACACGACCGTCACCGAGTCGCCTTCAGTCGCCCTTCCCGCGCTTCTGCTTCGCCGTGGGGCTGGCGCCCGAGCCCTCGGGGATGTCGTAGGTCCAGGGCATCACGCCGACGCGGTCGGCCCAGACCTGCCACTGGGCGGCCATCGCGCGGACGCGCTCGGGGTGAGCGGCGGCCAGGTTGCGGGCCTCGGTGCGGTCGCGGTCGAGGTCGTACAGCTCCCAGGCGCCTCCGTGTTTGGCCACGAGTTTCCAGGGGCCGAGGCGCATCGCCTTGTTGCCCTCGTGCTCCCAATAAAGCGGGCGCGGGGCGGGCGCGGCGGCGGGGTCGAGGAACCAGGGACGGAGGCTGCGACCCTCCAGGGGGGTGATGTCCTCGCCCGCGTGGCGCCGGGGGTAGGCGGCGCCGGCGACATCGAGCGCGGTGCCCATCAGGTCGATGAGGTGGGACGGCTCGTGCACCAGGCGGCCGTCGACGCCCGCGGGTCCCATCAGCGCGGGCCAGTGCGCGATCAGCGGCGAGGAGATGCCGCCCTCGTGA
>JAIXQE010000190.1 GCA_027485815.1 Opitutaceae bacterium
AATGCGGAGACTCGAAGCGGTATTTGCGCTCCCAGATCCGGCCATCCCGGGAGATGTCCACGTTGAACACGCTCCGGTGACAATCGTGGACGCGGGTGTTCTCCTGCCAGCCGAGGTAATAGATGCCGCCAAACTTGTCGAAGGTGGGCTTCGAGTTCAGTCCGTTCGGCACAAATGGCATCGGCTGGCCGATGGTCCACGTCTTGCCATCCTTGCTGGTGGTGAAGTGGTAGTTGCCCGCGTCGTTGCGGCAAATCGCCATCCAGGTGCCGTCGGGCAGCCGGTTCACGGCCGACTCGCTGAGCTGCTGCGACTGCGGCTCGTTGTAATGGCCGACGACCTCGAAGGTCGTGTAGTCATCGTGCAGCACAGCGAGAGCGTTTTGTTTGCCGGGCCAGTTGTTGAGCGCCACATAGCGCCGGCCGTCGAACTCCTTGAACGAATCGAAGATGTAGAGCCCCTGATTCACGGCTTTCTTCGTGAATCCCTGGGCCACCGCGTCGGCGTGGAAGTGACGCGGCTCCATGTCGAACACCCCGGCGGCAGTCTTGAGCTTCGCCTTGTGGATGCTGCCCTCGAAGGTCAGCGTGCGAAGGTCGAAATCGCGATACCAAGTGACCGCCTGTTCCTTTGCTGGCTGGCTGCAAAAATAGGTGCGCAGCGTGTGGTCGTCCTTGCGGATAATGCGCGGCACAAAACACATTCCTGTTGGCAACGTCACGTTGTCGAAGACCTGGTCGGATTTCGCCATTGGGATGGTCTTCTCCACCTTGCGAGTCTTCAGATTCACGATTGAGAGGACGCAATACTGCGCGGCCCCCGCGTTGTGACCCGGTTTCACATCGTTGTCGTGCTCCACGATGTAAGCGCGATCACCCACACAGACGAACTGCGCATCATGCGCCCCTTTTGCCTGCGGCGCGGTGACTTTGATCAAGGTGGCGAGCACCTCGTCGCCTGCGAGCACGGGATCCCAGCCGGGTGGCAGGAGCTTGCGTGCCTCAGCAGCATGCAATGCGGCTAGCGGCGCGAGCAGCAGGGCGGTGAAGAGTGTGAGGATAGCATTCATTGTTTTCCCTTTCGTTCTCATTTTATTCTAGTGCAGCGGTTTCCAATCAGGCACTGGACATCAGCGGCTCGCAGTGTTGCCGCATAAAGGTACGCGGTGCTGCTCGCACTCGATGGCCTTTCCTTCAAACCGTCCGGCTTTCACTGCAGCGCGGAACTTCGTTTCGCTTGGCTGGATGCGCATTCGAGTGGGCGTAGCTCAAGTCGTCGGATATCCGCGACCGAAGGCCACGCGCCGAGTAAGCAGAGTGATGCCAACAACGCCGTCCGATAACCCAGCCATAACCAATAATCCCGACGTTATACTTCTTCATGGGAGCTCCCGAATGCGCAGCGTGCGGAAGTGGATCGGCGAGCCCTCGGATTCGAGGCAAAGAAAGCCTGTGGCCGGATCGGCGGCGGTACCGCCGGAAACCTCCTCGCCGTTTACCCAGAGCCGAATCTCCCCGTTGATGGCACGGATGTAATAGTGATTCCACTCCCCGGCACCGCGGGAAAGCTGGCGACGCGGGAAACTTCTGCTGCCGTCCGGGGAGAGCGGTGGAAACGGTGTGAGCTTTGCGCGCACAGGGAAGATGTCGCCATTGGTCGTAAACCAATCGGCGGCCTTGGTGGGGTTGCGGCGCCGATATTCGTCGGTAAAGCCGTGATCGAGAATTTGCACCTCGATGCCGTCGGGCAGGCCGGGTCGCCCAGCTGCGGTCAGGCGCTTGATGGATGCGGGCGTCGTCCAAACAAACACCCCCGAGTTGCCCGCGGCGCGCAGGTGCTTCCATTCGACGACGAGTTCGAAGTTGGTGAATTCCTTGGCAGTGCGCAGCACGCTGATCGGCTGGCCCGTGCAATGCAGGCCGCCCGCACTCCAGCTCCAGGTGTCGGGCGCACTGTTGACGGGACTGAAATCGGCCGGTCCCAAACAACGCCAGCCCGGGCCGTCGGAGTCGATATAAGCGCGCGGCCTGGCGGTAGCCTCACCTGAGAGGAGCGACGGGGCGAGGGCGGTCAGAAACCCGGCCAACAGAGCAATAGGTTTCATTTCTGGAAAATTCCGGGCGAAAGGAAGTGCGGGCACCGTTAGCCATTGAGGGTCCAGCCGGCGCGGTAGGTCTTGCGGATGTATTGCTCGGCCTCGGGACAGTTGACCGCCCGCAGGTTGGCGGCGTCCCACTCGAGTTTCTTGCCCACGCGGTAAGCCACGAGGGACAGGAGGTTGTTTTCGATCATCGCGCCGGAGTAGTCGAAGTTGCACAAAGTGGGCGCGCCCGTCTTGCAGGCATGAATCCACTCCTTGTGATGCCCGAGCGAAGGGGGAATGATGTCCCCCTTGGTGGGCGCCTGATAGTGTGTCATGTCGCCGTTCGTTGGCATGATGATGCGAAAATCGTAATCGCACAGCAGGTAGCCTTTCTCGCCGCTGAAGAGGACCCCCTTGAAGAGTTCCTCACGGTTAAAGACCTTCGAAGGCAGCCCCGGCTTTTTGCCGCCGTCGTACCAATTGACGGTCACGGCGGGACGCCAATCGTTGGCGGGGTAGGTCCACTCGGCCGTCAGCCAGGTCGGGCAGGTGTCGGAGCTGATGGGCGAGCCTTGG
>JAIXQE010000186.1 GCA_027485815.1 Opitutaceae bacterium
CATCCTGCGCGAGGACCGCTCCCGGAAGGTGGTCTGGGCGGGCAGCAGCTACGTCCACGATCGCGGCGCCTTCCCGGCGGCGCAATTCTTCAACCTCACGGGTAACACCAGCCTCGTCTCCCTGCCCGCGCTGATCCGCCGCGCCGAGTGGGTGATCGCCAACGACAGCGGGCCGATGCACCTGGCCGCGGCGCTCGGGGTCCCGGTGATGGGCATCTTCGGCCCGACCGACCCCCGGCTCTTCGGCCCGTATCCGCTCAACGCGCCCGACCACGTCGTCGTCCAGGCTCCCGTGGGCGACCTGCGGCTGCTGGCGGCGAAAGACGTCTACGCCCGCTTCCAGCGCGCCCGGGCCCGGCGCACGTGAACCTGTTTTTCCCATGATTGACCCGAAGCTCCTCCGCGAGTCGCCCGACCTGGTTCGCGCGGCGATCGCCAAGAAACACCTGGACGTCGACCTCGACGCGGTCCTCGCGGCCGACGCCGCCTGGCGGGGCAAGCTGCAGGAGGTCGAGTCCCTGCGGGCCGCGCAGAAGGCCGCCAACACGGCGATGGCCGCCTTGCCCAAGGGCACGCCGGAGTTTGTGGCCAAGGTGGCCGAGATGCGCGCGGTGTCCGCGTCGGTGAAGGAACGCGAGGGCCAGCTGAAGGAGCTGGAGGAGCGCTTCAATCAGGCGATGTTGACCGTGCCGAACCTCCCCCACGCCAGCGTGCCGGAGGGGCGGACCCCGGAGGACAATGTCGTCTTCTCGACCCACGGTGACTGCGCCGCGGTCTCAGCGCACGCGGTGCCGCACTGGGAGATTTCCGGCTTCGAGCGGCTGTTCGATTTTAACCGCGGGGCCAAGGTCACGGGGGCGGGTTTTCCGTTCTACGTCGGCGACGGCGCGCGGATCGTCCGCGCCCTGCTGCGCTACTTCCTCGAGGAGAACGGCCGCGCCGGGTACGTGGAGGTCAACCCGCCCGTCCTCGTCAACGCCGCCAGCGCGACCGCCACCGGGCAGTTGCCGGACAAGGAGGGCCAGATGTACGAGACCACGCCGGATCACCTCTATGCGGTGCCCACGGCGGAGGTCCCGCTGACCAACTTCTTCCGCGACGAGATCCTCGAGGAGTCCGCGCTGCCGGTCTACCGGTGTGCGTACACCCCCTGTTTCCGCCGCGAGGCGGGCAGCTACGGCAAGGACGTCCGCGGCCTCAACCGGCTCCATCAGTTCGACAAGGTGGAGATGCTCAAGTGGGTCCACCCGAGCCAGAGCTACGTGGAGCTGGACAAGCTGCGGGACGACGCCGAGCGGCTGCTGCGCGGCCTGGGCCTGCCGTACCGGGTGCTGCTGATGTGCGGGGGCGACCTCGGGTTCGTGCAATCGAAGAAGTACGACCTGGAGGTCTGGTCGGCCGGCCAGAAGCGTTGGCTGGAGGTGTCGAGCTGCTCCAATTTCGAGACCTTCCAGGCGCGGCGGGCGCAGATCCGCTTCCGTTCGCGGGAGTCGGGGCGGCCCGAGCTGGTGCATACCCTCAACGGTTCCGGCTTGGCGGTGCCGCGGGTGTTGGCGGCCCTCCTGGAGAACAACCTTCAGGCCGACGGCCGGGTGAAGCTCCCGGAGGCCTTGGTGCCCCATTTTGGCCGGGAATACCTCAGCTTTGCGTGACGCCGCGGCGCGCTGTGGCGCGCGGTTGCCCCTCGAACGACTGGAGCCGGCGGTGCTCGCGTGGACGCGCGGGCGCCGGCGGGACGAGACGTGGGGCGTGGGTTTCTCGGGCGGGGCGGATTCCCTCGCCCTGCTGCTGGCCCTGCGGGCGCATTGGCCCGACCGACAGCGGCAACTGCTCGCGTTGCATTTCAACCACGGCCTCCGCGGCGCCGCCGCGCGGGCGGACGCGGACGCCTGCCGTCGCTGGTGCCGGGCCTTGGGCATCCGGTTTCGCAGTGGGCGGTGGACGCCCCCGGGCGGCGGCGCGAGCGAGGCGGAGGCCCGGGAGGCCCGATTGGCGTTCTTCGCGCGACACGCCCGGATCGTCTGGCTGGGCCAGCAGGCGGACGACGTGGCCGAGGGGATGCTGATGCGCTTGGCCCGGGGCAGCGGCACCGCGGGCTTGGCGGCGCCGCGGCCGGTGCAACGGTTTCGCGATGGGCGCTGTTTCCTGCGGCCCCTCCTCGGCTGGCGCGCGGCCGAATTGCGCCGAGTGCTCCGCGCCGCCGGATGGAAATGGCGGGAGGATGCCTCGAACACCACCGGCCGGTACTTTCGCAACCGCCTGCGATTGAAGGTCCTGCCGCGCTGGGAGCAGGCGGCGGGGCGGGACGCCGTGGCCGGAGCGACCCTGTCCCGCCAGTTGCTGGACGAGGATGATTTCGCCCTGACGCAGTGGTTGGAGGAACTACGCCCGCTTCGGGGGGACGGACGCCTCGACCTCGCGCGCCTCGCGGGCAAGCCGACCGCCCTGTGGCGCCGGGCCCTGCATCGCTGGCTGGCGCGGCACCCCGGAGCCGGGCAGCCCTCGCGGCAGGCGTTCGCGATCCTGTTGTCCGCGCTCCAGCGGGGCGGTCCCTGGCGCCAGAGTCTGGGGCGGACGGGCTTCGCGGTGTCCGATGGCCGGGTGCTCAGCTACGCAGTTCCCCAGCGTCCGGGGGGTAAAAAACGAAGGCGGGCCCGTTGACTTAGCCCGGGGGAACACTCACGGTCTGGGCAAAGTCCACCCTGTAATGTCTGACTCCGACTCCAAGAAGCCGCGTCGCCCCCTGAAGAACCTGCCGCCGGAGCGCTTCCAGCCGAAGATGCTCTTCTTCTGGCTCGCGCTCGCCGCGGCCGTGGTCGCGCTGCTGATGCTCCCGAACCAGACCGGTTCGGCACCGGAATCGCTTACGATCCAAGAGGTTGTGGAGCGGGCGGAAAGCAATCTGGTCAATCGGGAGGCGGGCAAGGCGGCGGTCATTCGCTCGGATCCGAGCGGCGGCCGCGACTGGATGGTGATCGTGGGGCAGAGCCGCAAGGATGCGAATGCGCCGTGGCGCGACTTCCGCGCGGCTGGCCGGGTGACGGAGGCGACCCACGAGCGCTTGAGCAAGAGCAAGGTGTTCGCCGAGCAGCCCACGCAGACGCTCCTGACCTCGATCGCGGCGCAGGTGATTCCCTTCATCATCATCATTGGGCTGCTGTATTTCCTGTTCGTGCGGCAGTTGCGGCAGGCGGGTCGGGGCGCGCTGAGCTTCGGCAAGAGTCGGGCCAAGCTC
Organism: Opitutaceae bacterium; assembly: GCA_027485815.1. Lineage (GTDB taxonomy): Bacteria > Verrucomicrobiota > Verrucomicrobiia > Opitutales > Opitutaceae > ER46. The sequence goes on from JAIXQE010000186.1 coordinate 3,236, forward strand.
CTGACGCGCGATCGCGACCGCATCACCTTCGCGGACGTCGCCGGGTGTGACGAGGCGAAGGAGGAGGTTTCCGAGGTCGTCGAGTTCCTGCGCGACCCGAAGAAGTTCACCAAGATGGGCGGCCGGATTCCGAAGGGCATCCTCATGGTGGGACCTCCGGGCACCGGCAAGACGCTCCTGGCCAAGGCGGTGGCGGGTGAGGCGGATGTGCCTTTCTTCAGCATCTCGGGCTCGGACTTCGTGGAAATGTTCGTCGGCGTCGGCGCGAGCCGCGTGCGCGACATGTTTGAACAGGGCCGCAAGAGCGCCCCCTGCCTGATCTTCATCGATGAGATCGACGCCGTGGGCCGCCAGCGCGGCGCCGGTTTGGGCGGGGGCAACGACGAGCGCGAGCAGACCCTCAATTCGCTGCTCGTCGAGATGGACGGTTTCGACACCACCGAGGGCGTGATCATCATCGCGGCCACCAATCGGCCGGACGTGCTCGACAGCGCGTTGCTGCGCCCGGGCCGCTTTGATCGGCAGATCTACGTCGACCTGCCCGATTTGGTGGGTCGCGAGCAGATCCTCCGGGTCCACGCCAAGAAGGTCAGCTTGGCCGAGAACGTCGACCTGCAGGTCATTGCCCGCGGGACGCCGGGGCTTTCCGGCGCGGAGTTGGCCAATCTCCTCAACGAGGCCGCCTTGCTGGCGGCCCGCCGCGGCAAGAAGAAGATCGAGATGATCGATGTCGACGACGCCCGGGAGAAGGTGCAGTTCGGGCGCGAGCGCCGCCGGCTGATGGACGATGACGAGAAGAAGCTGACCGCTTACCACGAGGCCGGCCACGCCTTGGTGCAGGCGGTGTTGGATGACGGCCATATGCCGGTCCACAAGGTCACGATCATCCCGCGGGGCCGCAGCCTGGGCAGCACGATGTTCATCCCGAAGAAGGATATCCTGACCCACGCCAAGAAGCGGATGCTCAGCCAGATTGCGATGGGGTTGGGCGGCCGGATCGCGGAAGAGCTCGTCCTGGGTGACGTTTCCAGCGGTGCGGCGGGCGATATCAAGCAGGTGACCAAGATCGCGCGCCATATGGTTTGTGATTGGGGCATGAGCCCGCTGGGGCCGGTGGCCTACGGGGATTCGCACGACACCGTCTTCCTCGGCCGCGAAATCACGCGGAACGAGAACGTATCCGAGGACACGGCCCGCAAGATCGACTCCGAGATCCATCGGATCATCGAGGAGCAGTACCAGCGGGCGACCGACATCCTGGCGCAACACCGCGATGCCTTGGACAAGGTCGCCGACGCGCTGCTCGAGTACGAGACGATCGACGGCAAGCACGTCATGGAGATCCTGCAATTCGGTGAACTCCGGACGCCCGTGGTTTCCAGCCAGCCCCCGAAGTCCGAGCCGCCCGCGGCGAAGAAGCACCCGGAGAAGCCGGCCGCTGTCGAGCCGGTCGCGCCGGCCGCTGCGCCGCATCCGGCGTGAGGTAAGGGGTTTTCGCCCGACCCGGGCGTAGTTGCCTCCGGTTTTCTGGATGGCCCCCGCAAGGGGGCCTGTTTTGTTTCCGCGTATGGCATTGAAAATTTGTTGCATTGGCGCCGGCTACGTCGGCGGTCCCACGATGGCGATGATCGCCCTCAAGGCGCCCAGCATCCAGGTCACCGTGGTGGACCTGAACGCCGCCCGGATCGCGGCGTGGAAGTCCGACACGTTGCCGATCTACGAGCCCGGGTTGGACGAGGTCGTTCGCCAGGTGCGCGGTCGCAACCTGCATTTCTCGACGGCCGTGGCCGAAGGCATCCGCGACGCGGACATCATTTTCGTCTCGGTCAACACGCCCACGAAGACCTACGGCGTGGGCGCGGGCCGGGCAGCGGACTTACGGTACATCGAGTCGGTCGCGCGTTCGATCGCCGAGCACGCGAACGGTCCGAAGATCATCGTCGAGAAGTCGACCATCCCGGTAAAGACCGCGGAGACGATCAAGGACATCCTGGCCGCCAATTCGCGCGGTCACGCATTCCAGGTCTTGTCCAATCCGGAGTTCCTCGCTGAGGGCACGGCGGTCGCCGACCTTACGGCGCCTGATCGGGTTCTGATTGGTGGCGAGCGCACCCCGGGGGGCGAAGCGGCGATCCAGAAGCTGGTGGACGTCTACGCGCACTGGGTCGCCCGCCAGCGGATCATTACCACGAACCTATCGTCCTCCGAGATGGCCAAGCTGGTGGCCAATGCGTTCCTCGCGCAGCGAATCTCTTCGATTAACTCCATCTCCGCGTTGTGCGAGGCCACGGGGGCCGACGTGGACGAGGTCGCCCACGCGATCGGCCGCGATTCCCGCATCGGACCGAAGTTCCTCAAGGCGTCCGTCGGCTTCGGCGGATCCTGCTTCCAGAAGGATATTCTGAACCTGTCCTACCTGTGCGAACACTTCGGCTTACCCGAGGTAGCGGCCTATTGGGAGAGCGTGGTGCGGATGAACGACTGGCAGAAGCACCGGTTTTCGCGGCGCATCGTCAGCTCGCTGTACAACAGTGTGGCCGAGAAACGGATCGCGGTGTTGGGTTTCGCCTTCAAAAAGGACACGAACGACACCCGGGAGTCGCCCGCCATCGCGGTCTGCCGTGACTTGCTCGCGGAACAGGCCCGGGTGGTGGTTTACGACCCCAAGGTGCCGGCCCACGAGATCCTCGAGGAGGTCGCGGGCAAGGGGAACACGGAGCCCCGGCTCAGTGTTGCCGCGAGCGCCTATGAGGCGGCGG
>JAIXQE010000215.1 GCA_027485815.1 Opitutaceae bacterium
CTGCAGGGCCTCGGCGCCCTTGACGCCGAGACGCTGGCGGTGGCGGCGGATGACCGTGACCCGCACGTGCGCGAGCGCGCGATCGTGCTGGCGGAGCCGTTGCTGGAGGCCGGGCAGGCGTCTCCGGCCCTCCTCGCCGCCCTCGACCGCCGCGCGGGGGACGTCAGCGCCCGCGTGCGGATGCAGCTGGCGTTCACCGCCGCCTATTCCCCGGCCCTCGCCCCCGCGCTGGCCCGGATTGCCGCCCGGGACCACGCCGACCAGTGGATCTCCGTCGCGCTCCTGACGAGCCCGCCCCCGGTCATCGCGGCCACGCTGCTGCCGGCGATGACGCGCGACCCGGCGCTGGCGCGGAAGGCGGCGCCGTTTGTCGCCCGCCTGATCGAGACGCGCGCCGCGACCGCGGCCGCCGCCGATCTGGCCCCCTTGATCGACTTCATCGCCCAGCCCGGCACCAGCCCGCTGTGGATCCGCGCCCTTGGGGAGGGCCTGCGCCGCGCGGGCTCCGGCATCGCGCAGGCGGACCGGGAGCGGAAGCTCGACGCGGTCTTCGCGCGGGCCGCCGCCCGCGCCCGGGATGCCGGGGCGCCCGCCGCCGAACGGCTGGAGGCGATCGAGCTGCTCGCCGTGGGCGGCGCGGCCCAGGCCCGGCCGGCGCTCGCGGCGGCGCGGGCCGCCGGTCAACCCGAGGCCGTGCAGGCCGCCGCCGTCCGCGCCCTCGCCCTGCAGACCGGGCCCGAGGTGGCCGCGGTCCTGCTCGATCACTGGCAGTACGCCCCCAAGGCCCGGGAGGCGGCCCTCGCCGCATTGCTGGCCCGCGAGGACCGCACCCGGGCGCTGCTGGACGCGGTGGCGGCCGGCAAGGTGCCCGCGACGGACTTCTCCGCCTCGCAGATCGAGGCGCTCGCCCGCCACAAGCACGAACCCACGCGGGCCCGGGCCCGGACGGTGCTGGCCGCGGTCATCCCTCCTTCCCGCGAGGAGGTCGCCGCCAAGTTCCAGCCCGCCGTCGCCCTCTCCGGCGACGCCTCCCGCGGGCGCGGCATCTACGCCGGGCGCTGCAGCGTCTGCCACCGCGCCGGTGGCGAGGGAATGGAGCTCGGTCCGGACCTGGTCACGGTGAAGTCCCGCGGTCGGGATTCGCTCCTGGCGGCGATCATCAACCCGCACCAGGAGGTGGCACCCCAGTACATCGCCTACGAGGTGAACACCAAGGACGGGAATGCGTACCTCGGGATGATCTCGCGTGACGAAGCCTCGAGCCTCTCGCTGCGGATCATGGGTGGGGCCGAGGTGACGCTGCCCCGGGCGAACATCCGGGGCAGTTCGTCCTCGGGGAAGAGCCTGATGCCCGAGGGCCTCGAAGGCGGATTGTCGGTCCAGGAGATGGCCGACCTCCTGACCTTCATCGAGGAGCTGAAGTGAGCACGGGCTGCCTGGGGGCGTAAGTCGCGCCCCGGGCCGCGCGGGTTCACTTCAGGGGCGACGTGATCTCGATCCGCGCGCGCGACCGGTAGGTGGAGGAGAAGGGCTTCCCCAGCAGGAAAGTGAGCAGCCACGGTGCGACCACCGCGGGCGCGAGGGTGGCGGCGTCAAAGAGCCCGGTCATTGATTCGAGGAGGTATCCGAGGCCCGCGCCGATGAGGGCGAGGAGCGGAAAAAAGGCGCCGGGCAAGCCGGGCCCGATGGCGAGGACGAGGGTGAGGGCCAGCGAGAACACCGCGACGGTGGGGTAAAGGGTGCCGAGCGTGAGCCCCGCGATGTACGCGAACGGGGCGTGGATCGTCTTCGACTCGAGGTGGCCGCGGCATTGCAGCAGCGCGCCCAGCAGCAGGACCCCCGTGCGGAGGAGGAGCGGCGGATGCGCATCGATGCCCGCCTTGATCAGATCCACGGTCGTGGCGGCGGTGAGCAGGCCGGCCCCGAGGACCGCCCGGACCAGATCAAACCAATGCAGGCCGAAGAGGAACGTGCGCGGCCAGTAGCCGTGCCAGCCGATGTCGACCACCCGGTGGCGGGCCCGCTTCCCCTGCAGCAGCGCGATCGGCGTCCACAACAGCACCACGGCGGGCAGGAGAAGGAGCCAGTTGACGGTCATCCGGGGACGGTGGGGGATTCGCGGGGCGGGGGGGAGGAAAAATTCGGCCCGGTCCGCCGGTTCAACGCGCCGGCGAAGCCTGCCAGGGCACGGCGCCGCCGCGTTGGATCTGCGCGCTGAGGGCGGCCTGCAACTCGCGGACCACGCGTGGCTCCTTGGCGGCGAGGTTGGTGCGTTCCCCTGGATCCTGCGCCAGGTCGTAGAGCTCCAGCGCGCCGTAGGGCGAGTTGCGCAGCAGCTTCCAGTTCCCGCGGATCAGGGCGTGGTAGTCTTGGCCGCCGTAGGCCGGCCCACCCTCGCGCCGGACAAAGTAGAGGTCCCGCGGACCCGCGGGCGGCGGTCCGCCGCGGAGGTGTCCCAGGAGGCTGCGTGCGTCCAGGTCCGCCGGGAGGGGGACGCCGGCGGCCTCGAGGGCCGTGGGGAAGAGATCAAACGTCTGGCCGGCGTAGGCCGAGGTCGTCCCGGCCGCCACCTGCCCGGGCCACCGCACCAAAAACGGCACGCGCAGGCCGCCGTCGTAGTGGCTCTGTTTCCCGTCGCGCCAGGGATCGTTGTTCTGCGCGTGCGGCAGCGAGCCGCCATTGTCCGAGGTGAAGATCACGAGCGTGCGGGCGGCGAGGCCCGTTTCCTCCAGAGTGGTCAGGACCTGCCCGATGGCTTCGTCGAGGTGTTCCACGAAGGCCACGTTCAGCGCTCGCTTGGGGTCGAGGCCCGGCAGGCGCCGCTGCACCCGCTCGAGGTAGGCCGCCGGGGGTTCGATCGGAAAGTGCGGCGCGTTGTAGGCGAGGTAGAGGAAGAATGGCCGGTCCGCGCGGGCCCGTTCCCGGAGGTAATCCTGCGTCCACCGGGTGAAGACATCCGTCGCGTGACCCTCGGCGGTGATGACCTCCTCGTTCCGGCGCAGGTAGTTGTTCCCGTGGCGGAGGTGGCCGGTGAAGCTGTCCATCATGTCCCCGAGGAAACCGTGAAAGTAGTCGAAGCCGCGCTGCGTGGGCAGGTTCGGCTTTTCCAGGCCCAGGTGCCACTTGCCGACGTGGGCGGTGTGGTAGCCCGCGGACCGCAGTAGGTCGGCGAGGGTCGGGAGGCCGGGGGCGAGGAAGCCGAAGGAGTTGGCCGCCTGGGTCCGGATCACCCCCGGCACGCCGACGCGGTCCGGGTGCCGGCCGGTGAGCAGCGCCGCGCGCGCCGGGGAACACACGGTGCAGTTGGAACGCATCGCGGTGAACTTCATCCCGCCGGCGGCGAGGGCGTCGAGGTGCGGCGTGCGCACGTCGACCCCCGGGCGGTAGGCGGAGACATCCCCGATGCCGTGGTCGTCCGTGACGATCACCAGCACGTTGGGGTGGCGGGCCGGCGCGGCGGCGGGGAGGGTGGCGGTCAGGGCGGAGGCGGCCGCCGCGAGGGCGAGCAGCGCGCGGGGCAGGGGAGGCAGGCGCATCCCCGCACGGCAACCGCGCGCGCGGCGGAGGCAAGCCGCAATCCGGCCGGTTCCGGCATTGCGCGCGCGCGCGGCGGCGGCCAGCGTCCGCCGGGTGCCTGATCCCCGGCACGCCGACCCTGACCCCGCCCATGACCCTGCCCGTCCGCCTCGTCCCCGCCCTCCTTGCCGTGCTCGCCGCCCTGCCCTCCATGGGCCGGGCCGCCGTGCGCCTGCCGGCCATCATCTCGGACCAGATGGTCCTGCAGGCGGCCCAACCCGTGGCGATCTGGGGCTGGGCCGGCTCCGCGGAGGCCGTGACGGTCACGTTCCTCGGCCAACGCCAGGAGACCCGCGCCGGCGCGGACGGGCGCTGGTCGGTCACGTTGGCGCCGCTGCCCGCGGGGGAGGGCGGGACGCTCGTCGTCCGCGGCGAGAACCGGATCGAGGTCAAGGACGTCCTCGTCGGCGAGGTCTGGCTGGGCTCGGGCCAATCGAACATGGCGATGACCGTGGCGCGGTCGCGCGATTATCCGGCGGAGCAGGCCGCCGCACGGTTGCCCCGGGTGCGGATGTTCAAGGAGGAGTCGCCGTCCGCGGAGACCCCGCAGGCCGAGCCGCGCGGCCGCTGGGTGGTGTGCGCGCCGGAGACGGTCGGCGCGTTCTCGGCGACGTTGTATTTCTTCGGTCGCGAGCTGCACCGGGAACTCGGGGTGCCGGTCGGCCTGATCAATTCCTCCGTCGGCGGGACGCCGATCGAGGCGTGGATCGCGGCCGAGTCCCAGCGGGCCGTGCCGGAACTCCGGGCCGCCCTCGAGACCCGGACCGAACCGCCCGCCGTCCCGGCTCCGGCCGCCAAGGCGACCAAGGCGGCGAAGTCAGCCGAGGCCGCGAAGACGGCCAAGGCGGACGCGGCGGCGCGGCGCAAGGCGGACGTCGGGGGCCTGTTCAACGGCAAGATCGCCCCGCTGATCCCGTACACGCTCCGCGGCGCGCTCTGGTACCAGGGCGAGGCCAACACGCTGCCCGGCAAGCCCGCGCTCTATGAGGCGCAGCTGCGGCTGCTGGTGCAGGACTGGCGCCGGCGCTGGGGCCGCGAGTTTCCGTTCGCCTGGGTGCAGTTGCCCAACTTCGGCGGCCCGGGCCGCGACTGGCCCGCCGTGCGCGAGGCGATGCTCCGGACCCTGGCGCTGCCCCAAACCGGGATGGCGATCACCATCGACCTCGGGGAGGAGAAGGACATCCATCCGCGGAACAAGCAGGACGTCGGCCGCCGCCTCTCCCTCTGGGCGTTGGGCTCGGTCTACGGTCGTCCCGTGCCGGCGATTTCCGGTCCGCTCCCGGCGGGCCACGAGATTCTCGGCCGCGAGGTGGCGTTGCGCTTCCGCCACGCCGAAGGTGGCCTCGTCGCCCGCGGGGGCCCGCTGGCCGGGTTCCAGCTGGCCGGCGAGGATCGCCAGTGGCGTCCCGCCGCGGCCCGGATCGAGGGCGACCGCGTGGTTGTCGCCAGCCCCGAGGTGGAGCGCCCGGTCGCGGCGCGTTACGCGTTGGAGAACTTCCCCTCCTGCAACCTTTACAACGGCGCCGGCCTCCCCGCTTCGCCCTTCCGCACCGATGACTGGCGCTGACCCGGTTTCCTCGACTCCGCCCTCCTTCCCCCGCCTCGGCCCGATGTCCTCCCCCTTTGCCTCCCGCCTCGGCCTCACCCTGCTGGCGCTCCTGCTGGCGGTCCCCGCCGCCGCGGCCAGCCCCGGTGCCCTCACCGGCACGGTGAGCAATGCCGCCACCCGCAACCTCCTGGAGGGCGCCCGGGTCGAGGTGCCCGCCCTCGGCCTCGCCGTCGTCACCGACGCCACCGGCCGCTACACCCTCGAAGGCCTGCCCGCGGGGTCGCACGAGGTCGCGGTCTCCTACCTCGGGCTCGACCCCCAGCGTGCGCCGGTCGCGGTGCCGGCGGGGGCGCGCCTGACGCGCGACTTCGAGCTCACGACCGCGATTTACCGCCTCGCGGAATTCCGGGTGGTGGGCGAGCGCGAGGGCGATGCCGCGGCGATCACCGCCCAGCGCCAGGCCGCGAACCTGCGGCAGATCGCCGCCACCGACTCCTTCGGCAACGTCTCGAACCAGAATGCCGGTGAAGTCGCCAGCCGCCTGCCCGGCATCTCTCCCAGCCTCGGCGCCGGCGGCGAGATCGGCGGCTTCACCATCCGCGGGATGGGCCCGGGCCTCAACGTCATCACGATGGACGGTGCGATGATCACCAGCCAGGGCGCGATGGGCCGCGGCACCAACATCAACAACCTCACCAGCACGATGTACGACCAGATCGAGGTCATCAAGGGACACACCCCCGACAAGGGGGCCGATTCCCTCGGCGGCACGATCAACCTGCGGAGCCGATCCCCCCTCGCGATGCGCGAGCGCCGCCGCCTCGCGTACTCGTTCATCGCCCGCACCGCCCCGCCCTTCACCGAGCAGATCCCCCTGCGCTCCGCCCACCGCACGCACGCCCTCGGCAACCTCCAGTACCAGGAGGTGTTCGACGTCGCCGGCGGCGACCGCAACCTCGGCGTGGCCGTCAACCTCTTCAGCAGCGAGATCGCCCTCGGCTGGTTCACCACCACCCGCGACTACCAGAACACGACCGCCCAGCCGGCCTACGTCTGGGACTACCGGACGATGGACACCTACAACCACCGCCGGCAGAAGAGTGTGAACGCGCGGGCCGACTTCCAGCTGACTCCCGCCACCCGCCTCAGCCTGCTCGCCCTTTACGTCGACCACTCCGAGGTCTTCCGCCGCCAGTACGAGACGCGCGCCTACACCGGCAGCCAGACGCAGAACACCGTCCCCTCCGCCACCACGAGCATCGTCCCCGGCTTCACCAGCCGCATCACGACGGTCCGGCCGGCGCCCACCTCGACGATCGATGTGACGATGACCGGGCCGAACAACTTCTTCAACCGCCTCCGCCGCGCCGACCTTGGCCTTGAGCACACGCGCGGTCCGCTCTTCGTCGAGGCCGCCGCGCGCCACACCCGCACCCGCATCAACATCGGCAACGGGGAGGGAGCGGTCCTCGTCAACCGCCTCACCGGCACCGGCTGGATCCTCGACCGCACCCGCTCCGACCTGTACCCGGCTTTCCTTCCCAACGGCGGAGCCGACTTCACGAATCCGGCCAACTACCGCCCCGCGGCCAACGGCCTCTCCAATCAGAACGACCAGCAGCTTCACGACGTGACCGACGCGCGGATCGACGCGCGTTACACGCTGCCCTTCGCCGCCCCCATCTCCGCCAAGGCCGGCCTCCATTGGCGCGAGCAGCGCGTCGGGGTCCGCAGCGCCTCCCGCCGCTGGAATTACACCGGCACCGGCCCGCTCCCGCACGACCCCGGCCTGCTCATGTTCGACCAGGTCCGCACCGGCCGCTCCATCCCGCAGTGGGAGCCCTCCTGGTTCATGCGCTCCCGCGAGGTCGCGAATCCGGCGCTTTGGCGCGAGGACCTCTACTTCCGCGAGACGACCCGCTTCACCGCCTACCGCGACGTCACCGAGACCGTCACCGCCCCCTACGCGATGGCGCAGGGCCGGCTTGGGCGCGACGGCTGGACCGGCCGCACGGGCTTCCTCGGCGGCGTCCGTTGGGAACGCACCGACAACGAGGCCGACGGCTGGGTCCGCGCCCGCGTGCTCAGCACCGCCGCCCAGCAGGCGGCCGATCCCGCCGGGAGCGCCCAGCGCGATTACGCCGCGAACCGCCGCCGGATCGACGGCGGCTACACCCAGGCCTTCCCGAGCGTGCACGCGTGGCACGACTGGACCGCCAACCTCAAGACGCGGCTCGCGTGGTCGACCAGCTTCGGCCGGCCACCCTTCGGCAACCTCGCCCCCGCGGAGACCCCCAACGAGAACGAGCGCACGCTCACCCTCAGCAATCCGGCGCTGCTGCCGCAGGTGGCCCGCAACTGGGACGCCACGCTGGAGTATGCCTTCGAGCCGGTGGGCCTCGTCTCCGTGGGCTGGTTCCACAAGCGGATCCGCGACTACATCGTCGGTGGCATCGTCGGCGGCACGGTCGGCACCGGGGCGGACAACGGCTTCAACGGCGAGTACGCGGGCTTCACCGTGCTGCGCTCGGCCAACGCGGGCACCGCCACGGTGCAGGGCTGGGAGTTCTCGTACCAGCAGCAGTTCACCTTCCTCCCCGGCTGGCTGCGCGGCCTCAGCGGCATGGCGAACTATTCGGTGCTCACCACCACTGGGGACTTCGGCGGCGGCGCCGGCCTTTCGACCCGCCAGGTGGCCGGGTTCATCCCGCGGATGGGCAACGCGAGCCTCTCGTGGCGGCGGGGTGGGTTCAGCACGCGCGTGCTGTTCACCTACACGGGCGACTACATCACGAGTTACTCCGCCACGGCCGTCGGGCGGAACATCTACCGCCGCGAGCGCCGCCTGCTCAACTGGGGCTTCGCCTACCAGTTCCGCCCGTCGTTCGGGGTGACGCTGGACATCGATAACCTGACCAACGCCCCGCAGTCGCTCTACCGCGGCATCCCCGACCAGATCCAGCTCCACAGCCTCCACGGCACGACCGTCTCCGCGGGGATCAACGGGCGGTTCTAGGGCCGCGGGGCGGGGGTCCCTCCGCGCCTTGGTCCGACTGTCCGAGCGAGGGGCCCTTCTGCCGGGAGCGGGGCACGGCTTGACTGCGTGACGACTCCCGTTCGCTTGCTGTCCCTCCGCCCTGCACCCGCCATGAACCCCCGCCTGTCCCCGTCCTGCGCCCTCCTCCTCGCCCTCGCCGCGCCCCTCGCCGGCCAGTCGGTGCCCGCCCCCGCGCCCACGCCGGCCCCGGAGGTGATCGAGCTCTCCCCGTTCCAGGTCTCCGCCGCCGCCGACAAGGGCTACCTCGCCGCCAACACGCTCTCCGGCACCCGCCTCAACTCGAAACTCGAGGACCTCGGCGCCTCCATCACCGTCGTCACCAAGCAGCAGCTGCTCGACACCGCCGCCGTCGACCTGAACGACGTCTTCCTCTACGAGGCCAACACCGAGGGTACGGGGAACTTCACCGCCTTCACCGTCGACCGCAACGGCGGCGTCAACGACAGCGTCCAGGGCAGCCCCCAGACCGCCAACCGCATCCGCGGCATCGACTCTGCCAACGTCGCCCTCGGCAACTTCGCCGCCAACAGCAGCATCCCGCTCGACACCTACAACGTCGACGCGGTCGAGATCAGCCGCGGCCCCAACTCCAACATCTTCGGCCTCGGGAACACCTCCGGCACGGTCAACATCCTCCGCTCGCAGGCCAACCTGACCCGCGCCTTCAACTCCTTCACCCTCCGCGGTGACAGCTACGGCGGCTACCGCACGAGCTTCGACCTCAACCGCCCGCTGCTCCGCCAGCGGCTGGCCCTGCGCCTCTCCGGGGTCTACGAGTCCAAGGCGTTCCAGCGGAAGCCCTCCGACGAGATCAGCCGCCGCGGCCAGGCGGCCGTGACCTACCGCCCCTTCACGAGCACCACGGTCCGCGCCAGCTACGAGTCGTACCACAACTACGCCCGCCGCCCCAACGCGGTCACGCCCCGCGACGCCGTGACCTACTGGAAGTCCGCCGGCAGTCCCACTTGGGACCCGACCACGCAGCTCGTCACCCTCGCCAACGGCACCCGCAGCGGCCCGTTCACGCAGGCGCAGGACGGCAATCTCCCGCTCGGCCTCTTCGCGCAAGGCACGGGCTTCTACAACCGCCCGAGCATCTACGTCGACCAGGGCGCGGTGCAGTTCTGGAGCGTCAACCGCACGGGCACCGTCCCGACGACCGGAGTGTTCGCGGGCATCCCCACGCCCGACAATCCCAACACGAACCTCCGTTACCTGGAGAGCGGCACCGACCTCCAGCGCCTCCGCGGCTCGCTGTTCCCCCTCTACGTCACGCCCTCCATCACCGACCGCTCACTGTACGATTGGACGTCCGTCAACTTCGTCGCTCCCAACTACAACAAGGACAAGGCGGACATCTACACGGTCGAGGTGGAGCAGATCGCGCTGCAGACCCGGACGCACCTGCTGGCCTTCCGCGCCGGCTGGATGCGGGAGGATTACGACAACTACAGCCGCAATTTCATCGGGGGCACCAATGCGGTGCTCTACGTGGACGTGAACGAGAAGCTCCTCGACGGCCGCGCCAACCCCTATTTCCGGCGTCCCTATATCGCCGCCTCCGAGCCCACGCTGTTCAACCGTCCCTCGGTGAATGACATCCAGAGCGGGGACATCGCCTACCAGTGGACGCCCTCCGGCCTGCCCCGCCTCCTTTCGTGGGTCGGCACCCAGAAGTTCGCCGGCCACGCCGAGGTGCGCCGTCTCGACACCGCCACCTACCGCTACCGCGATGCCGTCCTTTCCGATCACCGCTGGATCAACCTGCAGAACCGCACCGGCGTCACCGCCGCCCGCGCCTACTACAAGTACTACGTGGGCGACGCCCAGGGCTCGAACATCGACTACGCCCCGGCTGACGTCTACGGCCTCGCCGGGACCTACAACCTGACCTGGTTCAACGCCGCCACCAACCAGTGGGTCAACGAGCCCGCCACCATCGGCGAGGCCGGCGTCACGCCCTCCAATCGCACCCGCCGCGAGATCCGCACCCAATCGGCCACCACCCAGAACTTCTTCTTCGGCGACCGGCTCGTGACCACCTTCGGCCTCCGCGAGGACAAGAACCGCAGCCGCGATTCCAACGGTGCGGGGATCGACGCCACCACCGGCCTCGTCGACTACGCCCCGCTGCGGATCTGGGGCCCGTGGCTGGAGAAGGCCGGCCGCACCAAGACCGCGGGCGCGGTGGTCCGCCCCTTCCGTGACGTCGCGTTCGTCGAGCGCCCGGCCAAGGATGGGGCCGGCGTCACGCGTTTCCTCGCCCAGGCGGCGCGCTCCGTTTCGGCCCATTACAACCAGTCCGACAGCTTCCAACCGGCGATCACCCAGTACAACCTGCTGGGCGAGGCGCTGCCGAACCCGACCGGCCGCGGCAAGGACTACGGCGTGTCGGTGAGCCTGCTCGACAACCGGCTCTTCCTGCGGATCAACCGGTATGAGACCTTCCAGGAGAACGCGCGCAACGGCGATGCCGGCATCGTGGCGACGCGCGCGATCCGGATGGACACCGGGCGCAGTGGCAACGGGAACGACTCGTTCAACCTGGAGACCTGGGCGACCCTGCTGGCCAATGCCCGTTTCACGGCGCAGGGGATCGTGCCCACGGCCGCGCAGACGTCGTCCGCGGTGGCCAAGCTGATGGGCCTGCCCGAGGGCTTCCTCGACACGCTGGTGGGCAAGAGCATCACCGAGACCTCCGACATTGAGGCGCGCGGCCTCGAACTGGAGTTGAACTACAACCCGAGCCGCAACTGGCGCTTCAAGCTCACGGGCGCCCAGCAGAAGTCGATCGACACCAACATCTCGCCCCGCGTGCAGGAGTATCTGGACCGCCGCCTGCCCATCTGGACGGCCCTCAAGGACGATGCCGGCGTGGACTGGTGGACCTCGCGGATCGGCAGCGGCGGCGTGCCGCGGGACTTCTACATCGGCAACGTCTCGGCGCCGCTGAAGCTGGCGATCGCGAACCAGGGCAAGCCGCGCTCGCAGGTGCGCGAGTGGCGGTTCAACTCGCTCGTGAACTACACCTTCACCGAGGGCCGGCTGAAGGACCTCAGCCTGGGCGGGGCGCTGCGCTGGGAGGACCAGGCCGCGATCGGCTTCCGCGGGGCGGCCCCGGACGCGGATGGCGTGGTGCGGACCCTGGATCGCAACCGGCCGGTCTTCGACCAAGCCCGGACCTACGTGGATTTGAGTGCGGGTTATGCGCTGCGGCTCTTCGCGGGCAAGGTGCGGACGCGGCTGCAGCTCAACGTGCGCAACGCCTTCGAGGATGGTCGGCTGCAGCCGGTGGCGGTGAATCCGGACGGGGCGCCGTTCGCCTACCGGATCATCGACCCGCGCCAGTTCATCCTGACCGCGACCTTCGACCTCTGAGTAGGCCGCGGCTGGCTGGAACCGGAACCGCAAGGCCGCGGCCGAGTTGGCCGCGGCTTTTGTTTCGATGTCGCCTGATCGCGGCTCGGTGTAGCCGGGGCATCTTGCCCCGGACGGCGGGAACGTCGTTCCTGCGGCGGAGCGGCTGAGAATCGGGCGGGAAGCAGAGGCGGAAGGGGTTTCGTGCCGCACGACCGGGGCACGATGCCCCGGCTACATCAAACCCCGGCTCCCCTCAGCGCGCCGCCGGCCGCAGGTGCGCGCGTACAAAGTCATTCGCGGTCGCGTGGCGCACGTCCGGGGCACCCGGATACACCAACTCGCACGGGACGCCGTCGGCGTCGCAACGCTCCTTCAGCTTCACCCCGAAGTTGGCCGAATGCGTCGGATCCTTCTCCGGCTGCCCTAGGTTCGGCGGGGCGCTGTAATAGAGGCCGACCGGCGGGTCGCCGCGGCTCACCAGCTCGTACGGCGAATACTCCCGGATCCACGGCAGGAGCCGTTCCCGTGATTCATGGAAGACCTGGAAGGAGGACAGTTTCCGTCGCGGATCGGCGGCGATCCCGAAGGCGTGCGCCCCGTAGGTGATGTTCGGCGTCCACGCGCGCATCTGGTGCGGGTCGAGACTCGTCTGCGCCCCGTCGACGGCGACGCAGGTGACGCGGGTGGATTGCCGCGCCACCGGATCGGGGGAGCGCGGGTCGGCCAAGTCATCGCGGAACGCCAGCCACAGGCTGGTGCAGGCGCCGGCGGAACCGCCCGCGAGGGCCACGCGCGTCGGGTCGAGGTTCCATTCCCGGGCCTTCGTCCGGCAGAACTGCAGGGCCCGCGCGCAGTCCAGCATCGGCCCCTGCACCGGAGGCACGAGGCCGTCGGCGGTCGCATCGCGGATGGTGCGGTATTCGACGGAGGCCACGGAGATGCCGGCCTGCAGGGCCGGGAGGAGCATGTTGCGCACCACGGAACGGTCGCCGCCGTTCCAGCCGCCGCCGTGGATGTAGACGAGCAGGGGCGTCGGCCGGTCCGACTGGGCGCGCCAGAAATAGATCACCTGCATCCGGTGTGGCCCGTAGGCCACGTTCTCATCGGGCGGGACCGGCAGGGAATACTTGAGTTTCTCCGGATCGCTGGCCGCGGGCGCCTTGGCCGCCGCGGCAGGGGAGGGCGCCGCGGGAGCAGCCGCGCAGAGCGCGCCGGCCGCGAGCACGAACGTCAGGGTCAGGTGGAATCGGGGCATCGCGTAGGGTCGTGGCCAGTCAGCTGCGGCCGGAGGTCGAGTCAACGTCCTCCTCCCCACCGGCCCTCTACTCGCTACCCGCTACCCTCTACCCGCTACTTCCCCCCGTCCCTCAGACCTCCAGCGTCGCCCCGGGCGCGAGGATCTTCACGGCGTGGCCGCCGGCCGCGGCCAGCGCGGCGAAGCGGGCGGGGTCCTGCGCGATCACGGGCCAGGTGTTGTAATGCATCGGGACCGCCAGGCGCGGGCGCAGCAGGTCCAGCGCGGCGGCGGCGTCCTCCGGGCCCATCGTGTAGTTGTCCCCGATCGGCAGCAGCGCCACGTCGATCCCCGCCTTCCCGATCAGCTGCAGGTCGAGGAAGAGCGCCGTGTCCCCCGCGTGGTAAACCGTCTTGCCGTCCGCCTGGATGAGCAGGCCGCAGGGGGAGCCGAGGTAGATGGGGCGCAGTCCCGCCTCGGCGCTCGAGCTGTGGTGGGCGAGCGTCAGCTTCACCCGGCCGAAGGGGAAGTTGAACCCGCCGCCCGGGTTCATGCCGTGGACCTTCGCGCCTTGGGCGGCGAAGTACTCCGCGAGTTCAAAGTTGGCGATGATCGGCGCCCCAAGGCGGCGGGAGAGCGCGAGGGCGTCGCCCGTGTGGTCCTCGTGCCCGTGCGAGAGCAGCAGGTAATCGCAGGTGATGTCCTCGGCGCGGGCGGCGGCCGCCGGGTTGCCGGTGAGGAACGGATCGAGCAGCAGGCGGGCGCGGCTTGTCTCGAGGAGGAAGCAGGCGTGGCCGAGGAAGGTGAGGCGCATCCGGGGAGTCTGCGGGCTTCCGGCGCGGAAGCCAGTCCGCGCCCGACGCCGCGCCGCCGCGGCCCCGGCTCAGGCGGGGTCGATCTTGCGGATGCGGGGCAGGTGGCGGCCGCCCTCGAACTCGGTCGCGAGCCAGACCCGGACGATGGCGAGGGCCTCGGCCTCGGTGACGGTGCGCTGGCCGAGCGAGAGGACGTTGCCGTCGTTGTGCGCGCGGTTCCAGGCGGCGACCTGCTCGTTCCAGCAGAGGCCGCAGCGGACGCCGCGGACGCGGTTCGCGACGATGGCCTCGCCGTTGCCGGAGCCGCCGAGCACGATCCCGCGCTCGAACTCGCCGCGCGCCACGGCCTCGGCGACGGGCCGGATCCAGTCCGGGTAATCGCAGGCCGCGTCCGAGTGGGTGCCGAAGTCGCGGACCACGTGGCCGTCGGCGAGGAGCATCGCCTTGATGGCTTCCTTGTAGGCGAAGCCGGCGTGGTCGGAGCCGAGGGCGACGGTGAAGGTTTTCATCAGCTCCCGAGGTATCGCGACCCCCGCCGGCCGGTTCCAGCCGGAAATCGCGGCGCGCGGCCCGCCGCGACCTTGGCCTTCAGGCGGCGGAAGCCGCGGCGGCGGCGTCCGCGGGGCGGACGCGGACGTCCACGATGAGTTCCCGGGTGGGCGCGCCGCGGTAGGAGCCGCTGAGCGGACGGATGTCGGCGTAATCGCGGCCCACGGCGACCCGCACGTAACGCTCGTCCGCCGGCCGGTCGTGGGTGGGATCGAAGCCGGCCCAGCCGTGGCCCGGGATCCAGGCCTCGATCCAGGCATGGGAGGCCTCGATCTCGTCGGTCCGGCGGGTGGTGTTGAGGAAGTAGCCGCTCACGTAGCGGGCCGGGATGCCGAGGCTGCGGCAGAGGCCGAGGTGCACGTGGGCGAAGTCCTGGCAGACGCCCATCCGCTGGCGCAGGGCGTCGGTCGCGCGGGTGTTCACGCCGGTGGTGTTCGGCCGGTAGGCGAAGGTGCGGTGCAGGTGGGAACCGAGGCGGCGGACGTCCCCCCAGAGGTCGCCGCGGCCGTCGGCGAGCACGTCGAGCGCCTCGCGCCAGAGCTCCACCTCGAGGGGAACGTAATGCGAGGCGTGGTAGAACTCCGCCAGCATCTCGCGCTCAGGCGCCGCCTCGAGGTGTTCCGCGGGCACTGCGGGCACCGGGGGCCGCGCGGCGGCCGGGGCGGTGGCAACGAGGGACTCGGCCTCGATGAGCAGCTCCTCGTGGGGGGGCGTGATCTCGAAGTAGTGCACCGTGTTGCCGTAGAAGTCCGCGTAGGCGCGGGGCTCCGTCGCGGGCGACAGGCGCAGGGCGAAATCGAGGCAGCGCTGGCCCTCTCCCTCGAGCGGGCGGAGGCGGGCTTCGTTGAAGCTCTCGCGCGCCTGGCCGGCGTAGCGGTAAAGCGTGCGGTGGATGACCCGGAGGTGCATGCGGCGGGCGGACGGCGCGAGGACCTACTGCTGCTGCTGCTGTTCGTCGAGGGCGGATTCCGCGCGGTAGAACATCGTGGTCGCGGCCACCTCGTCGCTGATCGCGGCCAGGCCGGCCTGCACCTCGGCCAGGAACTCGTGCATCCCGCGTTGGAGGACATCGGCGATGGTGAGCGACTGGAGTTCCCCCAGCAGGCGGCGGGAGGCGCGGGCGGCGCCGCTGCGGGGCCGGGCCGCGGTCTCGCCGAGGATGCGGCGGAGGAACTCGTCCACCTGCCCGGCGCAGAAGTGGAGCGAGCGCGGGAAGGAGTCCGAGAAGATGAGGAACTCCGCCGCCTTCCACGGCAGGATCTCGCGGACGTGGTACCGCCGGTAGGCTTCCAGGGCCGAAGCGGAACGCAGCACGGCCTGCCACTGCGCGGTGTCGAGCGCGCCGCCGACGTCCGTCGCGGCCGGCAGCAGGATGTGGTACTTCATGTCGAGGATGCGGGTGGTCTTGTCCGCCCGCTCGAGGTACTTCCCGAACTGGATGAATTCCCAGCCCTCGCTGCGGGAGTAGGTGCAGGCGGTGAGGCCCTGGAAGAGGTGGGAGGCCCGGGTAATGCGGGCGAAGAACTCCGCCGGGTTGGCTGCCCAGTCGCTCGAGGCGCTGCTCGCCTTGAGCAGCAGGTGGAGCTCGTTGATCGTCTCCCACATCTCCAGCGAGAGCTGGTCGCGGATCATCCGGGCGTTCTCGCGCGCGGCGTAGACGCAGGACAGGATCGAGTCGGGGTTGCGGAGGTCGAAGGCGAGGAACTCGGTCACCGCCTGGCCGCCGGGGGCGCCGTGAAGCTGGCCGAAGAGCTCGCGCCCGCCGGTGCTGAGGAGCAGCGCCTCCCAGAGGTTGGGCGACGAGGCGCGCGCGTCGGGCAGGTCGGACACGAACTGGAGGTTCACGTCGAGGAGCCGGGCGATGTTCTCCGCCCGCTCGATGTAACGGCTCATCCAGTAGAGGGAGTGGGCGACGCGGGAGAGCATCGCCGTGGCCTGGGGCCGGAAAAAGGGCGGTTCGCTGGCGGTCATCGGGGCGCCTCAGTTTTCCCCCTGCAGGACCCAGGTGTCCTTGGAACCGCCGCCCTGCGAGGAGTTCACCACGAGGGAGCCGCGGCGGAGGGCGACGCGGGTGAGGCCGCCCGGGGTGACGGTGGTCTTCTCGCCGCAGATGATGTACGGGCGGAGGTCGATGTGGCGGCCCTCCAGGCGGCCGTCGCACCAAGTGGGGGAACGGGAGAGCTGGATGGGATCCTGGGCGATGTAGTTGCGGGGTTGGGCGGCGACCTGGGCGCGGAAGCGGGCGCATTCCTCGCGGGTGGCGGCGGGTCCGATGAGCATCCCGTAGCCGCCGGCCTCGTTGGCGGCCTTGACCACGAGCCGCTCGATGTTCTCGAGGATGAACTTCCGGTCCGTCGGCTCGGCCGCGAGGTACGTGTTCACGTTGGGCAGGATCGCGTCCTCGCCGAGGTAGTATTTGATCAGGCGGGGCACGTAGGCGTAGATCACCTTGTCGTCGGCGACTCCCGTGCCGATCGAGTTCGCGAGGGCCACCCGGCCGGCGCGGTAGGCCTGGATCAGGCCGGGCACGCCCAGCAGCGAATCCGGGCGGAAGACGGTTGGGTCGAGGAAGTCGTCATCGATCCGGCGGTAAATGACGTCCACCGGCATCAGGCCCGCGGTGGTGCGCATATGGACCCGGGCGTCGCGCACGACCAGGTCGCGGCCCTCGACGATCGGGATGCCCATCTGGCGGGCGAGGAAGCAGTGCTCGAAGTAGGCGCTGTTGTGGACCCCCGGGGTGAGCAGCACGACGGTGGGTTTCTCGGTGGTGCCGGGCGCGAGGTGGAGGAGGGCCTTCAGGAGGTCGTCGGTGTAGCCCTCCACGGGGCGCACCCCGTAGCGGTCGAAGACCTGGGGCAGCGCCCGGCGCATCGCCGAACGATTCTCGATCATGTAACTGGCGCCGGAGGGGCAGCGCAGGTTGTCCTCGAGCACCAGGTAGTTGCCCGCGGCGTCCCGGATGAGGTCGGTGCCGCAGATATGGACGTAGATTCCGCGCGGAACCGTGAAGTGCATGAACTCCCGCCGGAAGTGCTTCGCGCCGAGGATCAGGGAGGCCGGCACGATGTTGTCCTTCAGGACCTTCTGGTCGTGGTAAAGGTCGTCGAGGAAGAGGTTGAGGGCGGTGACCCGCTGGATGAGGCCGGCCTCGATCCGGCGCCATTCGGCGGCGGGGATGATCCGGGGGATGAGGTCGAAGGGGAAGATGCGTTCCGTGCCCTGGGCGTCGTTGTAGACGGTGAAGGTGACGCCGCGGCGCAGGAAGGCGGCGTCCACCGCGGCGCGGCGGCGGTCAAACTCGGCGGGAGCGAGGGCGGCGAGGCCCTCCGCGAGGCGCTGGTAGTGCTGCCGGACCCGGCCGTCCTCGGGCCGGGTGAACATCTCGTCGAAGAAGCCGCTGAGCTCGTAGTCGGTGGGCAGCAGGGACATGGCGGGGAGGGTTTGCCCTGCCCTAAGCAAGTCCCTTGCCAGCCGCTCGGGAAACGTGCGGGAACGCCGCGCCCGTGTCCGCGCCCCCCTACCCGGCCCCGGCGGGAGGATCAGGGCACCTCGTACAGCTCGACCAGGACGAGGCCGGTCGCGTTGCCGGGGTTCCCCGGCGCCGGGGAGGCCTGCAGGGTGTAGGCCCCCGGGGTGAGGGTGGTGAGCAGGGCGGCCTCGTTGGCGTTGGTGAGGGGGAAGGCGCCGATCACCGGGAAGACCGCGGCGAGCGTGGCCCCGTTGGTCTGGCCCCAGTTGTTGTTGTTGGCCTGGGCCTGGACGCCGCTGAAGAGGGTCAGGCGCGGATCCGTAAGCACGGTGGCGGCCGGCCGGCCGAAGGGCACGAGGCCGGGGCCGACGGCCCGCAGCACGACCGTGCGCGGGGTGTTGCCCGCCACGACCACGCCGGGAATCACCGCCTCATTGCTGGCGTCCACCCGGGAGAGGGCGGAGAGGTTGGTCAGGCGGGAGGCGTTGCGGCTGACATCGTAGATCTCGGCCATCACCTCGCCCGTGGCGCCGCCGACCCCGGTCACGACCACGGTGTAGGAGCCGGGGTCGAGGGTGAGGAGCAGGGCCGAGTCGAGGCTGCCGTTGCCGAGGGCGAACGTGCCGACGGCGTTGGTGGCCGCGATGAGTTGGGTGCGGGCGGCCGGGGTGGCCTGGTTCTCCCAGCCCTCGTTGCTGCCGAGGCTGGTGCCGGCCCGGAAGACTTCCACGCGGGCGGCGGCGAGCGGGTTGTCCACCCGGAAGCGGCCGAGGCCGGGGCCGACGGCGCGCACGAGGACGCTGGCGCGGGCACCGGCCGAGAGGGTGAAGCCGGCGGTGAGGGCATCGCCGAGGAACGCGATGCCGCCGCGGGTCGAGAGGTTGATCATCCGCCCGGGTTCCGGGGCGGGGTTGCCGTTGATTCGGGCCTCGAGGAAGTTGAGCACCCGCCGGTTCGCGCCACTGAAGAACTCGCGGTCGCCGGACGCGATCGCCAGTTCGGTGGCGACCTCGGCCGCCCGCGCCCGGTACGCCGCGGGCAGGGCGGCGGTGAGCGCGGAGAGGGAGGGTTGGGTCCGGGGATACAGGTTGGCGTCGACGATCCCCGCGGTGCGCAGGGCGCCGGCGACGGCGGTGGCGTCCTCCCCCGTGAACTCGTCCGGCCGGAGCAGGCCGAGCATCCGCAGGCGGGCGGGGTAGAGCGGGGTGAGGTCGCTGATCACCACCCCGCCGGGCACGCCGCGGCCGGCGAGCAGTTGCGCGCGGGTGCGGGCCTCCGTCAGGTCCGTCGGGCCGGTGTCCTCCTCGTTGGCCGAAACCGCGAAGAACTGGGGCACGCGCGACAGCGCCGCGAGGGTCTCGTCGCCGCCCGAGAGGTAGAGCACGGCGCCGCGCACCGGCCGGCCCGCGGCCAGCAGTTGGTCGGCGTAGCGCACCCCGGCCACGGCCCCGGCGGCCCGGCCGAGGAAGAAGACGGGCGTCGCGGGATCGAGCTCGTCCCGGCCGGCGAGGTAATTGAGGGCCGTCACGTGGTTCAGCGCGTCGGGGTTGGCGCCGAGGGCCGTCGTTCCCGACCAGGCGCCGGTGACGCGGTTCAGGCTGTTGAGGGCGGCGACGCCATAGCCCGCGGCTACCAGCTCGCGGACGAGAAGGGAGGGGTGCGCGCGCTCGAACCATTCGTTCAGGTCGCCACCCGTCTGGTGGAGGAGGAACACCAGCCCGCGCGGGCGGAAGGCCGGCAGGTGGTAGGCGAGGGTGCTGGCGACCGCGGGCGCGCTGGCGGCGGCGCCGGGCAGGGCCTGCGGGTTGAAGTTGCGGGCGAGGACGGGCGTCCACGGCGGGGCGGGCCGGTAGGTCGCCTGCAGGCGCACCGGGGTGGTCGGGACGGTGAGGCTGACCTCGCTGAGCTGGGGCAGGAGCTGGCCGGCCCCGAGGGCGGCGGTGTCGCCGGTCCAGCGGTCGAAGACCAGCCCCGGCGCCGGTGGGTGGGCGATGAGCGTGACGGGCGTGCCGGCCGGATAGGTGCCGCCGCCGTCGCCTCCCTCGACCGTGACCGCGACCGGCGCGCCGGTGCCGACGGCGAGGACGTAGGACTTGAGGTCGACCTGGACGACGTTGCGGAAATTGACCGTGCAGGTGAGGCGCTTCAGGCCGGGGTTGGTGGGCCGGAACGTGATCGTGTTGGTCCCTTGGCCGGAGACGATCGTGGCGCCGCCGGTGACGGTCCAGCGGAAGGTGCGGTCGTTGCCCTGGGCGGCGGGGACCGAGGCGGTGACCGCGGTGGCATTGGCGGCGATGCTGGCGGGGCTGGTCACCCGGCCGGCGGTCTCGGCCGCGATGACGGTGACGTTGGCGGTGGGGGAGAAGGAGGTGCCGTCGGCGCCGATGGTGGCGGCGAGGGTGACGGTGCCCGGGGTGTCGGCCACGAAGCTCACCGTGGCGCTGCGGGGATCGCCGACGATGCGTCCGCCGGAGATGCTCCATTGGTAGGAGGCGTTGGCGGCGATCGCGGGGTCGATGTTGTTACCCCCGAGACTGATCGTCGCGGAGGCGCTGGTCCCGCTCAGGATGCCCGAGGGCGCGGAGATCGTCGGCGAGAGGGTGGAGTTCTGGGCCCCGCCGCCGGGTGGCACGAAGCCCGGGGGCAGCACGATGCCGCCGCCCCCGCCGGCGTTGCCCCCGCCCCCCGCGTTGCCGCCGCCCCCGGGCAGGGGCGTCGGCCGGACCTGGGCGGGGAGGGGCAGGGCGAGCGCCGCGGCGGCAAGGAGCGCGGCAAGCGGGCGAAACGGACCGGGGAGGCGCGAAAGGGGCGGCATGGCGACGACGGGGAGGGACGCAGGGGCGGGAAACAGGTTACGGGACGGGCGAAGGGGGGCGAGGAGAACCTGCCGGCGCCGGCTCCGGCGGGCGCGCCAGCCAAGCGGCGAGGTCGGCGTCCTTCACGAGGGGCGTACCCCCTTGGTAAGCCGGGGCGAGGAGCGCCGCGTAGGCCGGTTCCGCGAACCGGCGGCAGTGGAGCAGGATCCGGGCGTGGTGCCCCGGGGCGCGGACGAGGCGTCCGAGGGCCTGGTTCACCTTGGTCATCCCCGGCCCTTGGTACACCCGGCGGAAGGCGGCGTCGCGGTCGAGTCCCGCCCGTTGCGCCTCCTCCATCCGGGCCTTCTGCACCGGGTTGACCTCGGGCAGCGCGGGTCCGGCGACGAGGGCGTGGCGCACGCGGCCGCCCAGCGCGTCGATGCCCTCGGCGAAGCTGGAGCCGAGGATCAGGCCGAGGATGTCCCCGCGATCGAGGGCGGCGGCGATCCAGGCGGCTTGCGCCGCCAGGTCGAGTCCGCGGGGCTGGAGGGCGAGCCGCAAGTCCAGCCCCTGCGCGTCAGCGGCCTCCCGCACCGCTTCCGCGTAAGCGTAGGAGGGGAAGAAGGCCGCGACCGGTCCTCCGGCGCTCCCGTGCAGCGCGGCGGCGGTGGCGGCGGTGGTCCCGTGGTGGCGGCCGCGCTGCTGGTAACTGGTGTCGACGCGGAGGTCGCACGCGACGTCGTAGGCCCCGTCCCGCCACGGGGCGTGGGCCGTGAGGAGCCGGGGGCTGGCGGCGTCCCGTTGCTCCTCCTCGCGCAGCAGGGCGGCGGCGCTGGTGAGTTGCCGGAAGAGGCGGCGCGTGTCGCGCTTGGTCAGCTGGCCGAGGCGTTCCGGGGTGGGCGCGGGGCTGGGGGCGGGGGCCGGGGGTTCGGCGAGGCCGCAGGCGGCCGCGAAGCCGTCGAGCGGGCGGAGGGTGGCGCTGGCGAACACGACCCCGCCGAAGCCGCGCAGGAGTTGGCCGGTCGGCCGGGCGGCGTCGAGGCAGGTGAGGAGGAGCCGGCCCGGGGCGGGGCTCCACCAGAGGCGGGGCGGGGCGGCGGGGTCCGCGAGCGCCTCGAGCAGCGCCGGGACGTCCCAGAGGGCGGCGCTGGCGACGGGGCCGAGCGCGGCGAAATCCACCCCGGTGCCGCGGAGTGCGGCCGCGACCTCCCCGAGCAGGTGGCGGGCATCGTCCTCGTCGTGGGCGGGCAGGGCGTCCCGGGCGGGCAGGCGGTGCAGGAAATGGCACCAGTGGTCCCAGGCCTGCACGAGGGCGGCGCCGGGGCGGATCCGGTGGAGTTCCTCCCGCACCCCGAAGGCGTCGGCCGCGGCGCAGGCGTGCGACAGGGCGTCGGCGGCTCGCGCGGGCAGGTTGTGCGCCTCGTCGACCACCAGCAGCGTCCGCGCGGGGTCGTACCCGGGCTGGGCGGCGAAGAGGCCGCGGCTGCGCGGGGCGAAGACGTAGTTGTAGTCCCCGATCCACACGTCCTGGAACGCCAGGGCGGTGCGGGTGATCTCGTAGGGGCAGACCCCGGCCTCCCGGCCCGCGGCGCGCAGGGCCTCCAGATCCCGCGCGTGGTGCTCGTCGCGGTGGAAGCGCGCCAAGCCCCCCCGCTCCCAGCGGAGCGCGGGGTCGGCGAGGTGCGGGCAGGCGTCGCGGACGCAATGGAAGACGGCATTGATGCAATGCTCGCCCTTGTTGCGCACGTGCCAGACGGCGACGGGCGGGCCCGCGCCGGGGCCCGCGTCGGCGGGGCGCATCGCGGCGAGGGTCTGCACCACCTGCAGCTGCCCGGTGGCCTTGCTGGTGAGGTAGAGGAGGCGCTCGAAGTGGCCGGTGCGCAGCTGGCCGAGCGCAAACTCCAGCAGCACCCCGGTCTTGCCGAAGCCGGTCGGGGCCTCGAGGCAGACCAGCGGGTGGTGGCGGAAGAGTTCGGTGAGCTCGGCGACGGTCCGTTCCTGGCCCGGCCGGGGGGTGGCGAAGGGGGGGTGAAAGCGGAGCGCGCGCAGGCGGGTCCGCGCGCGCAGGCGCAGCTCGAGGAAATCCGCCACGCGGTCCAACTGGGCGCGGAAGGCCGCCTCGTCCGCCGGATCGAGCGGGATCGCCTGGAGCAGGCCGGTGCCGGCCTCGACGCAGACGAGTTCCGCGGCCGCCGCGGGCGGCAGGGGCGGCTCCTCCGGCCCGGAGGCGGCGAGGCCGAGCCGCAGCAGGGCGGCGTAGGTCGCGAGCTGGATGAAGTACGCGGGGTGCTCCGCGCGGAGCTCGGCCGGATCGGCGGGCAGGGGCCGGAGCACCGACTTGATCTCGCGGAGGGTGGTGCCCGCGGGCCCGGGCACCAGCTGGTCGAGGCGGCCCGTCAGCGTGAGGCGCCAGCCACGATGCACGAGGGTGCCGCTGATGCCGACCTCGAAGCGCGCGGCCGCCCCGTGCGCCGCGGCCGCCCGGGCGCGGAGTTCCTGGTGCCAGCGGGTGCCGAGTTGCGCGCGCCAGAGCCCGCCCCCGCCGTCCCCGCCCGCTCCCGAGGGACCGGTGGTGAAGCCGGCGAACTCGCCCGCTCCGAGGGCGGCGCAGCGTTGGTCGAGGTCGAAGTTCACGGGTCGGCGCGCGGCAGGAGCTCGGTGTGGCCCCGCAGGTAGTGCTCGAGCCGCCCGAGCAGGCGCTCGACCTCCTCCGGCGCCGCGGTCTGCGCGGCCAGGGGCTGGTTGAGCAGGTGGGCCACGATCGCGCGGTCGGCGGCGGGCAGGGTGGGGAACCACTCCTCGCGCACCGGGTGGCCCTCGTCCCGCGCGAACCGGTACAGGGCCTTCAGGTACACGATGTCCGGCCGCGCCCCGGCGTCGAACGCGGCGAAGGCGGTCGCGAGCAGGGCGCCCACGGCCGGGCGGTCCGCCTCCGCCACCGGGTGCCGGTCGATGAGCGTCGCCAGCGCGGACGCCCAGCGCAGCGTCGCGTAGCCGCGGCCGATGCCGGTAGGGCGCCGCACGATCACGGCCCCGCGCACGAACCACGTCCGGCCGCCGCGCCCGCCCTCCAGTTCCAGCGCGACCTCGTCGAACAGGTCGAGCGGCGGCAGCGCGGGGGCGGGGCCCCGCGGGGAGCGCTGCATCAGGTGCAGGGCGCCGTGTTCGGGGGAGAACGCGCCGTGCGCGAGGTAGCCGTCCTTCGCCGGGCGGCGGGTGAGCACGAACGCCGTGGTCTGGAGGCTCGGCCCGGGCACCGGGGGTTCAGCGCGCCGGCTCGGGCGGCGTGACCGCCCCGCCGGAGAGGATCATCTTCATCCCGTCGCCCACGCTCAGTTCCAGTTCCACGACCTCGGCCCGCGGCAGCATCAGCAGGAACCCGCTGGTCGGGTTCGGGGTGGTGGGCACGAAGACGGTCCAGAGTTCGCCGGCGCCCGCCCGCCGCTGCGGTTCGGCCTGCGCGCGGTTGGTGAGAAAGCCGATCGTCCAGCAGTTGGGCCGCGGGTACTGCACGAGGACGACCTGGCTGAACATGCTGCGGTTCTGGGAACCGAAGGTGGCCACGATCTGGCGCACCGCGTTGTACACGGCGCCGACGCCCGGGATCCGCTGGATGGTCCGCTCGGCGAGGGACCAGAAGAACTTCCCGAGGACGTAATTGGAGAAGAAGCCGAAGAGGGTCACCAGCACCACCACCACGGCGGTCGCGAGCAGGTCCCAGAGCAGCGGGGCGCCCTCGAGGGCCCGCGGGATCAGGCCCTCGTAAAGCGGGCGGAAGCTGCCGCCGACGAGATCGACCACCTTGCGGAAGGCCCAGACCGTGACCACCAGGGGCGCGAGCAGCAGCACGCCCGAAAGGAAGGCGTTGCGGCAGAGGACCCAGCGGGACGGACGGGGCGGTTCGACGTGCATCGGGGCAGGTCTCGCAGGGCCTTCCGGCGCAGGCAATGCAAAGGCGTGCGCCGCGCTAACGCCGCCAGCTGAACCGGGGGAGCGCCTCCGCCTCCGCCAGCAGCCGCAGGGCGCGCGCCTCCGCCCGCCGCATCGCGCGTTTGCGGCGCGGCTCGAGATCATCGTGCCCGGCAAGGTGCAGCCAGCCGTGCACGAGGTAGAGGGTGAGTTCCGCCGCCAGGTCTTCCCCCCGCTCCCGCGCGCAGCGGGCCGCGGTGTCCGCGGAGACGCAGATCTCCCCGCCGGTGCCCAGCGCGGGGTCCGCCGCGAAGGTGATCACGTCGGTCGTGGTCGGGTCGTCGAGGAAGCGGCCGTGCAGGGCGGCGAGGGCGGCGTCGGTGAGGAACGCCACCGAGAGTTCCCCGGCGGGGGGTGGCGCGCCCGGCTCCGGGGTGAAGCGGGCGTGCGCGGCGTCGAGGGCCGCGACGGCGCGCCGGACGGAGGCCCGGTCCATCCGCAGGCGCGGATGCCGGTTCGCGATGACGCAGGTCCGCGGGGTCATCCGGCGGAGGTGCCGCGGCCGGCGGGCTCCGCGGCCGGGGGGTAGGCGACGCGGGCGTGGAGCATGTTCTGGAGGGTGAACTGGAAGCTGCCGCGGATGCGCGCGAGTTCCTCGAAGGTGAGCGGCGCCTGGTCCAGCTGGCCGTCGGCCACGCGCTCCGCCACCACCCGCTGGATGGTCTGCTGGAGGTCGTCCGGACCGGGCTGGCGGAGCGAGCGCGCGGCGGCCTCGACGCCGTCGGCCAGCATGATGATGGCCGCCTCGCGGGTCTGCGGCCGCGGGCCGGCGTAGCGGAAGTCCGCCTCCGCGGGCGGCGGCTCGCCGCGGGCGCGCGCGGCCTCGAGGGCCCGCTGGTGGAAGTAGCGCACGAGGGTCGTCCCGTGGTGCTGGCGGATGACGTCCTCCACCGCCCGCGGCAGCCGGTGCCGCCGGGCCAGCTCGACGCCGTCGGGGACGTGTTGCCGGATGAGGCGGGCGGACTCGGCGGGGGCGAGTCCCGCGTGGAGGTTGGCGCGGTCCCGCTGGTTCTCGCTGAAGCAGGCGGGGCGTTCCGCCTTGCCCACGTCGTGGAAGAGCGCCGCCACCCGGGCCACGAGGGGGCTGGCGCCGACGGCGCCCGCGGCGTTCTCCGCCAGCTGCGCGACGACGAGCGAGTGGTGGTAGGTGCCGGGCGCCTCGAGCTGCATCCGCCGCAGGAGGGGATGGTTGAAGTCGGTCAGCTCGAGCAGGGTGATGTCGGTCGTCCGCTTGAAGAGGCTCTCGAGCACGGGCAGCAGCCCGACCACGGCCACGCCGGTGAGGAGGCCGGCGCCGAGGCCTGCGATCATCTGGCGGCCGAGCGTCTCCAGCGGGGTCTGGTCGGCCAGCCCGATGAGCGCGGCCGCCGCCGCCATCGTGAGCCCGCCCATCCCGCCCGCCCGCACCACCGCGCCCCGGCGGCGCGCCTCGCGGCCCGCGTGGATCGCGACGAGCGAGGCGAGGAAGGTCAGCACCAGCAGGTCGAGGCGGTTGCCGTAGATCACGCCGGTGAAGATCGAGACCAGCAGCGCCATGAAGATCCCCGAACCCGCGTCGATCAATATGGCCACGAGCAGGGGGGCCAGGGCGGTCGGCGCCACGTAGGGGAGGGTGGAACCCCAGGCCTCGTCGCGCAGGAAGAATTCGGCGCCGCCGAGCGAGTAGTTCGCGCGCACGAGGGCCAGGTTCGCGATCACCACCAGCGCCAGCAGGCCGAGGCGGGCGTTGCTGCGCAGGGTCTCCGCATCCTCGATCCGGATGTAGATCAGCGAGGCGATCACCATCGCCACCACCAGCAGCACCCGGCCCAGCAGCGTCAGCCCCTCCTGGGTGGCCGCGTCGGCGTGCTCCCGCAGGTAATTGCGGTGCGCGCTCAGCAGCTCGAACACCTCCGGCGTCACCTTGTCCCCCGGCTCCACCAGGGTCTGGCCCTGGACGACGCGGACGGTGACGGGGCGGAGGGCCTGGCTGACCGCCTCCTCCCGCGCCGCGGTGGCCAGGCGGTCGAAGATGAGGTTGGGGGTGACGCCGAAGCGGAAGAGGCGGAACACGGCCTGGGTCGCCGCCCGCGGCACCTGCTCCCCGGTGAGGCTGCCCCGGAGGACGGCGAGCGCGTCCTCCAGGGGCTGCACCGGCTGCGACGAGGCGGTGTCGTCCGCGCGCCGGACCTGGAAGGCGACGAGGCCGTCGGCGCCGGTGCCACCGAGGGACGCGTCGGCGATGCCTTGCGCGTAGATGTCGCGCAGGGCCCGCAGGCCCTCGTCGAAGAGGCTGGCCCGCATTTTGGCGTCCCCGGTGCCGAGCACGGCGGCGATGTCCTCCGGCGTGGCGTGGTAGGGCCCCGCGACGTTGAAGGCGCTGGCGATCCGCGCGAGTTCCGGCTGGAAGCGGAGCAGGGCCGAGGAGGCGTCCCCGGGGTGGGTGCGCTCGAACTCGGCCAGCTGGCCGAGGAGCAGTTCCGCCGCCGCCTGGAAGCGCCGCAACGGCTCGGCGTCGAGGCGGTAGACGGGCGGCACGCGGTTCCGGTACTGCTCCCGCGCGGCGCGGGTCTTCTCCGCGCTCTCGTAGCCGAACGAGGCCTGCGCCACCACCCGGGCGGTGGCCGGCTGGTTCAGCCGCAGGGGGGCGTCCAGCGTCGTGAGCCCCGCGGAGCTCACCAGGACGATGGAGGCGACGGTCACGACGAAGATCAGGGCCGCGACCAGCCGGCTGCGATCGAGGAATTCGGTCCAGCCGGCGCGCGCGCCGGTGCCCGGGGCGGGTCCGCCGAGCCCGGCGAGCAGGCGCTGCCAGAGGGGAGGTACGGCCATCGGTCAGGCGGGGCCGGCGCCCGGGCCGGGTGCGCGGTAGGCCTCGTAGGCGGCGATGATCCGCTGCACCAACGGGTGGCGCACGACGTCCGCCCCGCTGAAGGTGTGGAAGTCGATGCCCGGGATGTCCCTCAGGATGTGGCGCACCTCGAGCAGCCCGCTTTGCTTGGCCTTGGGCAGGTCGATCTGGGTGACGTCGCCGGTGACGACCATCCGCGACTCCTCGCCGAGGCGGGTGAGGAACATCATCATCTGCTCGGGCGTGGTGTTCTGGGCCTCGTCGAGGATGATGAACGCGCGCGAGAGGGTGCGGCCGCGCATGTAGGCCAGCGGCGCGATCTCGATCACCCCCTTCTCGCTCAGGCGGGCGACGTCCTCGGCGTCGAGCATGTCGTGCAGGGCGTCGTAGAGGGGGCGCAGGTAGGGCAGGATCTTCTCGCGGAGGTCGCCGGGCAGGAATCCGAGGGCTTCGCCGGCCTCGACCGCGGGCCGGGTGAGGATGATGCGCTCGACCTGGTTCTGGAGGAGGGCGTTCACCGCCGCGGCCATCGCGAGGTAGGTCTTGCCGGTGCCGGCCGGGCCGATGCCGAAGACCACGGGGTGGGCCAGCATCGACTGGAGGTAGAGCTTCTGGCCGAGGGTCTTCGGCACGATGGTGCGCCGGTTGGTGGCGATGACGAGCGGGGTGGCCAGCAGCCCCTGAAGCTGCGGGCCTTCGCCGCGCGCGAAGGCGTCGGTCAGCCGGTGGAAGTCCGGCGTGCGGATGCTCATCCCCTGGGCGCGGGCCTGGTCGAGGAAGGTGAAGAGCGCCTCCGCGCGGGCCACGGGCTCCTCGTCGCCCTCGAGCCGGAGCCAGTCCTCGCGGCTGATGAGGCGGACGCCGAGGGTGCGCTCGGCGTGGACCAGGTTCTCCTCGCGGCCGGCGTACAGGGCGGCCGCGTGGCGCGGGCTGGGATAATGCAGGGTGCGGGAGGCCATCGGCTCAGGCGACCGGCGGGAGGGTGGCGGCCGCGGCCCGCAGCTTCTCCCACGTGGCCTCGAGGGCCTCGGGCAGGACGCGGGTCTGGGCGAGGACGGGCATGAAGTTATGGTCGCCGTTCCAGCGCGGGACGATGTGGCCGTGCAGGTGCGCGATGCTGCCGCCCGCGACCCCCGCCCCCAGGTTGAAGCCGAGGTTGAACCCGTCCGGCCGGAGCGCGGCGGTCAGGATCCGCTGTCCGGCGAGCAGGGTGTCGAAGAGGTCCGCCCGCTCGTCCGCCCGCAGTTCGCCGATTTCCCGGACCTCGCGGAAGGGCACGGCGAGGAGGTGGCCGGGGTTGTAGGGGAACCGGTTCAGGACGAGGTAACTGAGGGGGGTGCGGTGGACGATCAGCGCGACGCGGTCATCTCCCAGCGCGGGCAGCTCGGTGAACGGACGCTCCATCCGCTCCGGATACCGCGGGGCCGCGATGTACTCCATCCGCCAGTAGGCGTGCAGCTGTTGCATTGGGTTTCGGGTGGGAAGGCGGACCGGCCGCGGGAGGGGCAGCAAAGGACGGGGGCGGAGGGATGTCAAAACCCGCTTCCGCCCGCGGGGCGCCGGGATTTTTGCTTTCCGCCCCCCCGGCGCATCGCCCAAGGTCCGCCGCGTGGCCTCCGTCCCTCCCGCGCTTCCCCCCTCCGTCCTCGTCGTCGGCGCCGGCGGGCGCGAGCACGCCCTGGTGCGGGCCCTGCTCGCCTCGCCCGCCGCCCCCCGCGTGGCCGCGGCGCCGGGCAACGCCGGGATCGCCGCCGAGGTCCCCTGTTTCCCGGTGGCGGTCGATGACGTGCCGGGCCTGGTCGCGCTGGTCCGCCGGGAAGGGTTCGCCTTCGTGGTGGTGGGTCCCGAGGTGCCGCTGGCCCTCGGCCTCGCGGACGCGTTGCGCGCGGCGGGCATCCCGGTCTACGGACCCGGCGCGGACGGCGCCCGCCTCGAGGCCTCGAAGATCTTCACCAAGGAAATCCTGCTCCGGCACCGCATCCCCACGGCGGCGGCCGCCTTCTTCGACGCGGTGGAACCCGCCCTCGCGTACCTCCGCGCCCGGCCCCTGCCCATCGTGATCAAGGCCGACGGCCTCGCCGCCGGGAAGGGCGTGGTGGTCGCGACCACGGCGGACGAGGCCGCCGCGGCGGTGCGCGGGATGCTGGCGGACGGGCGCTTCGGCGCCGCCGGCCAGCGCATTTTGATCGAGGACTGCCTGGTGGGCGAGGAAACCTCGATTCTGGTGGTGGTGGCGGGCCGCGATTACCTGATCCTGCCGACGTCCCAGGACCACAAGCGGGTGGGCGACGGCGACACGGGGCCGAACACGGGCGGGATGGGCACCTATTCGCCCGCGGAGGTCGTGACCCCGGCCCTGCTCGCGCGGATCGACGCGGAGATCGTCGGGCCTTCCGTCGCGGCGATCGCCGCCGAGGGCATCGATTACCGGGGAACCCTCTTCATCGGGATCATGCTCACCGCGGACGGTCCGCGGGTGATCGAGTACAACGCCCGCTTCGGCGATCCCGAGACGCAGGTGGTGCTCCCGCGGGTTGGCAATGACGTGCTCGCCCTCCTCTGGGCGGCCAGCCACGGCTCCCTCGCCGGCCATCGCCTGATCGAGCGGCCGGGGCACGCGCTCTGCGTGGTCATCGCGGCGCGGGGCTATCCGGACGCCTTCCCGCGCGGCGACGCGATCACCTTGCCGGAAACCTTGCCCCCGGGCACCGGCATCCTGCACGCCGGCACGGCGCGGGACGCGGCGGGGCGGCTCGTGACCGCGGGCGGGCGGGTGCTCGGGGTGGTCGCGGTGGCGGCCGACCTGCGGGCGGCGGCCGACGCCGCGTACGCGACCTGCGCGCGGATCGGGTGCGCCAGCAAGTATTACCGCCGGGACATCGGGGCCCGCCAACTGCAGCGCGGATGAGGACGCGAAGCGGGTGGGTCCTGGGAGGCTTGCTGCTTGGGCTGGCGGTGGCCCGCGCGGCCGCCCCCGCCGACCTGGGCGAGGGCCTCGCCTACGTGCGGCTCAAGTCCCTGCCCGCCGACCTGCCGGCCGCCCCGCGGGCGGGAGCGCTGGTGGCCGACCTCCGCTTCCTCGCCGCCTCGGCGGAGCAGGCGACGGCCTTCGCGGCCTGGCTCGGCTTTCAGGCACGGCCCGGCGTGCCGCTGCTGCTGGTGGCGAACCCGGAGACCGGGGAGGAACTTCGCCGCGTCCTGAACGGCCCGCGTCCGCCCGCGGTCGTGCTGATCGGCGTGCCCGGCCCGGGGTTCGCGCCGGACCTGGCGGTGACGGCCTCCGCGGAGGGCGACCGGCAGGCTTATGCGGCCGGCGACCGGGGCGTGCCTTGGGCCACGCTGCTCGCGGACCATCCGGGCAAGCTCCGGCAGGACGAACTCAGCCTGCGCACCGGCGGGGAGTCCGGCCGGACGCCCGCGCCGGAGGCGGGCCCGGCCGGGGCGGAACCTGTCGTCGACGCGGCGTTGCAGCGGGCGGTCCACCTGCATCGCGCGCAACGGGCCCTCCGGCGGGGCTGAGTCCGGCGGCGGCCGCGGATTCCGCGCTTGGCGCCGGCGGGGGTTTCCGTTCCCCTCGCCGGGTGCCCGCTCCCGGTGAGATCATCGTCGTCTGCACCGCCAACGTCTGCCGCAGCCCGATGGCGGCCGCGCTGCTGCAGCACGCGCTCGCCGCCGAGGCGGGCCCGCTCCGGAACTGCCGGGTCGTCTCCGCCGGCGTGATGGCGCGCGCGGGGGACGCCGTGACCTCGCATTCCGTCACGGCCCTGCGCAAGGTGGGGCTCGACATCGCGGCGCACCGGAGCCGGCCGCTGACGCAGGCGATGATGGATGGCGCGCTGGCCGTGCTGTGCATGACCGAGTCCCACCGCGAGCTGATCCGGCTGCGGGCCGAGCCGGTGCCGCGGCACCTGTACCTGTTCCGCGAGTTCATCGACGCGACCGCGGAGCGGGAGATCGGTGATCCCTTCGGCGGCCCGGCGGCGCTCTACGAGGCGGTGCGCGACGAGATGGTTGAGGCGATCCCGGGGCTCGTGCGCCGGCTGCGGGAGCTGGCCGGATGAGGTTCGCGGGCGGTTTGTCCGCCGGGGCGCATTTTTGGCTGGCGGCGCGCGCTTGGCGGCCCCGCAATCCCGGAGCTGTCCTCCACCGCCATGCCGCTGCCCGCCGATCCCCTCCGCCTCCTCGATCCTGAAGTCCACGCCGCGATCCGTGCCGAGCGCGCGCGCCAGGAGAGCCACATCGAGCTCATCGCGTCCGAGAACTTCACCCTGCCGGCGGTGATGGAGGCCCAGGGGGGCGTCCTCACCAACAAGTACGCCGAGGGTTACCCGGGCCGGCGCTGGTACGGCGGCTGCGAGCACGTCGACGTGGTTGAGACCCTCGCGATCGAGCGCGCGAAGCGCCTCTTCGGGGCCGAGCACGCCAACGTGCAGCCGCACGCGGGTTCGCAGGCCAATTTCGCGGTCTACACCTCCGTGCTCTCCCCCGGCGACAAGCTGCTCGGGATGAACCTCAGCCACGGTGGGCACCTGACCCATGGCAACCCGGCGAACTTCTCCGGCAAGCTCTACCAGTTCTGCCAGTACGGGGTGCGCGAGGACAACGGCCTGATCGATTACGACGAGCTCGCCCGCACGGCCGAGCGCGAGCGGCCGAAGATGATCACGGTGGGCGCCAGCGCGTATTCCCGGGAGATCGATTTCGCCCGGATGGGCGAGATCGCCCGCGGCGTCGGGGCGCTGCTCTTCGCCGATATCGCGCACATCGCCGGCCTCGTCGCGGCCGGCGTCCATCCGTCGCCGGTGCCGCACGCGGACTTCGTCACGACCACCACCCACAAGACGCTGCGGGGGCCTCGCGGCGGCCTGATCCTGTGCCGCGCGGCGCACGCGAAGGCGATCGATTCGGCGGTGTTCCCCGGCGGCCAGGGCGGCCCGCTGATGCACGTGATCGCCGCGAAGGCGGTCTGCTTCGGGGAGTGCCTCAAGCCCGAGTTCCGCGCGTACGCCGAGCAGGTGGTCCGCAACGCCCGCGCGCTGGCCGCCGCGATGCTGCGCCGGGGTTACAAGATCGTCTCGGGCGGGACGGACAACCACCTGATGCTGGTCGACCTGCGCCCGAAGTTCCCCGAGCTCACGGCGAAGAAGGCCCAGGAGACGCTCGATCTGGCCCACATCACCTGCAACAAGAACACGGTGCCGTTCGAGACGCGCAGCCCGTTCCAGGCCTCCGGCATCCGCCTCGGCACGCCCGCCATCACCAGTCGCGGATTCACCGAGGCCGAGATGGACGAGGTGGCCGACTGCATCGATGCCGTCCTGGCCGCGACCGGGACGCCCGGTGAGGCCGCGGTGCTGGCGCAGGTGCGTCCCCGGGTTGCCGCGCTCACCGGCCGCCATCCGCTGCCGTACGCCTGACGGCCCGCCGGTCCGGCCCGCGCCCCTTTGTCGACCCCCGCCCCCCAGTCCGCCGCCGCGCCGGCCCGGCCGCTCTCCCTCGGCGTCATCTTCCTGACGCTGTACATCGACCTGATCGGGTTCTCGATCAGCTTCCCGCTCGGACCGGACCTGATGGCGCACTACCTGGCGCGGGAGGGCCAGGCGGGGGTGCTGGGGTGGCTGGTGGGCCAGAGCGATGCGTGGGCCCGCGCGCTGGGCATCGCCAGTTACGCGCCGGTGCTGTTCGGCGGCCTGCTGGCTTCGGTCTTCTCCCTGCTCCAGTTCGTGTTCGCGCCGTACTGGGGCGCCCTCAGCGACCGGCGGGGTCGCCGGCCGATCTTGCTCTTCACGGTGGCGGGCACGGCTGCCAGTTACCTGCTCTGGGCGGTGAGCGGTTCCTTCTGGCTGTTCTTCCTGTCGCGGGCCCTGGCGGGCGCCTTCGGGGGCAACCTCTCCGTCGCCACCGCGGCGGTCGCGGACGTCACCTCGCGCGCGGAGCGTTCCCGGGCGATGGGGCTGGTGGGCGCGGCGTTCGGGCTCGGGCTGCTGACCGGGCCGATGTTGGGCGCCCTGGCCGTGCAGGTGAACCTGGTGGACCGCTTCCCGGCGCTGGCCGCTTGGGGCGTGAATCCGTTTTCCGTCCCCGCCCTGCTGGCGCTCGCGCTGTCCCTGCTGAACCTGATCTGGATCGGCTTGCGCTTCCGCGAGACCCTGCCGGTCGGCGGCGGAGCGGCCGCCCCGGAGCCGCGCCTGCGCAACCCGGTGGCCGCGATCCTCGGCCTCGAGGACCCCGCCCTGCGACGGACTAATCTGGTGGCGTTCGTCTTCGCGGTGGCGTTCGTGGCGATGGAGGTGACGGTGACCTTCCTGGCCGCCCAGCGGTTCGGGTACACGGCGCGCGACAACGGCTGGCTGCTCGCCTACCTTGGGGTGTGCGCGATCGTCACGCAGGGGTATGTCGTCCGGAAGCTGCTGCGGGTGGTCGAGGAGCGGCGGGTCCTGCGCCTCGGCCTAGTGAGCGCGGCGGTCGGGCTGGTCGGGATCGGCCTGGCCGCGCAGCCGTGGCACCTCTACGTCGGGGTGGGGGTGCTGGTCTTCGGTTCGAGCCTGGTGAATCCGGCGACGACCGGGCTGATCTCGCTGTATGCCGGAGCGGGGGACCAGGGGCGGGTGCTGGGCATCTTCCGTTCCCTCGGCGCGTTGGCGCGGGCGTTCACGCCGTTGCTCGCGGGGGTGGCCTTCTGGGTGAGCGGCGCGTTGACCGTCTATGTCGCCGCGGCGGTGCTCGTGGGGTTGGCGCTGGCGCTGAGCCGCCGGCTCCCTGCGCCGGTGAAATGACCCGGGGCGGGCCACGCCGGGTTTCGCGCGGGTTCCCGCTGGCCCTGCTGCTCCTGCTGGGCGGCTGCGCGCTCCCGCCTTTCCTGCGCGAGCCGGTCCCGCCGGGGCGCGTCACCCTCACGGGCACCGAGGTGTTCGTCCCCGCCCGCCTTGCCGGCAACCTGCTGTGGGTCGAGGCCTCCTGGGGGGGCGCCGGTCCGTTCCGGTTTCTCGTTGATACGGGTTCGTCGGTGACCCTGGTCACGCCCGCGCTGGCCAAACGTTTTCCCGGCCGGGTCCTGCCGGCCGGGCCGCACCCGCGCTTGCGGGTGCGGGGGGCGGAGGGGGGGGCGATCGACCTCCCGCGGGCCTCGCTCCGCCGCCTGGAACTGGGGGGGGCGACGTTCGAGGAGGTCGAGGTCCTGCTTTACGATTGCGCCCCCCTTTCCGCCCACCTCGGCCTGCCGGTCGATGGCGTCCTGGGCTTCCCGCTCTTCCGCGACCTGCTCCTGACCCTCGATTATCCGGGCAGCCGCCTGATCCTTCGTCCCCGCACGCTTTCCGCCGTGATCCCGGGCCAGCCGGTGCCGGCGGACGCCGCCCGGCGCACGCCGCTGATCACCGTGGGGTTGGGGGAGCGTTCGTTGCTCGTGCTCGTCGATTCCGGGAGCGCCGCGGGTTTCAGCCTGAATCCCGCAGGCCTCAGCCCCCGCTACGTCGTTTCTCCGCGGGAGGGGGCCTTGCTGGGAACGTTGGCCGGGGAGCGGCCGCAACGGGTGGCGCGGCTGGCGGAGCCGC
This sequence comes from Opitutaceae bacterium, assembly GCA_027485815.1. Classification (GTDB taxonomy): domain Bacteria; phylum Verrucomicrobiota; class Verrucomicrobiia; order Opitutales; family Opitutaceae; genus ER46. The sequence continues at coordinate 34,761 of JAIXQE010000215.1, forward strand.
TCCGGTTGGGCGGGCAGGTCATCCCGGAACCGGTGGTCGACCTCACCGACGAGTTGTCGGCGCTGGGCGGGGGCCTGCTGCGGCAGTTTGTCGTCACCTTTGATCCGGGCCGGGACCGGGTCTTCTTCCATCGCCCCGGGGTGGAGGCGCCCGCCCGGATGGAGGTGCGTAGCAGCGGACTGAGTTTCACCCGTACGCCGGCCTACTGGCGGGTGGCGGCGGTCATCCCGGGTTCCCCGGCGGCGGCGGCCGGCATCGTGCCCGGGGAACTGGTGGTCCGGATCAACGGGGATCCGGTGCGAAACTGGGACTTGGCCCGCTTCGAACAATTGCTCGAAGGTGCGGAGGCGTTTACCCTCACGTTCCTGGAGGGGACCACCGAGGTGGAGGCGCGGATCGCGCCGTTCAACCTGCTGCCCTGAACCGCCGGGGCGGCGCGGCTCAGGCGGTGGCGGCCAGGGGGCTTTCGACGCGCAGCAGGCGCCCGGTGGCGGCCTCGAGGCAAATCGTTTGCCCGCCTAGACTTTGCACAACCAGCGTCTCGCCGTCCTCGCCGACGATCCGGGCGCAGGGATCCGCGGGGTCCGGCCATTCGGCGAGCCAGAGCAGGCCGAGGTCAGGCCGGAGGCAGTACAGGTTGGGGATGCCGGGCAGGAGGCCGAAGGGGTGTTCGCGGACGTAGCAGCGGAAGGCGCCCCGGTGGAACTCCACGATCGCCGTGGCCAGCGGGGCCCGTCCGGCGGCGCGGCGGCCATCGCGGGCGAGGGGAACGAGGGTGCCGTCGAGCACGGCGAGGGCGGGGGCGGGTAAGTTCACGGTCAGGGGTCGGTCAGGAAGGCAGGCTCCCGGCCGGCCGGCCACTCCAAAGTTTGGCGGTAGTCTCCGCCCGTCCGGGCGGGTTTTTACGGCTGGAGCGTGGTTTGTGCGCTTGCGCCCGGGCCTCAACCTCAAGTTCCTTTCAACAAACGCCTCCTGCCCCCTGATGAAAAAAGCGCTGATCACCGGCATCACCGGCCAAGACGGGTCCTACCTCGCTGAACTCCTGCTCGCCAAGGGCTACGAGGTTCACGGGGTGATCCGCCGGTCCTCCACCTTCAACACCAGCCGGATCGAGCACCTGTACCGGGATCCGCATGTCAATGGGGTGAGGCTGTTTCTGCACTACGGTGACCTCGCCGACTCGGTGCAGATGGTAAAGCTCCTCTACCAGCTCCAGCCGGATGAAATTTACAACTTGGGCGCGCAGTCGCACGTGCGCGTCTCGTTCGACATCCCGGAGTACACCGGGGACATCGACGGGCTCGGCGCGCAGCGCATCCTTGAGGCGATCCGGGAGGCCGACCTGGTGAAGAAGGTCCGCTATTATCAGGCCTCGTCGTCCGAGATGTTCGGCAAGGTGCAGGAGGTGCCCCAGACCGAGAAGACCCCGTTCTGGCCGCGCTCCCCCTACGGCTGCGCCAAGGTCTACGCCTATTGGCTGACGGTGAACTACCGGGAGAGCTACCAGTTGCATGCCTCCAACGGCATCCTCTTCAACCACGAGAGCCCGCGCCGCGGCGAGACGTTCGTCACGCGCAAGATCACTCGCGCCGCCACCCGCATCAAGCTGGGGCTCCAGGACTCCCTCTACCTCGGCAACCTCGATGCCCAGCGCGACTGGGGCTACGCCAAGGAGTACGTCGAGATGATGTGGCTGATGCTGCAGCAGGATAATCCGGACGACTACGTCGTGGCGACCAATGAGACCCACAGCGTCAAGGAGTTCTGCCAGGAGGCCTTCGGCCAGCTCGGGCTCGATTGGGAAAAGCACGTGAAGTACGACCAGCGCTACGAGCGCCCGGCGGAGGTCGAGTTGCTGATCGGCGACCCGGCCAAGGCCCGCAAGCAGCTGGGCTGGGAGCCCAAGGTGCGCTTCAAGGA
>JAIXQE010000194.1 GCA_027485815.1 Opitutaceae bacterium
CGATCATCGTCTATACCACCCTGACCATTCCCGCCGTGATGCTGCTGGAGGCGTTCCTCAGCTTCCTCGGCCTGGGCGTCCAGCCCCCGATGAGTTCCTGGGGCGTGCTGATCAAGGACGGGGCCGAGAAGATGGAGGAGTTCCCCTGGCTCCTCGTGTTCCCCGCCGCCCTGTTCTCGCTCACCCTCTTCTCGCTCAACTTCCTCGGCGACGGCCTGCGCGACGCCCTCGACGTGCGTTCCTCCAAGGACTGACCCCGCCCGGCCGAGGCGCCTGCCGCCTCCCCCCCGCCGCGTGAACCGCTTCCGCCCCTACTTCCGCTACCTCGCCGCCGTCCGCGGCCCGATCGCCGCCGCCATCGGCTGCGGGCTGCTCTACGGGGCCGCCAGCGGCGCCGGCCTGCCCCTGCTGGTGAAGCACGTCTTCCCCCGGATCTTCCAGCCGGGGCCCGAGGCGCTGCCGTTCCTGCAGGTCGCGCTGGTCGCGGCCTACATCCCGGGGATCTTCGCCCTGCGTGCGCTCAGCGGCTACCTCAACGGCTACTTCACCCAACTCGCCGGCGTCCGGGTGCTCGAGGCGCTGCGGCTCGACTATTTCCGCCAGTTGCAGGCGCTCCCGCTGTCGTTCGTCCAGGGCAAGCGCACCGGCGACCTGATGTCGCGGGGCCTCGCCGACACCCAGCAGCTCCAGTTCAGCCTTACCCTGCTGGCCAACGACGGCATCAAGCAGCCGGCGACACTCGTCAGCGCGCTTGCCGCGGTGGCGTACCTCGCCGTGACCGCGGAGGGCGTCTGGCTGGCGCTGGTCTGCCTCGCGGCGGTGCCGCTGACCGTCTTCCCGGTGCGCTACGTGGGCAAAAAGGTGATCCGCCGCGCCGCGCAGGTGCAGGCCCAGCTGGGTGGCGTAAGCGGGCAATTCGCGGAGAACCTCTCCGCCGCCCGCGAGGTGCGCGCCTTCGGCCTCGAGGAGCGCGAGTCGAACCGGTTCGCCGCCGCCTGCCGCGAGCTGGTCACCTCGCAGATGAAGATCGTCAAGTACGCCCAGGCGCTCACCCCCGCGATCGAGGTGATCTCCGCGGCCGGCATCGCGGTGACGCTCCTCTATGCGTACCAAGGGGGCCTGAAGCTCGAGACGTTCATCGCCCTGATCACGGCCCTGTACAGCAGCTACGAGCCCGTGAAGAAGCTGGGCGCCCTCAACAACGAGCTGAAGCGCGGCACCGCCGCCCTCGACCGGCTCGAGGTGATCCTCCGGGAGCCGATCCACCTCGCCGACCCGGCGCAGCCGGTGACCGTGGACCGGCTGCGCGGCGACCTCGCGTTCCGGGGGGTGAGCTTCGCCTATCCCGGAAATCCGCCGGCCCTCCGGGACGTGACCGTGACCCTACCGGCGGGCACGATCTGCGCCCTGGTGGGCCCGAGCGGCGCCGGCAAGTCGACCTTCGCCCAGTTGGTCCCGCGGTTCCACGACGTGGACGCCGGCGCGATCACCGTGGACGGCCATGATGTCCGGCAGCTGCGGCTGCAGGACCTGCGCCGCAACATCGCCTTGGTGCCGCAGGACCCGGTGCTGTTCCACGACACCATCCGGGCCAACCTGCTGGTCGGACGGGCCGGGGCCACGCCGGCGGAGGTGGAGCAGGCGGCGCGGGACGCGTTTGCGCACGACTTCATCCTGCAGTTGCCGCAGGGGTACGACACCGTGGTCGGCGAGCGGGGGGCGACCTTGTCGGGTGGTCAGCGGCAGCGGCTGGCCCTCGCGCGGGCGTTCCTGCGGGACGCGCCCATCCTGATTTTGGACGAGGCCACGAGTGCGTTGGACAGCGAGAGTGAGTCGTTCATTCAGGCGGCGCTGCGGAAGCTGATCGTGGGCCGGACCGTGCTGATCATCGCGCACCGGTTCTCGACCCTGCGGGATGCGACGCGGATTTTGGTGTTTGAGGGCGGCCGGGTGGTAGGTGAGGGCACGCACGAGAGCCTGCACGCCGGCAACGCGTTGTACCGCAGCCTGTTCGACCGGCAGTCCGAGGGCCTGGCCCCCCGGTAGCGACGTCGACCGAATCGAGCCGCAGCCCTAGCTCCGTCGGCCTGGTGTAGCCGGGGCATCTTGCCCCGGACGAAGGGAAGAAAGCCCTTGCCGCGGAGCCATTGGCCCCTTCTCCCGTCCCCTTCTCCTTCATTCCTCAGCCACTCATCCTTCGGTTATCCTTCGGTCATTCTTCGGTTCTTTAGAGGAGACTCAATTGATCTTCCTAGGTAAAACCGAACGATAACCGAAGGATGACCGAAGGATTCAGCTAGGATCAGGCTTGGCAAAAGCTGGGGAAGGGCTCCCCGCGCCGTGGCCTCCGACGGCAGCGGGTGGAACCCGATGTCCCGGAACCACCGAGCTCAGGTGCCCGCCAGTACGAGGCCCTCGCCACGTCCGACGGCCTGCTGCGGCCGGGGCACGTGGTCCCGGACGCGGCGGTTCAGTCCGCCGCCGAACCCAGCAGCGGATTTTCCCAGACCACCCCGGGGAGCCGGGCAAAGTCGGAGTCCGCCGAGTGGACGATGGCTCCGTATTCCAGCGCGAGCGCCGCAATCTGGGCGTCCGACACCAGATTCCCGCCCGTGCCCGCCACGCCGAGGAGTCGCCCCACCGTCCCCACGTGCGCGGGGCCGGCCACCAGGAGACGAACGTTGGGCCGGGCGAGCCACGCATCGACCCGGGCGGTCGCCTCCTGGACGCTCATCGGCCGGGCAAAGACCCGCGGGCTCGTCGCCAGCCGAAGGAACGCAAAGACCACGACGGGACAGAGGCCGACCGGCTCGGCCCCGGACAGCAGGCCACTCCACCAACGCGCCGCCCCCCGGTGAAACGGCGATTCCGCATCGTAGGCGTACAGCAGGAGGTTGGCGTCCGGAACGATCATTGGCCCAACCTCCGCCGCAACTGCCGGGAGGTCTCGGCAAAGGCCTCGGCTTCAAGGTCATCCGCCACCTCGTGCAGGCGGGCCGGGTCGAGTCCCGCGCGCAGTCCGAGGGGCAACGCCTCCACCACAAAGGGCTCGGCCGCGGAGGCGGGCGCCAAGTGGGCCAACCCGCGCCGGAGACCGTCGTTCAGCGCCTCCTTGAACGACTGTCCCGAACCCTGAGTCGCCAGCCGCAAGAGGTGCTCCACGTCCGGGTCAAGGGTCACCGTTGTTCGCATGACGCATCATGATGCTCGCCAAATTTGCTGTCAAGATGCCGACCGGGATGAAGTTTCCGCCGCACCGCACCGTGCCCAGAGCGCTAGGGAGTACGGAGCCCATTCCGGCTTCGGGCGGTTTGGTGTAGCCCGGGAATCGTTCCCCGGTCCAGCGGGAAGAAAACCAAGTGAGCGCAGCCATCGGAGGCCAGGACGTCCGCCGGCACGGGCCGGGGCGACGCGCCCCGGCTGCACCAGGCCCGGACCGGGGCAGGAGGCCCGGTGACAACGAGCGAGGGCCAAGCGAGCCTAAAGCCCCGGCCGAATTCGGGCGCCATGAATTCCTCTACGCAGGCGGTGGCCATGCGTCGAGATACCCTCGCGCCCCCCTCTTTTAGCCCCCAAAGTGGGGTTTTTCGCAAATCCGGCGGCCGGCCGAACGCTCAATTCCAGCGCCATCGAAATCCGCTCAAAGCGGCGCAAACCCAACCAAAGGCTCAGTTTTTTGACCTAAAACACCGCGAAAATGCCCCAAATCCCGCATCCGCCCAACCACCAATCTGACCGAAAATCGGGGATTGCAGCCCACTCCAGCTTCAGATTGAACGGACCTCCGCTATTTCGGACTAACGTTCCCAGCCGCTCAATCCCACAACCCAAGCCCGCCGTGGACCTCAAACAAATCAAACAGATCATCGATCTGATGAAGCGCTCGGAACTGACGGAGTTCGCCGTCGAGGAAGAAGGCTTCAAGCTCAAGATCCGCCGCGGCGCCACCGGGCTCCCCATCGTCAGCACCGGACCCGGCTCGAATCCTCCCTTCGCCTTTGCCGAACCCGCGCCCGCCAGCACCCCCGCCCCGGCCGCCGCCGCTCCGGCCGCCCCCGCCGGCGATGAGGCCGGCGTGACCTACGTGAAGTCGCCGATGGTTGGAACGTTCTACCGGGCCGCCTCCCCCGAGAGCAAACCGTTCGCCGACGTCGGCACCAAGGTCGTCGAGAATTCCGTGGTCTGCATCATCGAGGCGATGAAGATCATGAATGAGATCCAGGCCGAGACCAAGGGCACCGTCCTCGAAGTGCTGGTCGAGAACGGCCAGCCGGTCGAATACGGCCAGAAGCTCTTCAAAATTAAGCAGTAACCCTCGCACCGGACCGGCATGATCCAAAAGGTTCTGATCGCGAACCGCGGCGAAATCGCCCTGCGCATTGTCCGGGCCTGCCGCGAGCTGGGCATCAAGACCCTCGCCGTCTACTCGGAGGCCGACGTGCAGTCCCTGCACGTCCAGCTGGCGGACGAAGCCATCTGCATCGGGGGACCCAAGAGCTCCGACAGTTACCTGCGCGCGGACCGGATCATCAGCGCCGCGGAAATCGCCGACGTCGACGCCATCCACCCCGGCTACGGCTTCCTCTCCGAGAACGCCAAGTTCGCCGAACAGTGCGAATCGTGTAACATCAAGTTCATCGGCCCCAAGTCAAAGTCCATCAAGATGATGGGCGATAAGGCGATCGCCAAGGACACCGTGCGCAAGGCGGGCGTGCCGATCGTCCCGGGATCCGATGGGCCCGTGGAATCGGAGACCGAGGCGGTGAAGATTGCCCGCAAGATCGGCTATCCGGTCATCATCAAGGCGGTGGCGGGCGGCGGCGGGCGCGGGATGCGCATCGCCCACAACGATGTCTCGTTCGCCAAGGAATATTACGTCGCTCGCGGCGAGGCGGAGAAGGCCTTCGGCAACGGGGCGGTCTACATCGAGAAGTACATCGAGAAGCCCCGGCACATCGAGTTCCAGATCCTCGCCGACTCGCACGGCCACGTACTCCACCTCGGCGAACGCGACTGCAGCGTCCAGCGCCGCCACCAGAAGCTGATCGAGGAGTCCCCCTCCCCCTTCCTCACGCCGGACCTCCGCAAACGGATGGGCAAGGCCGCGGTGAAGGCCGCCGAGGCCGCCGCCTACGAGAACGCCGGCACGATCGAGTTCCTGGTCGATGCCAAGGGCAACTTCTACTTCATCGAGATGAACACCCGGATTCAGGTGGAACATCCGGTGACGGAGGAAGTTACGGGCATCGACCTGATCAAGGAACAGATCCGGGTCGCGAACGGCGAGAAGCTCGGGTTCGACCAGGGCGACGTGAAGTTCGAGGGCCACGCGATCGAGTGCCGGATCAACGCCGAGGACCCGGCGCGCAACTTCGCCCCCTCCCCCGGCACGATCGGCCTGTACTACTCTCCCGGCGGCCACGGCGTCCGCGTCGATTCGCACGCCTACAGCGGCTACGCCATCCCGCCGTACTACGATTCGATGATCGGGAAGCTGATCTGCACCGGCTCCACCCGGAAGGTCGCGCTCGAACGCGCCTACCGCGCCCTCAGCGAGTACCTCATCCGCGGGATCAAGACGACCATCCCCCTCCACCGCGCGATCATGGCCGACCCGATCTTCATCGAGGGCAAGGCCACGACCGCCTACATGGAGGACTTCCTGGGCCGCACGGCTTCGGATCTCTTCACCTGATCGGCCCGGCCGCGGTCAGAAGACCGTGCGCTCGAGCAGCCAGTAAAGTCCCAGCAGGGCAATCAGCCCGGAGAGGGCCGGCACGCCCCGAGTGACGAACGCCGGCCGCTGCCGGAGCCGCCAGACCAGCGGCATCACCACGGCCGCGATGGCCACCTGGCCCAGCTCGACGCCGAGATTGAAGGCGAACAAGGGGCCCAGAATGCCCCCGGGATCCGCGCCAACGCCCAGATCGCGCAAAATGCTGGCGAACCCAAAGCCGTGGATGAGCCCGAACCCGAAGGTCAGCAACCAGCGCCCCGGCGGCTCCGCGCCCCGCCGCCAGAGGTTCTCCACCCCCACGTAGACGATCGTCGCGGCGATGATCGGCTCCACCAGGCTGGGCGCCAGGCGGACCCAGTCGAGCGTCGCGGCGGCCAAGGTGAGCGAATGGGCGAGCGTGAAACAGGTGATGATCGCCACGATGGATCGGAAGGTCCGGCACACCACCAGCAGGGCGAACAGGAAGAGCAGGTGATCGTACCCGGTCCAGATGTGCTGCACCCCGAGCCACAGAAACTCCGCGAGGGTCGGCAACGCCGACTCCTCGGCCGCCGCGGTCGCGGCCGGAGCCGGGGCTGCCGGGGCCGACGGCGCTCCGGGCGCGCCCGGGGTCTCCGGGACCGGCGCCGCCACCACCGCCCGCGGAACCTCCAGCACGGGATCGCGGCCGCTGAGCAGCTTCCGCGCGACCAGCCGGCCCGCCTCGTCGAGCACCAACGCGAATTGCCGGTGCACACTGCCCAGATCCGCCAGGCGGAGGGAACGCAGCGTCACGGGTTCACCGCCCTCCCCCGGATCGATGCGGAGTTGGAAACTCACGTTGTCCCCGGGCAGCAGTTCCACCTGCACCTCCGCCTGCTCGAGCAGCCGGGCGCCCCGCCGCACTTCCCAGAGCCGGGCCGCCAGTTGGAAGAGCAGCGGCCGCACCGCCTCAAACTCCGCCGGGCCCCATTGCGGCGCCCGGGGGGCCTCCGGCGGCAGCAACGCCTCCACGTCCGCCGGCGCGAAGCCGGTCGTCAGCGTCAGGCTGCCGCCCCGCCACTCGCCCTGCACCGTACTCAGGCCCGGATCATGGGCCCGCAGGCCGACCGCCAAGAGACCCAGCGCAAGCCACGCCCCGATGCTGCGCAGGAGGAAATGATAATGGGGGGCACGGGGAAAGTCCGCCATGGGCCGAACCAATGCGCGGCCATCGCCGGCAGGCAAGGCGGAAGCCCCGCCGCGATGCTCAGGCCGGCCGGACCAGCACGACGTCGCTCCATTCCCCCATCACCCGGGCATTGACGCTCCATCCGGGTGCCACTCGTTCGAAGCCCGCCCGCACCTGGCCATTCTCGCCCGCCAGGATGCCGCTCAAAATCAAGGTGCCGCCCGGCGCCACGGCCCCGGTGAGGACCGCCGCGTACCGCAGGAGCACGTCCGCCTGGATATTCGCCAACAGCAGGTCGGCCTGCCGCCCCGCGAGGCCCGTCTCGAGATCCGCGGTCGCGAAGCGCACCCGCCCCGTCAGGCCGTTCAGGGCCGCATTCTCCTCGCTGACCCGCACCGCCTCCGGGTCGTTGTCAAAGCCCACGACATCCCGGTAACCCAGCAGCGCCGCGGACAGAGCGAGGATCCCCGAGCCGCAGCCGGCGTCGATCACCCGGCCCCCCGTGCCGTGTTCCTCGGCGCAGACCACGAGGCGCTCCACGCAGAGGCGGGTGGTCTCGTGGTTGCCGGTGCCGAAGGCCAGGCCCGGATCCAGCCACAGGACGGCGTCACCGGGCGGCACCACGTAGGTCGCGCGCTCCCAGACGGGCACCCAATGCAGCCGGTCAAAGCGCCAGGCCCGGAAGTGGGCCTTGTAACTGTCGCGCCAGTCCGCCTCCACCAACTCCCGTGCCACCGGTGCCGCGAGGGGCGTGACGCCCACGGCAGCCAACGCCGGAGCGAGGCCCGCCCATTCCTCCGCCAAGGCCGCGGCGGCGGGGCCGATCCCGACCAGCCAGGCGCGGCGCACGATCACGTCCTCAAGGACGCTCCACGCGGCCGCGCCGTGTTCCAGGAGCAGTTCATCCGCCGCGCCGGCGGCTGCCGCCGGGATTTCGATCTTCAGTTCGTGCAGGGCCACGGCCGGGAGCTTTCGCCGGCCCGCAGGCGGCGCAACGTCATTCCCGGGTCCGTTGGCTGAGGCGGGCGATCACCGCCGGCAACAGGGCGTGTTCGGCGGCGTGAACCTTCGCGGCCACCGCCTCCAGGGTATCTCCCTCCTCGATCCGCACCACCGCCTGATCCAGGATCGGACCGCCGTCGACCTCCGCGGTCACCGCGTGGACCGTGCAGCCGGTGACCTTGACGCCGCGCCGGAAGGCCTGGCCGATGCCGTCGAGGCCCGGGAAACTGGGGAGGAGGCTGGGGTGCAGGTTGATGATCCGACCGGCGAAGGCGCCGAGAAAGCCCGGCTTCAGCACCCGCATGAACCCGGCCAGCACCACCAGATCGGGCTCCGCGGCTTGGACGGCCGCGATGAAACGGGCTTCGCCCTCGCCTTCCAGCTTGGTGCGGAAGGGCGCGGGATCGACGAAGAGCGCCTCGACCCCGAAGCGGGGCCCGAGCGCCAAAATGCCCGCGCCCGGCTGGTCCGACAGGATGCGCACCACGCGCGCGGCGCCCAAGCGCTGCTGCTGTTGGGCGAGCAGGATCGCCTCGGCGTTGGACCCCCGCCCCGAACCCAGAATCACGACGCGCATCGTCAGATCTCCCCCGCGGCCCGGATCCGGGCGATCAGGCTGGTCGTGCTGAACCCGGGCAAAAAGGGCAGAAACTCGATCCGCGTGCCGGCCGCTTCGAGCGCGGCCCGCTCCTCGGGATTGAGCGTCGCGAGCGTATAGTCGCCCGCCTTGCAGTAGACGTCCGGCCGCAGCGCCGCGATCTCGGCGGTGAGCCGCGGCGTCCCGAAGACCACCACCGCATCCACGCACGCCAGCGCCGCCAGCGCAAAGGCGCGCTGTTCCTCGGTCTGCACGGGGCGGAGGGGGCCCTTCAGGGCCTTGACGCTCGCGTCGGCATTGAGGGCCACGACCAACGCATCGCCCTGCCGCCGCGAGGCCTGCAAAGTATGGAGATGGCCGGTGTGCAGCAGGTCGAACACGCCGTTGGTGAGAACCACCTTGCGCCCGGCCGCCCGCTGGGTCTCGCGCCACGCGGCGGCCGCGGGCAGGGTCAGCAGTTTTGGGTTGTCGAGCGTCACGCGCCGGCAAGCCTCACGAAGTTTTCGCGGAAGTAAACCCCGCCGTTCCCCATGCCTTCCCGCCCCACCCTTGTCCGGCTGCTCCTGTGGTTCTGCGCCGCCGCCACCGCCCTCGCCGCCGAGAAGCGCCCGGTCATCGGCCTCTCCCTCGACACCCTCAAGGAGGAGCGCTGGCAGCGTGACCGCGACACCTTCATCGCCGAGGCCGGCAAGCGCGGGGCCTCGGTCATCGTCCAGTCGGCCAACAGTGACGATACCCGCCAGGTCCGGGACGTGGAGGCCCTGATCAGCCGCGGGGTGGATGTGCTGGTGATCGTCCCGCACAACGGCGCCGCGATGACGCGCGCGGTGCGTTCCGCGCAGGAAGCCAAGATCCCGGTGATCGCCTACGACCGGCTGATCCTCAACGCCCCGATCGATTACTACCTTTCGTTCGACAACGTGAAGGTGGGCGAGGCGCAGGCGTCGTACCTGGCCGCGCGCCTCCCGGCGGGCCGGCCCGCCCGGGTGGTCCGGGTCTATGGCGCCCCCACCGACAATAACGCGAAACTGTTCAAGCAGGGTCAGGATCAGGTCCTCGCCCCGCTGATCGCCAGCGGGCGGGTCACGGTCGTCCACGAGGATTGGGCGCTGGATTGGAAACCCGAGAACGCCAAGCGCATCCTCAACGCGGCCCTGACCAAGAACCGCGAGATCGACGCCGTGCTGGCCTCGAATGACGGCACTGCCGGCGGGGCGATCCAGGCGCTGCAGGAGGACGGTCTGGCGGGGAAGGTGCTCGTGACCGGCCAGGATGCCGACCTCGCCGCGTGCCAGCGCATCCTGCGGGGAACGCAGGCGATGACCATCTACAAACCCCTCAAGAACCTCGCGGCCCGGGCGGCGCAGGTGGCGGTCGACGTGGCCCGCGGGCAGCGGCCGGCCACGCCGGTGACGATCCCGAACGGGGCGCGCGACGTGCCGGCGATCTTCGAGGCGGTCATCAGCGTCGACCGGGACAACCTGCAGGCGACGGTGGTGGCGGACGGCTTTCATCCGGCCGCGGCGTTGAAGTAAACCGCCCGCGCGGCCCGGCCCGATGCATCCGGTCGTCGCCGCCCGCGGGCTGACCAAGCGCTTCCCCGGCGTGGTGGCGTTGCGCGGGGTCGATTTCGACCTGCGGGCCGGGGAGATCCACGCCCTGTGCGGCGAGAACGGTGCCGGCAAGTCCACCCTGATCAAGCTGCTGGCGGGCATCCACCCGCACGGTTCGTACGAGGGTGAGCTGCGGATCGACGGCCGGCCGGCCGCGTTCCGCTCGGTGCGGGACGCCGAGGCCGCCGGGCTGGCCGTCATCACTCAGGAGTTGGCGCTCGTCGATGAGCTGAGCGTGGCCGAGAACCTGTTCCTCGGCCGGGCGCCGCGCCGGGGTTGGCGCATCGACTGGCCGGCCCTGCACCGCCGCGCGACGGACCTGTTGCGGGAGTTCGGTCTGGACGTGGATCCGGAGACGCCCGTCGGGCGACTCGGCATCGGCCAGAAGCAACTCGTGGAGATCGCGCGGGCGATGGACAAGCGGTCGCGGGTGCTGGTGCTGGATGAACCCACCGCGGCGCTCGCCCCGCGGGAGGTCGGCGTGCTCCAGGAGCACCTGCGCCGCCTGCGCGCCGGCGGGACGGCCTGTATCTACATTTCGCATCGGCTGGAGGAGGTGCGCGCCCTGGCCGACCGGGTGACCGTCCTGCGCGACGGGGCCACCGTGGCGACCTTGGACCGCGCCGGGGCGGAACCGGCGGTGATCATCCGCCACCTGGTCGGCCGCGAGTTGACCGAACAGTTCCCGCGGGCGGCCGCCGCGGTGGAGCGGCGCGGGGAACCGCTGCTCGTGGTGGAGGGGTTGCACGTGGCGCCGCCGCCGGGTTCCCGGATCTGCCTGGAGGAAGTTTCCCTGACCGTGCATCCCGGCGAGGTGCTGGGGATCGGCGGACTGATGGGCGCCGGGCGGACGGAGCTGTTGCTGCACCTGTTCGCCGGCTGGGGGCGGCGGCGAGCCGGGGAAGTCCGGCTGAGGGGGCAGGCGTATGCGGAGCCGGCCCCGGAGCGGTCGATCGCGCGCGGGCTCGTGCTGGCAACGGAGGATCGCCGGCGGCAGGGCCTGATCCCGGGCGAGGACATCACGTTCAACCTGTCCCTCGCGAGCCTGGGCCGTTTCACGCGGCGCGGGGGCTGGCTGGATTTGCCGGCGGAGCAGCAGGCGGCGGCGGGCCTGTTCCAGTCGCTCCGCATCCGGGCCCCGGGGCTGGCGACGCCGGTGCGCGGGTTGTCGGGCGGCAACCAGCAGAAGGTGGTGCTGGGCAAGGCCCTGCTCACCGAGCCGTCCGTGGTATTCCTGGATGAGCCCACGCGGGGCATCGACGTGGGCGCGCGGGTGGAGGTGTACCAGTTGATCCAGCGCCTGACCGCGGCCGGCTGCGGGGTGGTCCTCGTTTCGAGCGACCTGCCGGAGCTGATGGGTCTGAGCGACCGCATCCTGATGTTGGCGGCGGGGCGACCGGGCGGTGAGTTCGCGCGCGCCGCGTTCGAGCCGGAACGCCTGCTCGCGGCCGCCCTGCAGGCGCCGGCGGCGGCGAACCCAATCTCCAGATGAAACCGACCCTCTCCCTGCGGGCCTTCGCCCTGCCCCTCGCGCTGGGGGTGCTGTGCCTGTTCTTTTACCTGCGCGAGCCGCTGTTCCTGGCGCCGCGCAACCTGACCCAGCTGCTGGTGGAGTTCGCGCTGACCGGCACCCTGGCCCTCGGGATGTTCCTGATCCTGCTGCCCGGGCAGATTGATTTGTCGGTGGGGAGCGGGGTGGGGCTGGTGGGCGGGATCGCGGCGGTGCTGGTGTTTCACCACGGATGGCCGGCGCCCGCGGCGATGGGCGCTAGCCTGGGAGCGGCGCTCATCCTCTGGCTGCTGATGGGCGCGCTGATCGTGCGCCAGCGGATCCCGGCGTTCATCATCACCCTCGGGGGCCTGCTCATCTTCAAGGGCCTGTTCTGGCTGGTCATCCGCAACGCGACCGTGCCCGTGGTGGCGGGCGGCGGGGAGAACCTCTATTCGCGCCTTACCACCGAGTACCTGCCGCAGGTGCTGGGGCTGGCCTTGACCGCCTTGGTCCTCGCCGGCCTGGGCTGGGCGCAGGCGCGGGACCGGGCGGCCCGCCGGGCCTTGGGACTGGCGGTGTCTCCGGCCGGGGCGATGGCCCTGCGGGCGGCGGCGGTGGCGATCGCGGCGTTCGGGCTCGTCCTGTTGTGCAACCGGTTCCGCGGCGTGCCCTTCACCCTGCTGGTGCTGGCGGGGGTGGCGGGGCTGGTGCATTTCCTGACCCGGCATACCCCGTTTGGCCGGCACCTGTACGCGATCGGGGGCAATGAGGAGGCGGCGGCGTTGTCGGGCATCCCGGTGGCACGGGTCCTGATCGGGGCGTACGGCCTGATGGGCGTGGCGGTGGCGCTGACGGGCTTCATGACGACCGCCTATGCCGGGGCCTCGACCACGACCGTCGGGGACCTGATGGAGCTGGATGCGATCGCGGCGTGCGTGATCGGGGGCACGGCGTTGCGGGGTGGTCGGGGGACGGTCTGGGGCGTGCTCTGCGGGGCGCTGCTGATGGCGGTGCTTCTGAATGGGATGACGCTGCTGGCGGTGGAGCCGGAGCTGAAGTTCATCGCCCGCGGGAGCGTCCTCGCGCTGGCCGTGTGGCTGGACGTGCGTTTCGGCGGCGGGGCGCGCTGAGGGGTGGTCCGCGGGCCTCGGCTTGGAGCTCTCCTCTCCGTACCCTCCCCGAGCGCTTCCCCGGCGCCTGTGGGCGCCACCCCAGTCCGCGATCGAAACTCGGCCCTTGCGCCTTTTGCGGCAATCCTCCGGGGGCTGGACCACCGCTCGGACCAGGTCAGGCACTCTGATCCCGTGGAGACGGGGGACTATCCGCTTGACGAATAACCGTCGACCCCCAGCCTGCGACCGTGATCCGGAGTTTTGCCGATCGCGAGACGGAGAAGCTGTGGTTGACCGGTCGCGCCCGCCGCCTGCCAGCCTCCCTCTGGTCGCGCGGGTTGGCCAAATTGCAGCTGCTCGACGCCGCGGTCGAACTGGCCTTCCTCCGCGTGCCACCGGGCAACCGCCTGGAGGCCCTGCGGGGCGATCGCCGCGGCCAACACTCCATCCGCCTCAACGACCAATGGCGCCTTTGCTTCCGCTGGACGGGCACCGATGCCGAGGACGTGGAAATCACCGACTGCCATTAAAACCTTACCGATGAACGCCCCCGCTGCCCGCCTCCACCCCGGAATCATCCTGCGCACGGAGTTCTTTGAGCCCCTCGGGATCACGCAGGTGGCCGCCGCGCAGGCGACAGGCATCCCGCAGAGCCGCCTGAGCCAGATCCTCGCCGGTCGGCGGGCAATCACTCCCGACACGGCTGCCCGGCTGGGCCGGTACTTCCAGGTAGATCCCCGCAATTGGCTCAACCTGCAGGTCGCGTTCGATCTCTGGCAGCTGGAGCGGCAATCCGGCCGGCAACTCAATCAGGACGTCAAACCGTTGGTGGCGGCGTAGTCGGATCGGTAAGGCGGTCCCCGGGCCCGCAAATGCCGCTTGCGCTTGCCCGGGGGTCGTGTGCGTTTGCTCCCCCGATGTCCTCCGCCACCGCCTCCCCGCGCAAACCCGCGTGGCTCCGCGCCCGCCTCCCCGGTGGCCCCGGCTACCTCGCGACCCGCCGCCTGGTGGAGGAGAACCGCCTGCACACGGTCTGCCAGAGCGCGCAGTGCCCCAACCTCGGCGAATGCTGGTCCCGCGGGACCGCCACGCTGATGATCCTCGGCAACATCTGCACCCGGTCCTGCACGTTCTGCGCCATCGAGACCGGCCGGCCCACCGAGCTCGACCTCGGCGAACCCGCCCGCGTCGCCGAAGCGGTCGCCACGATGAACCTCCGGCACTGCGTGATCACCAGCGTCGCGCGCGACGAGCTCGCCGACGGCGGGGCCTCCGTCTGGGCCGCCACGATCCGCGCCATCCGCCACCGCAACCCGGGCACCGCCATCGAGGTGCTCACCCCCGACTTCAAGGGCAACCTCGCCCACGTCGACGTGGTCCTCGACGCCCGGCCCGACATCTACAACCACAACCTCGAGACGGTCGAACGCCTCCAGAAGCCCGTCCGCGTCCAGGCCCGCTACGACCGGTCGCGATCCGTCCTGCGCCACGCGAAGTCCCGCGGCTTCACGACGAAGACCGGGATCATGCTCGGGGTGGGCGAGGAACCCGGCGAGGTGGAGCAGACGTTGCGGGACATCGCCGCGGACCGCACGGACATCCTGACCATCGGCCAGTACCTGCAGCCGACGCCGAAGCATTTGCCGATCGCCCGCTGGGCTCCGCCGGAGGAGTTCGCCCATTGGAAGCAGTTCGGGCTGGGGCTTGGGATCGGGGTGGTCGAGAGCGGGCCGCTCGTGCGGTCCAGCTACCACGCGGACGAACAGTCCGAGCGCTTCACCGGTCCGGCCCACCGCAACACGGCCAACGCGCTCGCGGACGCCTGAGGCCCGGGCGCGGGCGCGCGGCGGGCCTCGCTCCTCAACGCCGACCGCGCCGGGCTTCCGTCGCCCGCTCCAGCTGTTCGAGGGCTTCGCGGGGCCGACCCAGGGCCCGCAACACCTGGGCGTACTGCTCGCGCCACTCCGGCGACGCGGCGGGCGATTCCAACGCGGCCGCGTAGGCCGCGGCGGCGCCGGCGAGGTCCCCGGAGTTGGCGAGGGCACCCGCCAGTCGGGCCCGCACCGCGGGATCCGCGGGACGTTCCGCCGCGACGACCCGGAACTCCGCCGCCGCCTCGGCCCAGCGCCCGGCCGAGAGCAGGGCATTGGCAAGGTTGAAGCGGGCCGCGGTGAAGCCGGGCGCCACTTCGAGGGCACGCGTGAAACTGGCGCGGGCCGGGTCCAGTTCGCCGGCCAGGGCGAGCGCCGTGCCCAGGTTGTTGTGCGCCTCGGCGGAACCCGGGTCGAGTTCCGCCGCCACCGCGAAGTGCCCGCGCGCGAGCGCCGCGCGACCCGCCCGCGCCTGGCCCCGCGCCGCCAAGCCGCGGATGCCCGCGTGGCGGGGCGCCTCCCGCACGGCCTGCTCCAGCTCGGCCAACCCCTCCGCCACCTGCCCGGTCAGCACCAGGCCGAACCCGAGCCCGGCCCGCGCCTCCGCGAGACGAGGATCGAGCTCGAGCGCGCGGCGGTGCGGACCGAGGGCCGCCTCGGGCCGACCCAGCGCCTGCAGGGCGTTGCCGAGGTTCTTCTGGAATTCGGCGCGGCCCGGCGCCAGGGCCACCGCCCGTTCGAGATGCGGCAGCGCGTCCGCCGACCGACCCTGCAGGAGAAGGGCACCCGCGAGGTCGTTGTGGGCCTCGAGGTTGTCCGGGTGGCGTTCCAACACCGAACGGAAGACCGCGATCGCCTCGTCGGTCCGGCCCTGACGCTGCAGGGTGTCGCCAAGGTTCAGCCAAGCCATCGTCGCCCCGGGGTTGCGCGCAATCGTGCTGCGCCAGAGGACCTCCGAAGACACGTACTCCCGCGCCTCGCGAAAGCTGAGCGCCGCGAGGGCAACCACCCCAAGCGCGGCCACCGGGCGCCAGCGCGCGAGCCACGCGCCCGCCATGGCGAGCGGGCCGATGCTCGCGAGGTATTGGAAATGATCCCCGACGAAGGAATAGCGGAAAAAGTAGACGTTGAAAAAACCCATCACCGGGAAGAGCAGCGCCGCAAAATGTCCCGCCGCCAGGAAGCCCGCGGCGGCCGCCGGCTGCGCCCGGAACCGCCACAGGAGGACGAGCGCCGCGATGACGCCCACGCCCGGCAGGTAGGAGAGCGGGTTGGCCGCCGCGAGGGACCAGCGCGGATAGATGAACACCAGCGGCTCGGGCCACGCCAGTTTACCGAGGTAGAACCAGACCACCC
This sequence comes from Opitutaceae bacterium, assembly GCA_027485815.1. Taxonomy (GTDB): domain Bacteria; phylum Verrucomicrobiota; class Verrucomicrobiia; order Opitutales; family Opitutaceae; genus ER46. The sequence continues at coordinate 15,932 of JAIXQE010000194.1, forward strand.
GGCCGGCGAGGATCAGCCGCTCAGCGGGCGTCTGGCTCCACTCCGGTCCCAGCGCGCCCGAGTTGTAGCGCTGTTCCCAAATCGTCCAGCCGGCCGCCGCGGCCGAAAGGGCGAGGAACGGAGCGAGCGGCCCCAGGTCGGCCCACGCGAAGGTCCGCCGCCGCCACCAGCCCAGGAGCGCGAGGGTCACGGGTAGCATCACGGTCGAGGGCTTGCTCAGGATCGCCAGCGCCGCGCACGCGAGCGCCGCGGCATAGGCCCGGCCCGCGCCGGGTTGGCCGCGCGCGGCGAGCCAGCGGAGGTAGCAGAGGGCCGCGGCGAGGAAGAGCACCGCGGACTGCGTGTTCTTCAGCTCACAGATCCACGCCACCGATTCGACCTGCACCGGATGCAGGGCCCAGAGCGCGGCCCCCAGCCACGCGCCGGGGACGCCGAGGCGGAGGAGCAGGCGCCAGAGCAGCAGCGCCGCGCCGGCATGGCAGAGGAGCGTCACCAGCCGGTAACCCAGCGGCTCGAGTCCCCAGAGCTGGTGCTGCACCCAGAAATTCGTGAGGACGAGCGGGAAGTAATGGGCGCGGGCGGAGGTCCAGATCTCCGTCAGGCCGAGCGGGCCCACGATGGTCGGATTGGCGGTGATGTGCAGGTCGTCGTCCCAGAGAAACTCCCCCCGGAGCGAGCCGGCGTAGGCCGCCAGCAGCAGCGCCACCAGCAGGCCCGCGGCGGCGAGGGCGCGGAAGCGGGGGGAGGCGCGGTCACCGGACATCCCCGGATTGCCTCGGCGGGACCGGGCCGGGGCAACGCGAAAAAGCCACCCCGCTTGCCCCGCGTTTCGGGGACGCGCGGCACTGGGCCGTACCCGCGCGGAGCACCAAGGTGCCGGCCGCAACGACCGCCCGCGACCACCTCCGCCATGTCCCTCCCCTCCTTTCCCCGCCTCTCCCGCCCACTGCTGGCCGCGGCTGGCCTCCTGCTGCTTCTCCTCTGCCCGTTCGCCGCGCAGATCCCCCTGCCGGCACCCGGCACCACGCAGCAGGAGGACTTCAACCTGCTTGGGACCAGCGCCACCGCGTCCCTGCCGGCCGGCTGGCGGTTCAGCGCGGCCGGCGACGCCACGATCCGCTGGGACGATTCGACCAACCTCTCCGCCACCAGCGCGCAGGCGAGCAGCGGATCACCGACGGCCGGCGGGCGCTACAATTGGGGCCAGTCGGCGGCGGACCGCGCGCCGGGAGTGATGAGTTCCTCCAGCTTCCCGAGCCCGTCGAGCCTGCTCGCGTGGTTCCAGAACACCCAGGCGGTGCCGGTCGCGCAGGTCGACCTGACCTTCGATTACGAGCGCTACCGGACCAACACCACGCCGGCGGCAATCACCTTCCACCACTCGGCGGACGGCGTGAACTGGACGGCGGCGCCGGCCGGGGACAGCGGCGCCTTCGCGCCCGGTCCGAGCGCGTACGCCTTCGGGACGCCGGTCTCAACCGTGACGCGGAGCGTGAGCCTGCCCGGCCTCGACCTCGCCCCGGGCGGGTCGCTGTACCTGCGCTGGACCTTCGACACGGGGGGCGCGAATTCCCAAGGGCTCGGGCTCGACAACCTCAGCCTCGCCACCACCGCGGTGCCGGAACCGGCCGGGATCGCCCTCGCCGGCGGCGCGGCCGCGCTCGGGGTCGCGTGGGCGCGGCGCCGGCGGAGGCGGGCGGCGCCGCAGAGGAGCGACCCGGGCTCGTTGCTTGACACTTCTTTTTTTGTCAGACGTTTTCGGGCCATGAACGTCAACGTCCGCACCTTTCTCCGCGATTTTGCCGCCTGCAAGGCCCAGGCGCGTCGGGGCAGGACGGTGCGGATCCGCGACCGCGAGGGGGAGTTCCTGTTCACGGCGGTCGGTACGCGCCGCCAACTGCTCGGGTCAGCCCGCGGGAAGATCCGCTTCACGGGTGACCTGACGCAGCCCACGCTGCCGGACGAAGCTTGGAAGCCGTCGCTGTGAAAGCCCCGCTCCGCTACCTGCTGGACACCCACGCCCTGCTCTGGGCCGCGGCGGAGGAGGAGCGGCTGGGGCCGGAGGCCGCGAGGATCCTCGCCTCCACGCCGTACGAGCGTCTGGCGATCTCCGACGTCAGCCTGCAGGAGATTGGCTACCTGCTGCACACAGGGAAAATCACCCTGCGGGGATCGCCCGCGGCGGTGCTCGGACCGGTGCTCGACTACGTTCACTTGCTGCCCATCTCGCTGCCCGTGGCCCTCGCCGCTCCGGCGCTCCGCCTGCCGCACGGGGATCCGTTCGACCGCATCATCACCGCCACAGCAAAGGTACACCGGTTGACGTTGCTGAGCCGGGACGAGCGGTTGGCGGAGGCCGGACTGGTGCCCGTGGTCTGGTAAGCCAAGCCGCCAACCAGCGGACCCGAGCGCCTGATACGGACCGGCGGCTTCGACCCCGGAAAAGAAAGAGCCCGCCGTGTACCCCTACACGGCGGGCATTGCTTTCTTATTTACCCCAAAACCTCCGCTAAGCGGAGGAAGAACGAAGAAGCCACAGCCCCGTCCCCCATGCAACCGCAATCCCCACTTTGGAAAGGCCAGTAGCGCCACGCACCAAGGGTATTAGCCCGGGCCCCTTTCCGTCGCCGGGCTACTTCCTTATCCGCCTGATTTCCATTGTATTATGGTATCTCAGGAAAAGCTGCCCGTCCCAGATTACCGGATGGGCCCACGCATCCCGGTCCTTGGCGGTGACGAAGCGGAAGCGGCCTTTGAGGGAAAAGGTCGGCGCGGCCGGGTCCACGAGGAGCGCCCAGCCGTCCTCGGTCAGCACGTAAAGCCGATCATCGGCGTGCAGGAGGGAGCCCTTGGCGAACTCCGGCGCGTTGTAGAGGGTTTCGCCGGTGCGGGCGTCGAGCGCCGTCCAGCCGCGGCCCTTGGGGTAATGGGAGCCGAAGAGCCGGCCGCCCGCGTGGACGACCCCTCCCTGGCAGGTGTCCAGCTCCGCCGACCAGACGTCCGCGACCCCGAACGGGCCGCCGGGGGTCGCCGGCGGGACGAGCCGGTGCAGGCCGGCGGCGCCGCTCATCGGGGCGGTGGAGAAAATGGCGTCGCCCACGAGCACCGGCATCATCGCGATCACCGAATACGGGGTCTTGCGCTCGCGGCGCCACTGAACCTCCCCCGTGTCGGCATCGACGCAGTAGAGGTGGCGCTGGGTGCAGCCGACCAGCAGCCGGCGCTCGCCGAAGCGGACCAGAATCGGGGCGGCATAGCCCGCGGACTCGGGCGTGTCCGGACTTTCGGCGAGGAACTGCGGCGCGCTCTGCCAGCGGACGGCGCCGGTCTCGCGGTCAAGGGCGACGAGGGAGGCTTCGCGGCCGCCCGGCGCGGCGTAGACCAGTCGGTCATCCACCAGCAGGCAGTCGCTGAGGCCCCAGGTGATGTTCTCGCCCTTGAAGCGCTGGAGCAGGTCGATCGCCCAGAGCTCCCGGCCGGTGGCGGCGTCCAGGCAGACCACGCGCCCGTGGGCGTTCTGATGGTAGAGGCGGCCGCCGCGGACGGCGACGGTGCCGCGCGCACCCTGGTATTGGTTGAGCCAGGCCCCGCCGTTGGTGACGCTCCAGAGGGGTCGCCCGGTGAGGTCGAAGGCGAGGATCCGCGTCTCGGCGCCGAAATCGCCCGTGAGGAAAATCCGGCCGCCGGTGATGACCGGGGACGAGAACCCCTTGCCGAGGCCGGAGACGGTGGCGACCAGCGGCGGGCCGTCGGCGGGCCATTCGGGGAGCAGGCCGCGTTCATCGCTGATCCCGTCGCGCCGCGGGCCGCGAAACTGGGGCCACCCTTCCTCCGGCGAGGCGATCAGGGTGGCCGTCGGGGCGGCGGTGGCGCCGGCGAAGGCGGGCCGCGACGGGGCGAGGACGCCGGTGAACAGGGCGAGCAGGGCGAGCGCGGAGCGGGCGGGAGCCATACGGGACTGCGCCCGACTGTGCGGCGCCCGGGCGTCACGTCGAGCCGGCGCGGGGAGAACGGGCCTGGGGCGATTCCATCCGCCGCGGCTAAACGCCGGAAGGAGCGACCAGCCACTTTGGATCGCCAAAGTTCCCCCGGACCTTTTGCGTCCCGGAAGACCCCGATGCACCGCCGCACCTTCCTCCAGACCGCCGCCCTCGTCCCGCTGGCCCGCGCCGCCGCCCCCGCCCCGTTCGGGATGACCCTCGCCCTCGCGCCCGGCAGCATCGGCGTCACCGTACAGAGCCAGCGCGAGCTCAACGCCCTCGCCGCCCGGCACGGGTTCGAGTCCGTCGAGCCCCGCGGCACCGAACTGGCCGGCCTCGCTCCGGGCCAGGTCGATGAGGTGGTGGCGGACCTGCGCGCCAAGGGGCTGAAATGGGCCGCGGCGGGCCTCACGGTGGACTTCCGCAAGGACGAGGCGACGTTCCGCGAGGGCCTCGGCAAGCTCCCCGCGATCGCGGCGGCGCTGCGCCGCGCCGGGGCCGACCGCGTCGGCACCTGGCTTTCCCCCAGCCACGCCGAGCTCACCTACCGGGCGAACTTCGACCGCCACGCCGCGCGCCTGCGGGAAATCGCGCGGATCCTAGGCGACCACGGGCTCCGGCTGGGACTCGAGTACGTCGGCACCCAGCTGCTCCTCGTCGGCCAACGCTACCCGTTCGTCCACACCCTCGCGGAAACCCGGGAACTGATCGCCGCGATCGGGACGGGCAACGTGGGCGTCGTCCTCGACACCTGGCACTGGTGGACCGCCGGCGACACCGCGGACGAGCTGCGGGCGCTGCGGGCCGAGGACGTCGTCAGCGTGGACCTGAACGACGCCCCCGCCGGCGTGCCCAAGGCGCTGCAGAAGGACAACGCGCGCGAGCTGCCGCTGGCGACCGGGGTGATCCCGGCGGCGCCCTTCATCCAGGCCCTGCGGGCCATCGGATACGCCGGCCCGGCGCGCTGCGAACCCTTCAACGCGCCGCTCAACGCGCTCGACAACGACGCCGCGTGCGCGGCCGTCATCCCCGCGCTGCGGGCCGCCCGCGCCCTCGCCGGCTGAGCCGCCGCCCCCACGCGCGGATTTGCCTTGGGCGCCGCCCCGGGTTTCGCTCCTCCCCTCGCATGTCCCTCTCCCGCACCCTCGTCAAAGACGCCCTTCTCGCCGCCGGCCCGGCCGACGCGATTTTGCTCCAGGGCTGGGTCCGCACCCGGCGCGACGCCAAGGGCTTCTCCTTCGTGGAGCTGAACGACGGCTCCTCGCTCAAGGGCATCCAGGTGATCGCCCCGGCGACGCTCCCGAACTACGCGGCGGACCTGCCGCGGGCAGCCACCGGCGCGGCCCTTGAGGTGCGCGGGCGGCTGGTCGCCTCGCAGGGGGCGGGCCAGAAGTGGGAGGTCGTGGCCGAGACACTCACCGTCGTGGGCGAGGCGGATGCGACCTACCCGCTGCAGAAGAAGGGCCACAGCCTCGAGTTCCTGCGCGAGATCGCCCACCTGCGCCCGCGCTCCAACCTCTTCGGCGCCGTCTTCCGGATTCGCAGCCGCCTCGCCTACGCGGTGCACCAATTTTTCCAGGAGCGGAGCTTCGCCTACGTCCACGCCCCCATCATCACCACCAGCGATTGCGAGGGGGCGGGCGAGCTGTTCCGGGTGACCACCCTCGACGCCTCGCATCCGCCGATGACGGAGGCGGGCGACGTGGACTTCCGGCAGGACTTCTTCGCGCGCAAGGCGTACCTGACGGTGAGCGGCCAGCTCGAGGCGGAGGTGTTCGCCTGCGCGCTCTCCAACGTCTACACCTTCGGCCCGACCTTCCGCGCCGAGAACTCGAACACCTCGCGGCACGCGGCCGAGTTCTGGATGATCGAGCCGGAGATGGCCTTCTGCGACCTCGAGGGCAACATGGCCCTCGCGGAGGAATTCGTGAAGCACCTCATCCGGGACGTCCGCCAGCACTGCGCCGGCGACCTGGAGTTCCTGGGCAAGTTCGTCGATCAGGGCCTCCTCGCGCGGCTGGACTTCGTGCTCGAGCGCCCGTTCCAGCGCTGCAGCTACACCGAGGCGATCGAGCTGCTGGCCAAGTCCGGCCGGACCTGGGAGCACCCGGTGGCCTGGGGCGACAACCTCCAGAGCGAGCACGAGCGCTACCTGGCCGAGGAACACTTCAAGTGCCCGGTGACCGTGTACAATTACCCGCGCACCCTGAAGCCGTTCTATATGCGCGTGAACGAGGACGGCCGTACCGTCCGGGCGATGGATCTGCTGGTACCGGGCATTGGGGAGATCATCGGCGGCAGCCAGCGCGAGGAGCGGCTGGAGGTGCTGCGGGAAAACCTCGCCCAACACCAACTGCCCGAGAAGGAGTACTGGTGGTACCTCGACCTGCGGCGCTACGGCACCGTGCCGCACGCGGGCTTCGGCCTCGGCTTTGAGCGGATGCTGATGTTCGTGACCGGCGTGGCCAATATCCGGGATGTGATCCCGTTCGCGCGCACGCCCGGCTCGGCCGACTTTTAAACCCGATGGAAACCCGCTCCCTCCCCGCCCGGCTCGGCGCCTTCTGGCCCGGCCTGAGCCTCGCCCTGCTCACCGTCCTGTTCGGCCAGGCCATTGGCATCGCCTTCGGGGCGGCCGAGGACGCGATGAAGGCGCGGCTCCGCGACGATGCGGCGGCCGTGACCGCGACCCTGTACAAGGGCGATCCCGCGCTGGCCAAGCCCGTCGTGGACAAGGCCTGGGTGTACGTGCAGCGGGCGCACCTGCACGCCGGGGCGATGGGGACCACGGCGCTGATTCTGATCGTGCTGCTGGCCGCGCTGGACGCGCCGCGAGGGCCGACGCGGCTCGTGGCCTGGGCGTTGGGCGCAGGCGGCCTGGCGTATTCTGTTTACTGGCTGTGGGCGGGCTTCCTCGCGCCGGGCCTCGGCAGCACCGGGGCCGCCAAGGCGCGCCTGGCGTGGCTCGCGCTGCCGTCATCCGGGGCGTACGTCGTGGCCACCGCGGCGGCGCTCGCGCTGCTGATCGCCACCGGCCGCCGCCACGCCCGCGCCGGGGAATGAGGGAGGGGTTGCAACGCCAGCCGGCAAACGAGGTCGACCGATGCCCCTGTATCTAGAGTACTACTTCTGGCTGCTGCTGATTTCCGTGGGCGTCGGCGTGCTGGAGCGCGTCTGGCCCCGGCATCCCGGCCAGAAGGTGTTCCGTGCCGAATGGGACCAGGACCTCTTCTGGCTGCTGTTCAACACCCACTTCGTGAGCTGGATGCTCGCGCTCGCGGGAGTGCAGCTGGCGCGCTGGTTTCAAGCGGCTTTGCCGGCCGGCGGAGGCATACCCTGGGAGTCGCTGCGCCTGCTGTCGGACTGGCCGTGGCTGCTCCAATTCGCGGTCTGCTTTGTGGTCAAGGATTTCATCGAGTGGAACGTGCACCGGCTGATGCACGTGGTACCTTGGCTGTGGCGGTTCCACCGCCTGCACCACAGCATTGAGCAACTGGACTGGCTGGCGGCCTTCCGCGGCCATTGGGCCGAGCTGGTGATCCTGAAGCTGGTGGCCTACCTGCCGATGGTGGTCTTGGGGGTCGCCGACAGCGTCGTCTTCGCGATCGTCGCGGTGCAGACCCTGCTGCACGAACTTACCCACGCCAATCTCCCGTGGGGTTGGGGGCGGCTGGGCTACGTGTTCAATTCCCCGCGCCTGCACGCGTGGCATCACGATGTGGCGCTGCACGGCCGCCACGGGCAGAACTTCTCGATCAGCCTATCCCTCTGGGACTGGCTGTTCGGGACCGCCTACCTGCCCCAGCAACCGGAGACGCCCGCCCGCTTGGGTTTCGAGGGAATGGAGCGCTATCCCCGCGGCATCTGGGGGCGCCTGTGGGACCCGATTGGGTCCGGCGCCGGCGGGGGAGGCGGCGGCAAGGCGAGCCCGCAACCGCGCGTACCTGAAGCCCCCAGCGGCCGTGACGGCGGCTGAAGGCTCTTCGGGTTCGGCGTGGCTCAGCGGTCCTTTCGACGCATCAGGCGGACGACGGCGATCAGGGTCATCAGGCCACCGGCAACTAGAAGGGAGCTCGTGGAGACCTCGGGGACGTTTGATTGCTGCGTGGCCAAGAAGAACAGGATATTCATTAGGTATGGGAAGTTAGGAACGTTTTAACTGGCACGTTCCATCGTTAGCACTTCCCGTACCGCGCCGAGCCAGGCGCTCTGCACATGAGCCCAACCCTCTTTTATTTAGGGCCTTACGGGATCCGATTTTTAATGCGCCGCAAACGATCGCCACTGGCGCCCAACCAATCTGTAAACTCCGCCGACACTAGAAGCGAAGGATCGCCGCCG
>JAIXQE010000137.1 GCA_027485815.1 Opitutaceae bacterium
GAAGCCGCGGTTGATCGGGTGCCACTTCAGCGCGGGATAGTCGTCGTCGAGGCCGAGGTGCCATTTGCCGATGGCGATGCTCGCGTAGTCGGCTGGCAGCAGGGCCGGAAAGATCGGGATCGCCGGGTCGAACCCCCGGCCGCCGTCGCCCGCCGTGTAGACGCCGACGCGCTGCTGGTAGCGGCCGAGCATCAGGCCGGCCCGGGTGGGCGAGCACACCGGCCCGCTGACGTAACCCTGCGTGAAGCGGACGCCCTCCCGCGCGAGGGCGTCGAGGTGGGGCGTCGCGACCTCGGGGCGGTGATGCGGGTTGCTGCCGAGGTCGGCGTAGCCCTGGTCGTCCGAGAGGATGACGACGACGTTCGGCCGCCCGTCGCGGGCGGCGAGGGCCGCGCCGCCGCTGTGCGCGGTCAGGAGCCCCATCGCCAACAGCGGTCGCCAGAGCCGGCGGGCGGGGAGGGGGATGCAGCCCGGGCGGAGCCAGGGGGAGGCAGGCTTCATTCTCCGATGCAAGGTAAGCCTGCGTGCGCTGGCGATGAGGAATCCTGCGCCGGCCGAGGCGCGCGGACGGGCGGCGAAGGCCGCGGCTCAGGCTCAGGTCGCGGGCGACCCGGTGAAGCGCGCGAGCCCACGGACGTGGATCCGGTCGTCCAGCGGATAACTCGCGTCGCCGGGGCAGACGACGGTGAGGCTGGCCAGCTGCAGCTGCTCCAGGGCGGCGCGCTGCGACGCGGTCACGCGCGGGGCGTCGGTGTACTTGATCTCGAACCCGTGCCGTTGCCCGTCGCGGAGCACCAGCAGGTCGAGTTCAGCCTGATTGTGCACGCCCCAGAAATACACGTCCTCCTCCGCCGCTCCGGAGGCGCGGATCACCTCCTCGAGCGCGAATCCCTCCCACGAGGCGCCGAGCTTCGGATGCGTCACCAACTGCCCGTGGTTCGCGATGCCGAGCAGCCGGTGCAGGATGCCCGAGTCACGGAAGTAGATCTTGGGGGTCTTGATCTGCCGCTTCTTGATGTTCTCGAACCACGGATTCAGGCGCCGCACCATGAAGGTGCCGGTGAGCAGATCGAGGTAGCGCTTCACGGTGGTGTCCGTCGTCGCGAGGCTTTTGCCCAGTTCCGAGGCGTTGAACTGCTGGCCGTGGTAGTGGGCGAGCATCGTCCAGAACCGACGCAACGTGGCCGCAGGTATCCGGATGCCGAGGGCGGGGATGTCGCGCTCGAGGAACGTGCGCACGTAGGCTTCGCGCCACTGCCAACTGGCCTCGTCGGTAGCCGCCAGCAAGGAGGGCGGAAAGCCCCCGCGCAGCCACAGCGCGTCGGCGGCGTCCGGGCCGGCTTCGGCCAGTTCCAGGGGCGTGATTTCGACGAAGCTGATCCGGCCCGCGAGGGTTTCCGAGCCTTGGCGGATGAGATCGCGGGAGGCGCTGCCGAGGATCAGGAATTGCGCCGGATTGGGTGTCCGGTCGACCAGCACGCGCAGCAGGGGGAAGAGTTCCGGGCGGAGCTGGATCTCGTCGATGACCACCAGGCCGGAGAGTTTCTCCAGCGCCAGCTTGGGCGAGCGGAGCCGCTCCACGTGAGCCGGATCCTCCAGGTCGAAATAGTTGAGCTCCGGGTTGAAGGGCAGGAACCCCGCGGCAGCGATCTGGCGGGCCAACGTGGTCTTGCCGGCCTGGCGGGGACCGAGCAGCGCAACCACCTTGGCCACGCCAAAAGCGCGGACGATGAGATCTTTAAGCCCTTTACGTTCCATGATTTAACAAATGATATGAAAATTCGGTGGGAGACAACGAACTTTCACGGCTGCGACTTCGCCGAGGGTTTCCCCGCCCGGGTTGAGGGGCTTCCTCCCGCCTCGCTGCCCCCTCGGTCTCAGCTTTGCGTTCGCCCCCGCGCGCGGGCCAGCGGCGCTGCGTCGGGACCCTCGCGGCGGGGCACGGCGGCCGGCTAATGCTTTGACCGGCCGGGCGCGGGGCCTACAAGGCCCGGATGCAGCGCGCACGCCTCGCCTTCGTGGGTACCGGTCGGATGGGCGCCAACATGGCCCGCCGGCTCCGGGACCGCGGCCACCCCATCACGGCCGTCTACGATCCGGCCCCCGCCATCGCCGACGCCCTCGCCGCCGAACTCGGGACCGTCCGCGCCCCGTCGCTCGCCGCGGTCACGGCGGCCGCCGACGTGATCTTCACGGTGGTGCCGGACGACGCCGCCCAGTTGGCGGTGTTCGCCGCGACGGGCGACTCGCTGCTGACCGGCGCCGAGGGCCGGATCTTCGTCAACTGCGCCACGCTGACCCCGGCGGTGCACCTCGAGGTGGAACGGCGCGCCCGTGCCGCCGGCGCCGCCTCGCTCGAGGCGTGCATGGCCTCGTCCATTCCGCAGGCGCGGGCCGGGACCCTTTACCTGATGTGCGGGGGCGACGAGGCCGCGTTCGCGCGGGTGCGGCCGATCCTGGAGGACCTCTCCTCGGCGCTGCGCCACCTCGGACCCACCGGGCGCGCCGCGCAGGTGAAGGCGCTCGTGAACATGGTGATGAACATCAACACCGCGGGCCTCGCCGAGGGGCTGGGACTGGGCGCGGCCCTCGGCCTCGACCTCGACCTGCTGCGGGAGGTATTCGCCCAGACCGGCGCCAACTCGCAGGTCCTGAAGACCGACGGCGAGGACATGCAGCACCGCGCGCACGACTGCTACTTCTCGGCGGCCCACGCGGCCAAGGATTCCACCATCGCGTGGACCCTCGCGGCGCAGGCCGGGCTGCACCTGCCGCTCGCCGCGGCGACGAAGCTGCAGTACGACCGGATGGTCGCGCTGCAGCTCGGCCAGCTCGACAAGAGCGGCGTCGCCGAACTGACCTTCAAGGGCCGGCACGCCTGAGCCCGGCGGAGCTCAGGTCGCGCGGCGGCCCGGGTCGCGGCGTCAGTTCAGCTCGCGGATCGAGACGTTGCGGAACTGCACCAGGCTCGAGGCCGGGTTGTACTTGCCGTCCTTGAAGCCGCCGTGGTGCTGCAGCGCCAGCGGGCCCTTCTCCGGCACGCCCGGAAGCTGCGCGTTCTCGATCACGGTCTTTCCGTTGAGCACCACGGTGAGCCGGTCGCCCTTCAGGGTGATCTCGAAGGTGTTCCACTCCCCGACGGGTCGGTCGGCGCGCATCTTGGGCGTCACCCCGGCGCGCACGGCCGCGGGTTGGTTGCGATCCATCCGGTAGCCGTAGACCTCACCCGAGCCGACGGGCCAGCACCAGATGTTGATCTGCGCCTTGCTGCTGCCCCGGAGGTAGATCCCGGAGTCCGCGTTCGGCGTCGGGGTGGTGATATCCTTGCCGTCGGGGCCCTTCTTATGGGTGCCGTCCGGGAGCACGGTCGGCACGGGATAGAGGCCGGTCGTCTCCTTGATCCGCCAGTCGAGGCGCAGGACGAAATCCTTGTACTCCTTCGCGCTCCAGAGGTTCTTGTCCCCGGCGGCCTCGGAGCGGGCGTCGTAATCGATGACGCCGTTGAGGACCTTCCAGTGGCCGTTGTCGCCGGCGGGGACCTTCCAGTGGGTCAGGTCTTGGCCGTTGAAGAGGGAGACGAACCCGGCGTCGGCGGCGGGGAGGCGGGCGGCGGTGAGCGCGCCCAGGAGGGGGAGGAGGCGGAGGAGTTTCATGGGGGTGCGGCGAGCGTGGCCGGCGGCGACCCGGAGGCAAGTCGGGTGCGGCCCACGCCGCCTCAGTCACCCGTGGGGGCGGGTCGGGCCGTGGCCGGCACGAAATACTCGAGGTAACCGATGAGCATCTCGTCGGACGTCTGCGGCCCCCAGCGCACGAGCTTGGTCGGATCGGGATTGGCGGGGTTGCCGGCGCTGTTGTCGAACACCGCGGTCACGCGCACGGTGCTGCCGCGGGGCAGCAGCCGCGGCTGGCGCAGGTCGTAGCGCAGCTGCCAGTTGAAGTCGTAGGCCGGCAGATCCAGGAGCACTTCCGCGGGGCCTTCGGGCGGCAGGAGCTCGAAGCGGAACGCCTTCCCGCGCACGTGCAGGTGCGCCATCAGGCTGAGGACGGGCAGGTCGTGGGCCAGGCGCCGGCTGGCGGTCTCGACGTGGTGCGCGGCGCCCGGCGGGATCCGCAGGTCCTGGTCCGGGATGGGCAGGGTCCGCACCTCGTAGCGCGGCGGGGTGCGGGCGAACACGAGGCCCAGCTCCAGCCGCTCCGACACCGCGCGGCCGTTGGGGGTGTAGTGAATCTGGAAACTGATCCGCGACCCGGCGGGCAGGCGCCGCGCGAAGCCTGCGGGATAACGGTGACTACCGCTGCCCGGCACGTACAACGCCCAGTAGCCGGTCGCGCCCTCCTGGTGGTCGCGCACGGAGGTGCCCGGCGGATGGACGTTCACGAGGACGTGGTGCACGACGTCCCGTGCGCTCGGCCGGAGCTCGTAGGCGGTCACCCACTGGTCTTCCGTCAAGGCCAGGGTCACGACGTCGAACTGGTACGGGAGCACGCCGCCGGCCGGGATCCGGTACGCGCGGCTGAGCGGCACGACGAGGTCGGGGGGGCCGATCTCCCAGCCGGTGCGCGTCGGGCGGGGCAGGGGCGCGTCGGCCGGATCCCCCGCGGGCCGGTCGGGGGTGGCGATCCAGGCCAGCAGGTCCGCGCGGTCGCGGGCGGGCAGGGAGCGGTCGTGCGCCCACGGGGACGGCGTGCCCTCCGGGGGCGGGGCGGCGAACCATGGCGGCATGCTGCCCTCCTCGAGGACGCGCCGGATGACGCGGGCGCGGTCGCGGACGGCGGCGAGGGAGTCGAGCGCGAAGGGCGCGACGCCCCCTGCCTGATGGCAGGAGGTGCAATGCTGCTGGAGGATCCGCGCGACGTCGCGGTGGTAGGTCACGGGGCCCGCGGCGGCGGCGGCCGCGGCCGGGGCGGGCTCCAACTCGCAGCCCGGGGCGCTGGTCACGGGTGACGCCGGGGGTTCGCCCCGCCGGAGCGCGGCCACGGCGCGGCGCAGGTGGGGGTGGCGCGGCTCCGGCAGGTTGCGCGCGAGGTCGTACTGGTCGTCGAGGGCGCCGCGGTAGATCAGGGTGCGGGTCCGGTCCAGGAGGAACAGCTCGGTGGTGGTGCGGGCGCCGAGGGCGGTGGTCAGGCGCCGGTCGGCATCGTGCACGTAGGGCGCGGTGAACGCGTGTCCGGCGAGTTGGGTGCGGATCTCGGCGGGGGTTTCGCTCGCGAGGGGGTTCACGAGGATCAGGCCGATGCCGTCCGCGCGCAGGTCGGCTTCAAGGGCGGCGAGGCTCGGCAGGTAACGCTTGCTCAGCGGGCACGTCGCGCTGGTCACGGCGATCACGAGCCCGTGCGGCCCCCCCGCGCCGCTCAGCCGGTGCGCTTGCCCGGCGAGGTCGGTGAACGGCAGGTCGGGCACTTGCCGGCCGATGCCGAGTTCTCCGGGGCGGGCCGGCGGTGGGTCAGGGAAGATGGCGGCGACCTCGGCGGCCGTGATGCCCGGGTCGACGGGGGCCCGCGCGCGACCGCGGGGCGCGCTGACGCGTTCGTATTCGGCGCGCGTGATGACGCCGTCGCGGTCGAGGTCGTAGCGGGTGAAGGCGGCGGGCTGGGGCAGTTCCGCCTTCGTCACGCGCCCATCGCCGTCGCGGTCGAAGCGCGTGAACGCGTCCTCGGCCGCCGCGGCGGCGCTGGCCAGCAGCAGGGCGAGGGCAACCTGGCGGCCGGAGCGGGAGAGGGCGTGGGTTCGGGAGCGCACCATGGTCGTGTGGCGGAAAGACGGTGCAAAGGTCCCACGGGTAACCCGCCGCGGCAAGGGTGCGGCGGTCCCCGGGTTTCCCGTTGTGCCCGGAGGCGCGGCGGGAAGGATGGAGCCGTGAATCCGCGCCTGACCGGTCTGTTCGTTCATCCCGTCAAATCCCTCCGCGGGTGCGCGGTGACGGAGGCGGAGGTGGACGCGCTGGGCCTGGTCGGCGACCGCCGGTTCCTCGTCGTCGATCCGGAGGGACGCTTCCTCACGCAGCGGACGCTGCCGCGGATGGCGCTCATCACCACGGCGCTCACGCCGGACGCCCTGCAGCTCGCGGCGCCGGGGATGAGCCCGCTCCGCGTGGACCGCGCCTCGGACCCGGCGGCGCCGCGGGTCGCGGTCACGGTGTGGAGCAGCGCGGGCCTGCGCGCGGAGGATTGCGGCCCCGCCGCGGCGGAGTGGTTGGGGACCTTCCTGCGGACGCCGTGCCGCCTCGTGCGGATCGGGCCGGAGTTTGACCGCCCTGTCCGCCGCATGCCCGTGGAATGGAGCGGGGCGGCCGCGGCGCGGGTGGGGTTCGCGGACGCGTTCCCGTTCCTGCTCGTGAGCGAGGCCTCGCGCGCCGACCTCAACGACCGGCTCGTGGCGCAGGGCGGGGAGCCGCTGGGCTGGGACCGCTTTCGGCCGAACCTCGTCATCGAAGGTTGCGCGGCCTTCGTCGAGGACACGTGGCCGCGCCTGCGCATCGGCGGGATCGAGTTCCTGGCGGCGGGTTCGTGCGCCCGCTGCGCCGTTACGACGACGGATCAGGAGACCGGGGAACGGGGCGTGGAGCCGCTCCGCACGTTGGCCGCGTACCGGCGCGATCCGCGGAAACCGGAGGACGTCAACTTCGGCCAGAACCTCGTGCACCGGACCATCGGCGGGCGCCTGCGGATCGGGGACGCGGTGGTCCTCCCGGCAGGTGAGGCCGCCGGCGCCGGAGCCGGTTAGCCGCGACTCCCTCGAACGCGGGCGCTTCCGGCGGGAAACCCGCCGAGCCGCTCCTCCCTACGGCACGCCGTAAGCCTCCAGCAGGACGGTGCCGGTGCCGTTCCCGAGTCCGGTCGCCTCCAGGGTGTAGGCTCCCGGGGCGAGCGGAAACACCAGGGCGGCGTCGGGCGAGGATTCCGGCACGGGGAAGGCGCCCGTGCGCTCGAAGACGCCGGAGAGGTGGCGCGCATCGGCCCTGGCCCACTGGTCATTGCTGGCCAGCACGACGCCGTCCCGCAGGAGCCGCAGATGCGGCCGCGGCAGGGCGTCCGTGATGCCAAACGTGCCGAGGGCCGGGCCGATGGCCCGCGCCAGCACGTGGCGCGGGGCGTTTCCGCCCACCACGAAACCCACGACGACCGCCTCCCCCGGCGCGTGGATCCGCGCGCGGGTGGAGACGTTGACGAACGCGCGCTCCTCGCCGGCGGGCTGCACGGGAATCCCGAGGGGCGCGAGGCCGGCGGGACCGGCGGTGAAGGCGAACGCCAGCCTCGCGCCTTCGCCGACCCGCTGCGCGAGGAAGCGCACCGCGAGCGTCGGGCCGCCGGAGTCCGTGATGTCCAGCAGGCCGTAGTGCGCCGGGCCCGGGAGCGGACCGGCGGTGTAGGGCCCGCCCTTGACGCTGCCGGCGCTGTTCAGGGCCGAGGCGTGGAGGACGACCAGGGGCGCGCCCCCGCCGGTGGCGTAGTCCGAGTGGGTGCCGTCGTCGTAAGCCAGCGCGTGCATGTCGCCCGCGAGCACCACCACATTCCGGATCCGGTTTTGCCGGAGAAAGTCGGCCAGTTCGGCCCGCTCGGTGGCGTATCCGCCCCAGGAGTCATCGCCCACCTGGGCCGGATGAATCCACGGCACGCTGCTGCCCCAGAGGATGAGCGGGCAGCCGGCGTCCCGGGCGGCGAGCAGCTCGCGTTTGAACCACGCCTTCTGGGCGGCGCCGAGGCGGGTCTTGCGCGCCGACTCGGCGTCGGTGGCGGGGTGCGCCGCGCTCCGCAGATCCGTCAGGATCACGCGCACGCGGCCGACGGTGAAGGCCTGCCCGATGGTCCCGTCCGGCACGGTCAGGGGATAGTGCGGGACATAGTCGCGGTAAACGCTCCGCGCGGCGGCGCGCCCCGGGCTGCTGCCGTCGCTGTCGTTCCCGTTGAAATCGTGATCATCCCACACGTACGCGACCGCCTGGGCGCGGAAGAGCACGCTCTGCTGGGGATGCCGGAGGATGGCGTCGTAGTTGTGCCGGTAGTCCTCCGCGGCGGTCGTGGCGGTGTCGCTGTAATGGAGGTCGCCGAGGTGCAGGAAGATCAGGGGCTCCGCGGCGGCGACGGCCTCGTAGGCGCGGTGGTCGGCCGCCCGCCAATCGCCACACGAGCCGAAGGCGAGCCGGAAGGAGGCCGGCCCCTCGGGGAAGGTGCGGAACGTGCCCCGCGCCAGCGGTTCCTCCCGCAGCACGCCGTTGACCTCGATGCCGTAGGCGTACGCCGTCGCCGGACGGAGCCCGCCGATGTCCAGCCGCACCACGTTGCCCGCGGCGGCGGTGGTGGTGACCGGGGCCGAGTACTGGTCCGGCCGGAACGGGCCGCCGGCGCCGACGGCGAGGCGGACCTGCAGGCCGGGGGAGCCGAGGCGGACGCAGACCGTCGCGCCGGCCGGGGTGACGTTGCCGCACCAGACCCCGGAGACGAACGGCGGGGCCGGCTGGGCGGGGAGCGCGGCGAGGCTGAGGACCCAGCCGGTGGTCCAGGCGAGCCGACCGGCAACTGCCCCGGGCGCTTTCACCCCGCAGCGTGCGGCCGGGCCGCGCGGCCCGCAAGCGGCGGGGCGGGATTCTGCGCGGCCGGTGGCGGCCGCGCACCTCCGCGGATCTTGCGGTCGCAACCCGCGGCTGCGGATTGCAGGTCGCCTGCTAGCCGCGACGCCGCTTTGCCGGGGGGGCCGCGGAGCCGACCTTGCCCGATGAAAACGCGTCTTTTTTCCCGCCGGGTGCTGGGTGGGCTGCTCGCCCTCGTCCCGCTCGCGCCGGACGCATCGGCGGAACCCGTCATCAGCGAGTTCCTCGCCTCGAACACCCGCACGCTGGCCGATGAGACCGGCACCTACGCGGATTGGATCGAGATCCACAACCCCGACCCGCTGCCGGTGAACCTGGCGGGCTGGCACCTCACCGACACGGCCCGGGACCTCGCCCAGTGGACCTTTCCCGCCGTCGTGCTGCCTCCGGGCGGCTACCTGCTGGTCTGGGCCTCGGGCCGCGACCGGCGCGAACCGGGCCGACCCCTGCACACCAACTTCGAGCTGAGCAAGAAGGGCGAGTACCTCGCGCTGGTGAAGCCCGACGGGACCACGGTGACGGCAGACTTCGCCCCGGTCTTTCCGGCCCAGTCCGAGGACGTGTCCTACGGCCTGACGTCGCCCGCCGACGGTGCGGCGCTGGCCACGCGCGGCTATTTTCAGGTGCCGACGCCGGGCGCGGCCAACCCGGGGCCGGAGGGCCTCTTCCTCGCCGAGCAGGTGGCCTTTTCCCGGGTGTCCGGGCCCTTCTCCGGCACGATCACCTTGGAACTCTCCGGCGCGGGTCCGGGACAGCGGATCCGCTACACGCTCACGCCCCCCTCCGCCGCTGGGGCGGCCGACCTGCCGGACCCGACGCCGGATTCCCCCGCGTACACCGGGCCGCTCACCCTCTCCGCCTCCGTGGTCGTGCGCGCGAGCGTCTACGCGGCGGACAACCGCAGCCACGGCCTGCCCGCCACGGCGCAGTACGTGCGGCTCGGCGACACGGGCGGGACGCGGCTCGACAGCTTTGATTCCCCATTACCCCTGCTGGTGATCGACACCCACGGCACGGGGGGCCTCGTCAAGGACGGGATCAACCGTCCGTGCTGGATTTACGCGTGGCCCCGGCCGGCGGCGGGCGGCACCCGGCTGACGACCGCGCCCGCCGTGTGGTCGGCCGGCACGACCAAGGTGCGGGGGCAGTCGTCGGCGGACTTCCCCAAGAAGAGTTATTCGCTCAACGCGCTGGATGCCCGGGGCGGCGCCCGGACGGTGGCCCTGCCCGGGTTTCCCGCCTTCGGCTCCTGGAAGCTGATCGGGCCCTGGTCCTACGATCGCACGTACCTGTATAACGCGTTCGTCTACGCCCTGAGCAACCGCTTGGGGCGCTGGGCGCCGCGCACGCAATTGGTCGAGGTGTTCCTCAATCTCGACGGCGGCGATCTCGACCAGGCGGACTACGCGGGAATCTACGTCCTCACGGATGGTCTGGACGTGGATCCGGCGCGCATTGCCATCACCCCGCTCGGACCGGGCGACCTTGAGCCGCCGCGGGTCACGGGAGGCTATGTCTTCAAGATCGATGTCCCGGACCCGGACGAGTTCAGCTTCCGACTCCGGAGCGGCTACCCGGCGGCACCCGTGGCGCTGGTGCTGGACTCGACCAAGGCGGCCAGCCTCGCTCCGGCGCAGGCGGACTATCTGCGGGGGCGCCTGCAGGCGTTCGACGACGTGCTGCGGGCCGACCAGGCGGCGGGCTTCACGGCGCGCACCCACGGGGACTTCATCGACCTCCCGTCGTGGATCGACCATCACCTGCTCAACGTCCTGGCGCTCAACTGTGACGGCCTGGCGCGCAGCGCCTACTTCACCCAGGATCGCGGCGGCCGCATCCACGCGGGGCCGGTCTGGGACTTCGATCGCGCCCTCGGGGGAGCCGATCCCCGGGTGCAAGACCCGCTCCGGTGGGGTGCGGGCGAGGGCGGGACCGACTACTTCGCGGAAGGCTGGTGGGGCATGCTCGCGCAGGACCCCGGGTTTGTGCAGGGGTGGATCGACCGCTGGCAGGCCCTGCGGACCGGTGTCCTGGCTCCGGCCAACCTCGACGCGCTGATTGACGTGCTGGCGGCGCAGGTGGGGCCGGTGGCGGCGGCGCGGGACGCAGCGCGTTGGCCGGACAACGCGTCGCGCTTCCCCGGTGGCTGGAGCGGGGAGATCGCGAACCTGAAGGACTGGCTGTCGCGGCGTGCCCGGTGGATCGACGCGCAGTTCACGGCGCCTCCGACCGTGACGGCGCGCGATGAAGGGACGCTGCTGGTCTCCCCGGCGCCGGGAGCCCTCTTGGTCTACACTACGGATGGAACGGATCCGCGGGCGCCGGGGGGTGTCCCGGCGCCCGGCGCCGAGGTTTCGGTCGCGCCGGTCACGGTGCCGGCCGTCGCCGACCTGCAGGCGCGCAGTTTCCGACCGGACGCTCCGGGCACGCCGGCGCCGGCCAGCAGCTGGAGCGGCCCCGTGGGGGGCGGCCATTCGCCCCCGACCGAGCCCCGGCCCCGGCTCGTCAACGTGTCGAGCCTCGGCGTGATGGGGGGCGAGGATGAGCCGCTAACCCTCGGGTTGGAGGTGAGTGATACGGCGGGCAAGGCGTACCTCGCCCGCGCGGTGGGCCCCGGTCTGGCCGCATTCGGAGTCACGGGTGCGGTGGCGCGACCGGTGCTGGTGATCCGCGACGCGGGGGGCCGCGAGCTGGCGCGCAATGCCGGCTGGGAGACGGGCCCGCTGGCGGATCAGCTGCCGGCGGTGGCGCGGCAGGTGGGGGCGTTTCCGCTGCTGCCCGGCGCGGGTGATGCCGCGGTGGTGGTTTCGCTGGCCGCGGGCGCCTACGCGCTGCAGGTCGCGAACGCCACGGGCGTGACCGGCACCGGCCTGCTTGAGATCTACGAGCTGGATCCCGGGGTCGGCCGGACCCTGAGCTTGGCGACGCTCGGGCGGCTGCGCGACGCGGACGACGTGTTGGCGAGTGGCTTGGTGGTCCGCGGGCCCGGGCCGAAGCGGATCCTGGTGCGGGCGATCGGCCCCGCCCTCCGGCCGATCGGGATCGAGGCGGCGCTGGCCGACCCGCGCCTTGAGTTCTACGCCGGGGCCACGCTCCTCGCGGGCAACGACGATTGGGGCGACTCGGCGCTGGCGACGGCGGAGGAGGTGGCGGCGGCGGCCGGGGCGGCGGGCTGCTTCCCGCTGATTGCCGGCAGCAAGGACGCGGCGCTGCTGCTCACCGTGCCCCCTGGGGCCTACACGGTGCAGGTCCGCGCGGGTCCGGGCGATGCCGGGGTGATTCTACTCGAACTACACGAGGTGCGCTGAGCGCCCGCGCCGGGGCCGGGTCAGCGGGGCGGTCCGGACGCGATCAGCTCCAGCAGGCGCCGGCCCATCTGGACGGCCACCTCGGCGTGGGCCGCGGTCGACTGCTCGAGTTGCGCCGCGAAGCCCGCGCCGCCGACGCGGAGCAGCACCAGTGGCTCGGTGGCGCGCACGGTGGCGGTGCGCCGGCTGCGCTGCAGCAGGCCGATCTCGCCGAAGATCTCTCCCGGCCCCAGCGCGGCGACGGCGTGTTCCCGGCCGGCCTCATCGACCCGGATGACCTCCGCGCGGCCGGAGGCCACGACGAAAAGGTGTTCCGCGGGATCCCCCTGGCGGATCACGACCTCGCCGGCGGAACAGGTCTGCACCTCGGCGCCCGGGACGAGCTGCTGCAGCCGCGCGGGTTCGAGCCGCGGCAGCGCCGCCTGCAGCGTCGCCCGCACGAAGCGCCCGTGCATCAGCCGGGCGAGCTCGGCGCCGGTGAGGTCGGAGCTGGCCACCAACCGGAAAAAGGCGTCCGCGTCGATCCGGAGCAGGGTGCACGCCTCCGCCGCGGTGACGGTGGCGTTGCGCGGCTTCCGGGAGAGCAGGCCGAGTTCGCCGAACCCGCTGCCCGCCGCGAGGGTCGCGACCACCTGACCGGGAGCTTCGTCGCGCGTGACCACGACGCGGCCCGTGAGGATCACGTAATAGTCCTTCGCCTCGTCGCCCTGTCGGAGGATGACCGTGCCGGGGGCGGCCGACTCGATGGCGCCCGTGTTCGCCGCCTGCGCCTGAGCGTCGGTGGTCCACAAGTCGCCGAGGTCCGCCTCGCGGTCCTGGAGTACCGCCGCGGAAGCGGCGCGCAGGTCCCCACGGTGCGCGGCGACCACCACCGGCAGGCCGTCGGCGGGCGCCAGTAACGGATTGAGCGTGAACTTCGGCCGGTAACTGGGCCGCTCCAGGCGCAGACCGACCTCCCGCAGCACCGCGCTGACGACCGTCAGGACGTGGAGTTCGACCATCCCGGGCGCCGCGCAGATGCGCGGGGTGACACCATAGGGGGCGAACGCGGGTTGCTTCAGGTGTTCGGAACGGGGGCTCGCGCAGCGTTCGGCGTCGAACACCGTCGGATTGGGGAACGCCTCGTCCGCGAAATGCGGCGGCACCGGGGTGACGAGGATCTCCTCCCCGGCGGGGACCCGGTAGCCGGCCACGGCGACGTCGCGTGACGCGCGGAACGGCAGGCCGGGGACGAGGATGTACATCCGCAGCGTCTCGTGGAAGGCGGCGCGGAGGTGGCGGCAGCGGCGGAGTAGCGCCGGATCGAGCTCACCGGAGGCGTACAGGGCGTCGACCTCCTCCTGCACCAGCCGCCCGAGGGTGGGGTTCCGGAGGAGCTCGTAGATCAGGAAGGTGATGAGGGGGCCGTGGTAGGCGTAGGAGCCGGCGAGGGCGTAGGTGCACGCGGCGCGGACGGCGGCCGCGTCCATCTGCGCCCCGCCTTCGCCGCGGGCGCGCAGGAAGGCCTCGATCATCGTGGCGGGACCAGGCTCGGGCCGCGCGGCGAGGCGGGCGATGGTCTCGTCGAGGGCCGCCTGGCACCGCCGCCGCGCGTTGGCATAACCGGGCAGGAGAAAAATCCCCTTGGGGGAAAGCCGTCCGGTGACGCGCATCACGTCGGAGATGAAGCGGACGAAATCGTCGGCCCGCTCGCCCAAGGCGTGGTCGCCCACGGCGATGGCCATCTGCTCCACCGCGATCCGGCCGAGGGTGTCGTAGAGCTTGACGGTCTGGCCGGCGGGCCACGCGCGGGCGCGTTCCCGGACGAGGCGGGCCATCGTCGGGGCGAACTCGGCGGCCACGTGGCGCGAGTAGCCGAGGCGGACGAGGCTGCGGAGCAACTTGTGCTCGGCGCCTCCGGCGCCGAAGATGTTCAGGCCGATCTGGCTGGCGAAGGCTTCGAAGAGACCGGCCCGATGCAGGCCCAGCTCCTCGGATTGCCGGACGAGCTCCCGACCGGCCTCGCCGTGGACCACGGTGACCTCAATTCCGGGCGCCCACACGCGGAACGCGGGGCCGTACTTGGCGGCGGCGTCGAGCAGGAAGTCCATCGGCCGACCGCGGATGGCAAGGAGGCTCCCGATCAGCGGGGGAGCATCGACGTAGGGCGCGAGGGGCAGCTGGCTGACGTCCGGCGACGAAGTGGGCATGGGCGGCATGGGTCGGGAACCGGGGGCGGGGGTCAGGGCCTGGGGACCTGTCGCCAGGCGAGAAGGAAGTCGTCGGCGAGGCGCAGGGCCACCGTGCGGCCGGGACAGACGCGGCGGGCTTCCGGTTTGGGCGCGGGGTCGAAGCCGACCGAGTTGAAGACGAGCGCGGTCGCGGCCAGCTCCGGCCGGGCGGGGTCGAACTGCTGGGGTGCGGGGAAGCGCGTGGGGTCCATGCTGGCGGTGCCGATGCTGGCGGCCACGACGGTGCCGGCGGGAAACTCGAGCGCCTGACCCTCCACCCGGAAGGTCCGGGCGGCGGGGAGGATCACGTTCACGTTGTTGACTGGGGCGTCCAGTCGGGCGGCCTCGAGGATGACCCGGAGCCGCGCCGCGGGATCCCGCAGGTCCGCCGCGAGGTCCTCGGGGACGAGGGTCAGCAGGTTGGTGAGGAGGTTGCTGGTGCCGCCCATCGCGGCCACGCCGAGGAGGGAGAACATCAGGTCGATCATCTCCTCGCGCGGCGCCGGGGCGGCAGCCATCGCGGGGCTGTCGGCGGCGAACAACGGTGAGGTGCCGAGCCAGGTGCGCACGCGCGCGGCCTCCGCGTTCAGGTCGCCGAGGAGGGCGGAGGGCAGGGCGAAGGGCTCCATTCCGGCGGCGATGTAGTTCCGCGTGAGGCTTTCGGCGTGGAACAGCGTGATCAGGGCGTCGACCTGGGCGGGGGAAGGTTCGAGCTCGAACAGGACGGGCACCATGAACCGCACGACGAGCCGGCGGACCGGAGCCGCGACCGCCGCCTTGGTGAGGGGGCCCGGCGTCTCGCGCAGGGTGGCGACGGTCTCGGCGATCAGTGGTTGGAGGCGAGCGGCGCCGGCCCGGGCCTCGGCGGGTTGCGCCACGTACTGCCAGAGCCACGCGTGCAGCGCCTCGTGGCGGCCGTCCCCGCCGACCTCGCGGTCGGAGAGGAACAGGGGAAAGTTGGCGGGGAACCGCTCGGCCATCACCCGTCCCCGCCCGAGGAAGGTGGAGCGCTGCTGCGGCTCGGCGATGAGCCGGGCCACCTCGGGGTAATCACCGACGATCAGACGGCCCAGCGCGGCGAAATTGGGGCCCATCACGGCGCGGCGGCGGCCGAGGAAGTCCTTCGGGCTGCGCATATACAGCAGCATGTCGATCGTGTAGCAGCCCGAGAGCAGGGCCTCGGACCACCCGCCCGGGTGGCGCAGCAGCCAGCCTTGGAACCGGGACCACTGGCGCACCAGGCCGTCGGAGAGCCGCCCGCCGCTCAGCTCCGGCGCGCTCAGACCGAGCCGGGCGAAGGGACAGCCCGACCCAGGCGCGGCCGGCAGCTCGGTCACGCCGGGCGTCGGTGGCGGGGTGGCCGGGGCGACGGCGGGGACCGGGGGATTGGCGGCGTTCGCCGGAGGGATGCCCGGAAGCCAGGCCAGCCCACCGCCCAAGGCGAGGCCAGCGAGCCCGAGGCTGAGGCCGAGGGGCAAGGTGAGGCGGACGGGCATCGGAGGGAGCGGAAGGAGGTGGGGAGCGGTCGCGACGGCCAGGAAGGCCGGCGCCGGCGATGACGGTCGCCGAAGAGGCAGGATGGGTCCGAGGGAACGTCCGGCCCGCGAGGTGGCAACCCGTTATTCCGGTCCGGGGCTCGCCGGAGAGAACGGCACGGGCGGGGCCGCGAGCGGATCCGGCCTGATTCCAGGGATGACCCGTCTTGCTGGGTCCCCGCTCAGCGCCCCGCGACCGTCAGGGTCAGATGACTGTCCCGCAGGAGGATCCTTTGGCCTCCGACCACCGCGGCGTCCCCCTCCGCCCGGACCACGGGCGGGCGGTCCGCGGTGGGGAACCAGCAGGTAATTGCCCCGCCCGGCACCCGCACCGTCTGGCCCTCGGCGGGGCCGCTCGTCACGAGCATCACGTCCGCCCCGCTCGCGCCGCTGAAGTCCACCGCGAAGGCCGTGCCATCCGCGAGGGTCAGCGTGCTCACCTCGCCGCGGGGCGAGCTCCACCAGTGCCGCACCGGGCCCTCCGTCACCCGGCCCCACGCGAGCCGGCGGCCCCGGGAATGCACCGCGAGGGCGGTGTCCGCCGGCGCGCCCATGTACCCGCGCACCGGATTCGTGAGCACGGTGATCACGGTGTCGTCGGCGTCGCGCCAGCGGTCGCGCCAGCCGAAGAAGCCCGCCTGCGAATCGCGGTAGGCCCGTGGCAGGACGGCGTTCGGATCGTGGGTCGCGGGGCCGAGCGGCCAACGGACGAACGCGCTGACGGCGTACTGCGGGTAGAGGCTGGCGGTGTCGCAGGGCGTGCCGGCAGCGGCGTCCGCGGCGGCGAGGAACCGGTCGTAGGCCCACGCGAGCGCGCCGCGTTCGGGCGGCACGTGCCCCGGCACGGCCACGAACCACGGTCCGGCTCCCGCCGCCGGGTGCGCCCGGTAACCCTCCGGCAAGGTGCCGTTGGGCCGGCGCTGAAACACGGCTTCGTACGGCCCCTCGGCGTGTTCCCATTCCGCCTCGGTGGGGAGGCGAAACCGGCCCGCCCCCGGCCGCGCCGGCGGAGGGGGGGCCCGTCACAGGCGCGTGCTCAGGCTGAGGCGGAACGAGCGGGGCTCGAAGTAGCGAACGGCCCGGTTCGGCACCGTGACCCGCTGGGCGCCAGGCGTCGTCGAGGGGACGAGCGCGCCC
>JAIXQE010000114.1 GCA_027485815.1 Opitutaceae bacterium
CCGTCTCCTCGGCCGCCACGCTCACCGTCACGCCCCAGCTCAGCGCTCCCGTCTTCACCGTCCAGCCGCGGTCTCAGAGCGTCACCGCCGGCTCCGCGGTGGTCCTGACCGCAGGCGTATCCGGCAGTCCCACCCCAAGCTTCCAGTGGCTGCGCAACGGCGGCCTGCTCCCCGGCGCTACGAGCTCCTCCCTGATCCTGCCCGCGGTCTCCAGTGCCGACGCGGGGTCGTACACCCTCGTCGCGGCGAACGCCGCCGGTTCCGCGACCAGCAGCGCCGCCACCCTGACCGTGACCCCGGCCAGTGCGCTCTCCAACCTGTCGGTGCGCACCACCCTGGAGAGTGGTCAAACCCTGATCGTCGGCGCCGTGGTCAGCGGCGGACCCAAGTCCATCTTGGTCCGGGCCGGCGGTCCGGCCCTCAATCGCTTCGGACTCGTCGGCATGGCCGACCCCCGCCTTGAGCTGTATGCCGGCCAGGTCCCGGTCGGCTCCAATGACGACTGGTCCGCCAGTCTCGCGGCCACCTTCTCCCGCGTCGGGGCCTTCGCGTTCGACGTGGGTTCGCGCGACGCCGCCTTCACCCAGTCCCTCTCGGGCGCCTTCACCGTCCAAGCCAAGGGCACCGGCCCCGGTACCGTGCTGGTCGAGGCCTACGATGCCGCCGGGGGCGTGGCGCCCCGCCTGGTCAACCTCTCCGCCCGCAATTTCGTCGGCACGGGGTCAGACATCCTCATCGCGGGCTTTGCCATCGCCGGCACCGGTACCAAGCAGGTGCTCATTCGCGCCGTCGGGCCGGCACTGACCGCCTTCGGGGTCCCCGGGGCCCTCGCCGATCCCCGGCTGGAAGTTTTCGACGGCACCGGCCGCTCCCTCGCGGGGAACGACAACTGGGGCACCGCCGTCGGCTCGGCCACCCTGGCCACCGCCGCCACCTTTAGCGCCGTCGGCGCCTTCCCCCTGACCGCCGGCTCCCGCGACGCCGCCCTCCTCCTCACCCTCAACGCCGGCGCCTCCTACACCGTCCAGGTCGCCGGCGTGAACAACGCCACCGGCGAAGCCCTGGTCGAGGTTTACGAGGTTTTCTGAGGCCCCACAGGCGCCCGACGCGCCCCAAGGGTATGGCCCGGAAGTAAACCACAACCGGTTCGCGCGGTAGGCCTAGGTAGAAACTTTAGTTGCCATTAGTCCGCCCTAACGGCCTTAATCGCAACTATGATTTCCATTCTGGGTGACCGTGAAGCGATGGCGACCTTGGGCGCGCGCATCCGCGAAGCCAGGCTCCAACGCAACCTGCCGCAGGCCCACGTCGCCTCGATCGTCGGGGTGAGCCTGCCCACCTATCGCAAGATCGAGGCCGGCGACGGCACGATGGAGTTCCGGCACGTCGTGCGCACCCTCGCGGTCCTCGGCTACGTCGACGCCGTGGCGGCGCTGGTGCCTCCGCTCGAAGCCAAGGCGACCATGCAGGAAATCCTCGCGGCGAACGACCGTAAACGCGCTTCCCCAATGAGGCGACGCAAACGCGGGCGCTGACGCCCGCGTTCGACGTAACCTTTCACTCCGGAGTGCTGGACCGGATTTTGCGCGTCACAGGCGAAGCGTGGCCGCACCTCAGCGTGATCGCGATCAAGGTCGGCTAATCCTTCCGCAGGGAATCCGCGGCTGCAGCCGCGGCCACATCCCAGGCGCGTCCGCTGCTTGGTGAGGCCCGCAGCACCGATGTGGCCGCGGCAGTTGCCGCGGATTCCGCCCGCCACTCTTGCCGCCGCCAAGTCACGCGATCGGAAGCACCTCGGCTCGAACCTCCGCCTTGGCCGCTACCGCCCCTCCGTGCCCGTGGCGTCTATAGACGCCACGCACGGCCCCGACCGCGGATGCAACCCTTTGCGCCTTTTGCGGCCAACCTGCTCCGGCTCATCCGACCGGAGGATGGCCACAAAGGGCTCAAAGGGCCCCGAACGCGGACCACGTTGAGGGAGGCGTCTATAGACGCCGCGGAGGCTTCAGGGCGAGCGCCCGGAACGGACGGCTCCGGACCAAGGCCAAGAGGCCTCGGTGCTCATACGATCACGCGATCGGAAGCAGCTCGGCTCGAACCTCCGCCTTGGCGGCTCCCGTCCCTCCGTGCCCGCGGCGTCTATGGACGCCACGCATGGCCCCGACCGCGGATTCGACCCTTTGTGCCTTTTGCGGCCAACCTGCTCCGGCTGATCCGACCGGACAATGGCCACAAAAGGCTCAAAGGGCGCTGGGCGTGGACCACGCTGACGGTGGCGTCCATAGACGCCGCGTAGTCTTTAGGGCGAGCGCCCGGAACGGAGGGCTCCGGACCAAGGCCGTGAGGCCTTCGTGCCCCTACGGCTGCGCGGTCGGAAGCAATCCGGCTCAAACCCTCGCACCGCGGCTCAGCCACCTGCTGCCTCCTTCCCGCTGAACCGTTCGGGAACCCGCCCTTTTCGCCCAGCCCTGATTTGCCTCCGGGGTCGCGGGGGCTTTACCTCCCCGCGCCGCCTATGGCTCCCTTCGCCCCGCATCCGGTCCGCGCCGCCCTGCTTGCCGCCGCCCTCGTCTGGCTGTCGCCCCGCGCCCTGCGGGCCGAGGAAGCCGTCCGCTACAAGTACCAGGACTACCGCGAGGCCGCCGGCCGCATCGCCGTCCAAGTCCACGGGGCCACGGTGGAAAAGGACCTGGGCACCGACACCAAGCTGAAGGTCGAGGGTGTGCTGGACGCCATCGCTGGCGCC
Organism: Opitutaceae bacterium; assembly: GCA_027485815.1. GTDB lineage: Bacteria > Verrucomicrobiota > Verrucomicrobiia > Opitutales > Opitutaceae > ER46. Next base: position 2,747 of record JAIXQE010000114.1, read on the forward strand.
ACGCCCACGGGCGAACCCGCCCCGGCCGGCAGCGATCAAGTGCCCTTGGCCCAGCTGACCGAACGCCGCCGCGCCTGGAACGCCACCATCGCCCGCCAGTTCAGCGGGGGCGCCCTCACCGTCGGCGCCGGCCGCAGCCTCGAGAGCGATTACGACTCCGTGGGCTGGTCGGTCAACGGCCAGGCGGAATTCAACCAGAAGAACACCACCCTGCTCGCCGGGCTCGCGGGCACCGCCGACGAGGTCCGGGTGTTCTTCCAAAAACCCTGGGCGGACAAGCGCACCCGCGACGCCATCCTCGGGGTGACCCAACTGCTCGACCCGCGGACCTCCGTCACCCTCAACTTCACCTGGGGCCGGCAGCGCGGCTTTCTGGCCGATCCGTACAAGCTGGTCGCCCGCACGGTGGAGATTATTCCCGGCCTGTCGCTGCCGCTCACCTTCGCCGAGAACCGGCCCGACGTCCGCGACAAGCGCCTCGCCCTCGCCGCCCTGAACCGTGCCTTCCCGAGCCTGCGGGGCGCCGTCGACGCCAGCTACCGCCACCACCGCGACTCCTACGGCGTGCGCGCCCACACGGTGGACCTCGCGTGGTTCCAGCAGCTGGGCGACCGGGTCATCTTCCGGCCGGGCTACCGGTTCCACGATCAAACTGCCGCCCGCTTCTACCGTTACCGTTTCGATGGTACCACCGTGATGCCGACCGAAGGCCCGCCGCGCCCGCAGGGTCCGTTCTATTCCTCGGACTACCGGCTCTCCGCGCTCCAATCCCACACCTATGGGTTCAAGGTGATCTGGGACGTGACCGCCGCGCTGCAGCTCGATGCGGCCTACGAACGGTACTCGATGCACGGGCGGGACGGCGTCACGCCCGGGAGCGCCTATTGCCGGGCGGATATCCTGACGGTCGGCGCGCGCTTCGGCTGGTAAGGAGTCGCCGATGGCCCAACTGGCGCAAGCGCATCGTCCCCCGCCCGCGGTCCCGGCCGGACCGGCGGCGGCGGGTCCGTTGCGTCGGTTGAGTTTTCACGCGCTGGGCACCCGCTGCGAGGTGCAGTATTATCTCGGCTCGGCGGACGCGCGGCCGGCCGAGGCCTTCGAACAGGAGGTGGTCGGGTGGGTGCAGGCCTTTGAGGCCCGCTACACCCGGTTCCGGCCCGACAGCCTGATCGGCCGCATCAACGCCGCGGCCGGCCGGGAGTGGGTGGCGATTGATGCCGAGATGGAGGCGATGCTGCAGGTCTGCGACACCCTCCACTTCATGACGCAGGGGGTGCTGGATCCGAC
>JAIXQE010000099.1 GCA_027485815.1 Opitutaceae bacterium
CGCCGGAATGCCGGCGGCGATCATCGCCTGCACCAAGCGGTAGGGCGTGAGCGGGTCTTCGCGGCCCGGCTTGAGCACCACCGGGATCTTCATCACCAGGGCCGGCAGCCAGAGCGAATTCACGCCGGGCGAATTGCTCGGCAGGAGGACGCCCAGGCTGTCGGTCTGCGGGAAGAAGTTCACGTCCAGGCCGTCCTGCCGGATGAAGCCCTTATCGAACAGCTCCAGGGACATTCCGCGGGTTAGGCCGCCCATCACCGCGCGGATGTTGGCCATCGCGGCGTGCACCTTGCCCATGTTCAGGCGCCCGAGGCTGTGCGGGAGGCCGGTCAGCTGCGACAGGGCCGCGACATAATCCTCCGGGCTCTGCAGGCGGCTGCCGAGACCCCAGGGCAGGTGCCCCGTGAGGAACAGGTCGGCCGCCTTTTCCATCGCGTCCGCCAGCTTTTCGCTGGGGATGGCCTGCAGGCGGCGCATCGCCTCCGGGATCCGCTTCAGGTCGCGGCGGATGAGGCCCGAGTTGGCGAGGCTGACCTCGATGGCCTGGCCATCGACGTTGAAGCGCAGGCGGTCCAGGCTCTCGTAAGCCTGGCCGAAACGCAGGACCGGCAGGTGGATGGGCTCGCTCATGGGGTGGGCCTCAATAAACGCCTTCGATGATCGTCTTGGTGAGGGACTGGAAGGGGCGCACGTCGCCCACGCCGTCCCACGGGAATTCGTCGCACGGGGGCCGGCGGATGGCCTCGTCGCGCTCCAGGAACCGCGGCACGAAGAACTCGCGGGTCATCGTGGTCAGCTCCACCCGGCCGTACTCGCCGTAGGGCATCAGCTCATTCGGGCGATCCGGATTGACGATGCGGAGCGTGGCGCGCGGCTGGGGCGCGTAATAGGTGAGGCTGTACTTGTCCTCGGGCTTCAGCTTCCGGCTGATCGCGAGGCCCATCAGGGTGTTCCCGTAGGTGGGGGCAAAGTTGATCTTCCCCTCGAGGACCTCCTCGACGACGAACCGGACGTACTGGGGCGTCATCGTGGTGCCGCCGGCGAAGACGGCCTTGATGCCGGCCTGGACGAGGGACATCCGCTCCGCGAGGTTCTCCAGCAGGCGCGGGGTGGTGAAGATGCACTGGATATTCCGGTGGCGGATGATGGTCGCCGCCTGGTCGATCACGTGCTCCTGGTACTTGCGGGCCATCGCACCCTCGCCCATCGCGATCAGGCGCTTCACCCAGCGGGGGTCGAGGTCGACGAAGTAGCAGGAGCCGCCGCGATAATTGGCCAGATGCTCGATCGCAAGGCGCAGGCGGCGCGGGCCGGTGGGACCGACCATCAGCCAGTTCGTGCCCTTGGGGAAGAAGTCCGGGCCGTAGTGGTCGCTGAACTCCTCGTAATCGACCTTGTAGTCGTCCCAGCCCACGCGCTGCTTGGGCATCCCGGTGGTGCCCCCGGTCTCGAAGATGTTGTAGGGCCGGTTGGCGTAGGCCTTCGGGACGAAACGCTCGGGTTGCTCCTTGCGCAGGACTTCGTCGTCGAAGTGATCGAACCGCATTAGGTCGGCGAAGCAGGTGATCTCCTTGAGCGGATCCCAGCCGGCCTGCTTGGCCCAGCTGAGCCAGTAATCGCACCCGGTGGCGGGCGAGAAGTGCCAGGCGATCATTTCGCGGGTCCAGGCATCAAGGGCGGCCTGGGCCTGGGGGACGGTGAGGGTGCTGCTCATGCGGGTCGGAAGCGGGAAGGAGGTGGAGAGAGTACGGTTGGCGGGCGCGGCTGGATCACTTTCCGACCGCGAAGAGGTGGGTCATCGTCGCGATGTAGAGGGTATTGTTGGCCACCACGGGCGAGCAGTAGATGGGAGTGTAGAACTCGATCTTCGCCACCAGCTGCTTCTCGCGGGCGGCCTTCAGCACCACCAGCTCGCCGTCCTCCGTGCCGCAGTAAAGCTTCCCGTCCGCGACCAAAGTCGAGGACCAGATGCGGCTGTTGGTCGCGTGGGTCCACAGGATCTTGCCGGTGGCCGCGTCCAGGCAGTGGATGTCGCCGTCGTACTCCGCCTGGAACAGCAGGCCGTCCTGCAGGCTCGGGGTGGAGATGGAGCGGCCGATGGACTTATTGACCCAGAGGGCCTTGCCGGTGACGTCCCCGCGGGCGCTGAGGTCGAGGCAGCTGACCATCCCGACGCCGTCGCCGTGCTCCGGGTCCTGTCCAATGGACATATAGGCCCGGTCGCCGTCGACGATCACTGTTGCGATGATCTCGCTCGGGCCGTCGTGAGTGGCGTACTTCACCGGCTGGCCGTTCTTGGTGCGGTACTCCGTCGGGTTGGCGTCGTAGCGGAAGAACTCCTTCAGGGCCGGGAAACCCTCGGCGTGGGTGTACGGGGTGCGGTCGAAGCCGTAGCACCAGCCGTCGCCGCCGCCCCAGACGATGGTCGGCACGCCCTTCACGGTCGCGAAGGCCGCCGAACCCCAGCTGGCGTGCAGCGCGCGGGTCGAGACGCCCGACGCTTCCTCCGCCACGACCTTGCCCGTGTTCTTGTCCACCACCACCAGCGCCGGCGCCATGGGAGCGGGAATGTTGAGGTGGGACCAGTCCACGCCGTTCGAGGTCGCCATCACGATGTGATCACCGAGGACCAGCGGGGAGCAGCTCGAGACGTTGTGGGGGAAGATGCCCAGCTCGTTGCGGATGTCGGTGACCCAGAGGATGTCCGCACTCTGCGGGCCCACCGCCACGGGCTTGCCGTCGACCGAGGAGAACTTGGCCTCGTCCTGGAACGTGCCCTGGTTGCCGTCGGCCATGCCCTTGACGTCGAAGCAGATGAGTTCGCCGCGGTTGGAGACGACGTAGCCGCGGTCGCCCTCGATGGCCGCCGAGGAGCAGAGGCCGACGAATTCCCAGTCGCTCACCTTGCCGGCGCCGACCTTCGGGATGATCAGCTGCCACAGGAAGGCGCCGGTCTTCTCGTCGAAGCACATCAGCACGCCGCGGTCGCCCTGCTGGGCGGTATCGCGGGGCGATTCGTTGTTGGTGCCGACGAAGACCCGGCCTCCGGCCACGACCGGCGTGCCGTAGGTTTGGGAACCGAGCTTGGTCACCCAGCGGACGTTCTTGGTCGACTTCGGATCAATGGTTTCGGTCTTCGGGATCAGCTTGCCGGTGACGACGTCGTCCGGCAGCCCGGTGGCCCGCTGCACCATGTTGCGGGAGGCGGTGCCGCCCCACATCGGCCAGTCGTTGGCGGCGGCCGGGGCGGCCGAGAGGGCCAGCAGGGCGAGCAGGGTGGCGGGGCGGGAGAGGGGGGCGGGCTTATTCATTGGCGGAGAGGGCAAGGTTATCGAGGTACACGCGCTTGAGGGCCTGCGGGGAGAAGGCGAACACGCCGGGCGCGCCGCGGTCGTGGAGCTTTTCCTGGCGGACCTCGATGGTCCACTTGTCGGGCTCCGGCTGCGCCTTGGGCCAGAGCTTGGCCCGGACCCAGCCGCCACCCTTGCCGTCGCTGTCGACCCGCGTCTTCAGGCGGTACCAGGTGTTGGGCTGCGCGGCGAACGGCACGGACTCCTTCACGCGCTCGTGGTTGCTCGAAACCTCCAGAATCCGGCTATTGGCCACCATCGCGATCAGGTAGCGCTGGTTGACCAGTCCCACCGACGACATCACGCGCCGGTCGCCGTCGGTCATCACGTCGGCCTCCAGGGTGTAGTTCCGCAGGGTGGAGGGCCCGATGAAGTTCATCGTCCGCTGGAAGAGGATGTTGTCGAGGCGGTTGGTCACCACCTTGGAGCCGCCCTTCTCGAGGGCGTGCCACTTCACGCGGGCGCCGAGCCAGGGGAGCGGCGGGAAGCCGACGTCCTCGCCCGCGGGGTTCTTCTGGCCGAGGGGCAGGGCCTCGAAGGTCTCGCGGTGGCCCGCCCCGGCCACGACCCGGCCGCGGGTGACGGCGGTCAGGTTGTTCCACTTGGCCTGCAGCTGGCCGGCGGACAGCTTCGCGGCCGGCGTGGTGCGCAGGGTCGCTCCGGCCAATTCGCCGTCGACCTCGGACTTCACCAAGGCCGTGGGCGGAATGAACTTCGCCCAGGTGGCTTCCGCGGTGACTTCCCGCACGCGGCGGCCGGCGGCGTCGAGGCCCCAGACCTTGAACGACTGCGCCTGCCCGGGCGTGAGCGCGAACTCGGCGGGCACGACCTGAATCTGGGTCACCGGCCCGGTGGCGGCCGGTTCCGGCGTGAAGGCCACGGAGGGCGGCACGCTGGCGGCAGACGCCTTGGGGCCGAAGCAATGCAGGTTCTCGCGGGTGAAGATCAGGACCGCATCGCCGTAAAAGGCCGGGGCGCCGAGGACCAGCGAATCGAGTTTGTTGACCGAGACGATCTGCGCCTTATCGCCGGCATCGCGCAGGACGTGGACCGTGCCGTTGTGCATCGGGACGTAGAACTTGCCATCCGCGTAGGCGGGCGAGGCGTGCAGTTGGTCCGGCGCGAGCTTCTCGCTCCAGATCAGCTTGCCGGTGGCGGCGTCGGCGCAGAGCAGGCTGCCGGTGGCGATGGTCGAATAAACCCGGCCGTTGACCAGCAGCGGGGAGCTGCTGAAGGCCATGAAGTCATCGTTGCGCCAGAGCTCGGCCTCCTTGGTCAGGACGAGGGGCTTCGGGCCCGTGGGGTATTCGGTGGGGATCTTGAGGGCCACGAGGCGCCCGTGGTGCGTGGCATCGACGTTCTCCTTGCCGTGAACCCCGATGAGCTTGCCCGGACCGGCCAGGAGGACGTCCGCGTTGACCCCCGACTGCGAGAGGCGGAAGCGCCAGACCGGCTCGCCGGTGCGGACGTTGAGGCAGACGATGTTTCCGCAGCCCGTGCCGGCGTACATCACCCGTTGGTCGCCGAGGTTGCCGAAGACCGGGGTGGCGAAGGTGCTGTCGAGCGGCTCGATGCCCGGGGTGCAGAACCAGACCAGTTCGCCGGTGCGCTTATCGAAGGCGTAGAAGCGGTTGCGGGCCGGACCGTCGGCGCCCCAGTTGGCGGTGATGCCGTCGGTGATGACGAGCGGGCCGTCGATGGCGAGGGAGCCGGTGCGGCCGTTGGGGAAGGTGAGGCGGCCGTACTCCTCCATCATCGAGTGCTCCCAGAGGAGCTTGCCGTCCCGGTTGAAGGCGAAGAGCTGGCCCCAGGTCGATTCGAGGTAGATGTTGCCGGTCTCGGCATCCACCACCGGCGCGCCGATGGCGTAGCGGTTGTAGGTGGTGTCGCTGAGGTAGTCCCGGAAGCGGTACTCCCAGAGCTTGGCCCCGGTCTTCACGTCGAGGCAGAGGAGCGTTTCCTCGACGTCGGTCGTCTCCCCGTAGAACCCGAAGGCGTACACGCGGCCATCGGCCACGACCGGGGTGCCTGCGCCGCGGACCTTGAAGGACCAGCGGTGGTTGGGGCCGCCGATTTCCAGGGTGTCCGGCAGCTTGGTCTTCGCGGTGGAGACGCCGTTCTGGTCGGGTCCGCGCCAGTTGAGCCAGCCGCTGGCGGCGAGGACGGGGCTGGGGACCACCGCGAAGGCGGCAACGGCAAGGAGGGGGGGCAGGAGGCGGATCATGGCGGAAGGAGGGGTTCGGTACCGGGGAGGACGAGCGCGCCGCCCGCGAGGTTGCGCGCGCGTGGTGGAAGGCAGGCTGGCTCAGGCCAAACCGCAAGGCGGTTTTGCCGTTAAAACGGGCCCGGACCCCGCGTCGGCCTAGCGCCAGGCCTCGTCGAAAAACCCGGCGGCCACGATCCGCCCCGGCCACCGCGCGCCCGGCGGTTCCCGCAGGTCGATGATGGCGTGGTCGGGCAGCTTCGGGGTTTGCAGGGAATTGGAACCGTAGGCGTGGTCCCGGAAGTCGATGCCCGTGTTGAGGACCACGTACTTTTCCGGGTTCAGCGGATTGGGATAAATCAAGATCGGGGCGTGGTGCGCCGCGTCGTGCCGCTCGCCCCGGAAGGTCAGCGTCCGCGTGTCCCACTGGAGCGGCAGATCGGGCAACAGCCGCGCGAGGAGCCGGTTGGACCCCGGATCGCCCCAGAGGACGATGTGGCTCTGCGCGAGGTCCTCGGCGGTGACGGCGGTGTCGTCCTTGATTGGGGCGTCCCCCCGGAACAGGGTGCGCCAGAGGTGGCGGGCGCGCTCGAGTTCCGCCGTGGCCCAGGTGCCGACCGCCGGGTGCCAGGCGCGGCCCGTGGGGCGGACGAACAGGAAACGGTCGAGGAACGCGTCGTTGACCGGCCCCGTCAGGCCCGGGCGCTTGCGCGGTCCGGCGGGCGGGTGGCCGGCCCGCCAGACGCCGTCCTGCCGGTGCAGCACCGCCTCCGCCGTATGGGCCGCGGGCAGGGTGACCTCCTGGCCGTCGATCTTCACCTGGCGCAGGCCGGGGAGGAGGAGACGCACCGCGGTGGTGCCGCGGGTGGTGACCTCCACGGCGGCATCGCCCCGGCGCGTGCCTTCGAGGTCGGCGCGGCTCCAGTGCTGCGCCAGGCCTTCGAAGCGCAGCCAGGAGGCGCCGGGGTAACGCAGGGTGTGGGTGGTGACCCGCAGCGTGACGGGCCGGGGATCACGGCCGCGGTTCAGCAGGGCTTCCAGGCGGGCCGTGAGGTCCTGGCGGACTTCCGGGTGGTACTTGTGGGCGGTGCCGGGGCCGATGAGGTGGGGGAGGGTGAGGCCCTCCTGCGCGAGGGCGGCGGACATCACGTCGGCCGCCTGCTTCTGCGGATCGATTTCCCCGCTGTAGGCGATGGTGGGGCAATGCGACAGGTTGCGCGCGTACGCGGTGGCGTCGTACCAGCCCCAGAGTTTCTGCTCCCAGGCGGTGGGCGGCTCCTTGCCGGGGGCGAAGACCTTGGCGTAAGCGGCGGTTTCGGCGAAGCCGGCGCCGGGTGCGGCGGCGGCCCAGAGGCCGGCGTGGTGGGTGGCCAGGTGCCAGGTGCTCGCGCCGCCCATCGAGAAGCCGGCGACGAGGATCCGGTCCGGGTCGATCGGCTGTTCCGCCCGCGTGGCGGCGAGCGCCTCGAAGACGTCGGTTTCGCCCGCGAACTTGGTCGCGTTGCAGTAGCGGCCGTAGGGGATGAGCGTGACCGTGTCGCAGGGCGTGAGCTGGGGTGGGCCGGCCTCGCGTTCGCCGATGAACGCCAGTTCGATGCGCTTCTCCCCGCGGCCGAGGAGCCAGACCATCAGGCGCCGCGGCCGCCCGGGGGTCAGGTCGGGCGGGACCACGAGCCCGTAGGGCTGGACGGAGCCGTCGATCTTGGAGCGGTAGCCGCGGACCACGAGGCCGGTGGCCGTGCGCCAAGGGGCTTCGCCGCGACGCAGGGCGGCCACGCGCTCGCGGCCGGTGGCGAGCGCGCGGTGGGCGGCCGCGACCTGTTTCAGGTCGAAGAACTCATCGTACCGCAACGCCCAGTCGACCGCCTTGTGGAAGATTTCGGCGTCGGGGATGAGTTCGGCGAGCTCTCGGGCGGATTCGACAAGCTCACCGCGGGCGGATTCGACGGGCTCACCGCGGGGAGATTCGACGAGCTCACTCCTCCGCCGGGTGGCGAGCTCAGCCCGCAGGGCGGCGAGGTCTGCGGCCAAGGCGGCGGCGCCGGCGGTGAGTTCCGCGCGGGCGGCGGCGGGCACCTCGATGCCGGGCGGGGGCAACCGCGTGGCCGGCGTAGCGGCTGGAACCAGGGCGGGCAGGAGCAACAGCAGCGGCAGGAGGACGCGGGGCGGGGTCATCAGCCGTAGCGCACAGCGCCCGGGCGCGCGGGTCACGCCCGAAGTGTGGCCGGGCTGCCATCGCAACCGGGCTCGCCTTCCGCGCGGTTTTCGCCTCACCCTTGTCGAATGAGCAAGGAACGGTTTGCCGAGCGCCAGGCCGACGTCGCGCGGGCGGTGACGCGCTTGCAGGAGGCCGTCGCCGTGCCGGTGGATGGCCTGGTGCGCGACGCCGTCATCCAGCGCTTCGAGTTCTCCTTCGAGGTGGTGTGGAAAACGCTCAAGCTCTACTTGGAGCGACAGGGGGTGGAGGCCGGTGGCCCGCGGCCGACATTGAAGCAGGCGTTCGCGCAGGGTCTGATTCCCACCGTGGAGGAAGCGGATCTCTGGTTGCAGATGGTCGAAGATCGCAACCTCACCAGTCACGCCTACGACGAGGCATTGGCGGAGGGTATCCATCGGAATGTGGTGCGGGATTACGCGCCCTTGTTGGGCACGATGGCGGCGAGAATTCAGGCCCTAGCCTGGGACTGACCCGATGAGCCGGTTGATGCTGCGGGAACGCGACCTCGCCGTGCTGCGGCAGACACTCGGCCGTTTCCCGTTCGTCGCCGAGGCGCTGGTCTTCGGCTCCCGGGCGACCGGCTCCGCCCGGCGCGCCTCGGATCTCGACCTCGCCGTCTCCGCGCCCACCGCGGACCGCCGCCAATGGGCTGACCTTTGCGCCGCCCTCGAGGAGGCCGCGCTAATCTACGAACTGGATGTCGTCCGCGTGGAGCGCGCCGCCAGCCTCCGTCTGCAGGGAAAGATCGCTCGGGACGGCATCCGCGTCTTCCCCGTGGATGCCCCCGCGCCGGCCGCCCCGGGCGTTGCCGCCTGAGCTGCCGTACGCGGCTTGGATCCGCCCCCGCTCCTTCCTCGCCCGTCGCTTTTGCCCTCGGTTCCGGAACCTAAATCCTTCGGTCATTCTTCGGTTATCCTTCGGTCTCTCCCTCTGAGGCTTAATTAGTCTACCTCTAAAAAACCGAACAATAACCGAAGGATAACCGAAGGATGACTGTAGGATAATCGAGGGATCAAGCCAGGGATCCGGTCGCACCGCCGGAGCAGGATTCCTGGGGGGCTCGCCCCCTTGGCTGGCCCGCCTAAGCCGCTATCCAGCCTAGGCCCAGCGCCGCGGTCAGGCCCAGTACCAAGGCCACGCGCCGCCGCAGGCCCGGGGAACCGAGCCCCAAGGCGAGGCCGCCCTTCAGCAGGGTGTTCGCCACCGCCGCCAGCACCACCGCCACCGTCGCCAGTTCGGGCCGCGCGCCCGCCACCCCGGGATCCCGCGCCACCGACAACGCGATCGCATCGAGGTCCGTCAGGCCCGAGACAAAGCTCAGGGGCAGCAGCCCCTCCGTCCAGCCCTGCTCCCGCAACACCCGCACCAAAAGGGAGATCAGCGCGTAAAGGGCGGCGAACTTCACCGCGGTGCGCAGGCTCAGCGGGTTGCCCAGCGCCGGCGTGTCCCCCGCGACGTGTCCCGGCTGCGCCCGCCGCCAGACCCACGCCATATACGCCACGCCCGGCAGCGCCATCAGGCCGAAGGGCACCAGCAGGGTGCGGGCGAAGGCCGGATTGATCACGGTGAGCGCCGCCAGCACGCGCGGCAGCATTACGGTGCACGCCGCCGCCACCGCGAGGGCGTAGTGGGCGTCGAGGCCCGGCTCTTCCCGGCTCCGCCGGCTGAAGGCCAGCGTCGAGGCGGTGCTGGAGGCCAGCCCGCCGAAGAGGCCCGTCAGCAGAATCCCCGCGCGCGCCCCGAACAGCCGGATGGCCGCGTACCCGGCGAAGCCGAGGCCCGAGATGAGCACCACCATCAGCCAGGTGGTGTACGGGTTGAAGGCACCGTACGGCCCCAGCGGGCGGTCCGGCACCAGCGGCAAAATCACCCCGGAGATCGCCGCGAACTGCAGGGTTCCCCGCACGTCCTGCGCGGTCAGCGCCCGCGCCCAAGCGTGGATCGGCTGCTTCGAGCCCAGCAGGAGCATCGTCAGGGCCGCCACGACCACCGCGACGCGCGTCTCTCCGCCTTCCACGAGGACGCCGCAGAGCACGGTCAGGAGCGCGCCGGCGAAGGAGGTGCTGCCCGGCGGCTCGGCGGCCCCGGGGCGGAACGTGCGCGCGATGAGGTGCGCCGGGACTGCGACCAGCACGACCGCGAGGGCGTAGGGGAAGGTTCCATTCAGGTGCGCCGCGAGGCACCCGAGGACCGCCCAGAGGGTGTGCGTGCGCACGCCCGCGAACTCCCCTGGCTCCGCGCCCTGCTGATCGCCCCATTGGCGGATCAGCCCGACCAGCGCCCCGAGGCACGCGCTGACCAAAATCGCGGTGAGCAGGACGGTCATCGGGGGAACAAACGGGTCAGGGCGAAACCTGCAACGGGGAGACGAATGGCCACCCCGGGTGGCAAGTTCCGCCCTAGCCCCTTTCGCGCCGCCGGCAGACGCTCAGGGCGCCGGCAGCTGGCCCCGGCGCGGACCGGTGCCGAGCATCTGGCCGAGGTTGTAGCGCTTGCCGCTGATCTCGAGCTCGAGGTTCTCGGCCACGCTGGCCTCGACGAACAGGGCGCCGGGCCGCGGCACGGAACGCGATTCCCCGGCGGCGAGGAACCCCGTGTAGACGATCTCGCCCTCCGTCTCGTCCGCGTTCTTGCGCCGCAGCGTCACCTGCACCGCCCCGGTCGCCACGAGGCCCAGCTGCGGGCCCTTGGGCGCGGCGGGCGCGGTCGCGGGCCGCTTCGCGGGCTCGGGCGAACTGCTGAAGAAGATGCCCTTGATCAGGAACAGCACGATCAGCGTGGCGACGCTGATCGCGCCCCACTTGGCGTAGAGGAATACCTTCGCCGGATCGGGGCCCGTCGGCAGCGAGCTGCCGGGCCGCGGCCGCGGGGGCGCGGGGCGCGCGGGCACCTGGTCCTCCGCCTCCCCTTCCTCCGCGGAGGTGCGGGCGGCAGGCGATTCGAAGGGCGGCGTCGACACGTCCAGCCGGCCGTAGATTTCCCGCGCGGAGGGCCGCGGCCGTGCCTCGCCGCGCCCCAGCGCCGCATAGTCGGCGAGGATCCGGTCGGAGGGCACCTTCAGGAAGTGCGCGTAGGTTCGCAGGAAGCCGCGGACGTAGATCTCGGTCAGCCCGATGTCGAAGTGGTTGCCCTCGAATTTCTGCAGGTAATCCCCGCGGATCTTCGTCGCCTCGGCCGCCTCGCGCAGGGAAATCCCCTTCTTCTTGCGCGCTTCCTCGAGTCGTTCGCCGATGGTCTGCATGGGGGGGAGTTAGGGGATGGCCCGGGGCAAGTCACCTCGAAACACGCCGGGGCGTGCCGCTCAGACGCTGTCGAGGTCCACGAGGATCTCGCGCGGGCTGGAGCCGTTCTCCGGCCCGACGATGCCCTTCTCCTCCATGATTTCCATGATGCGCGCGGCGCGGTTGTAGCCGATCTTCAGCTTGCGCTGCAGCATCGAGGTGCTCGCCCGCCGCGTGGCCTTCAGCACTTCCATCGCCTCGTGGTACAATTCATCGTCGTCCCCCAGGTCCCCGTCCTCGCCCTCGCCGTCCTCTTCCTCCCGCGCGGCGCGGTCGATCTGCTGCTGCACGGACTGGGCGTACTGGGGCGGTCCGTTGCGCTTGAGGTGCTCGACCATCGCCTGCACCTCCTCGTCGGAAACGAACGCGCCCTGCGCGCGCACCAGCCGCGAGGAACCGGGGGGGGAGAACAGCATGTCGCCGCGGCCGATCAGGGTGTCCGCGCCCTTGGTGTCGAGGATGGTCCGCGAGTCGACCTGCGACGCCACCTGGAAGGCGATGCGCGAGGGCAGGTTGGCCTTGATGACGCCGGTGATGACGTTCACCGACGGCCGCTGGGTGGCGATGATGAGGTGGATACCGGCCGCGCGGGCGAGTTGGGCGAGGCGCGCGATGTTGGTCTCGATGTCCGCCGGTGCGACCGCCATCAGGTCCGCGAGCTCGTCGATGATCGCCACGATGTAGGGCAGGCGGTCCGGGATCTCCACGCCGGCGAGCGGATCCACGCCCTCGAGGACGCCCTGGGCCTCGGGCGCCGGCGGCGGTTCCTCGCCCCCGCGCTTGCGCTGGTTGAAGCCCACGATGTTGCGCACGTTGACCTTGGCGAAGATCTGGTAGCGCTGCTCCATCTCCTTCAGCAGCCACTTCAGGGCGGCGGGCACCTTCTTCGGCTCCGTCACCACCGGGATCAGCATGTGCGGCAGCGCGTTGAAGATCTTCAGTTCGACCACCTTCGGGTCGACCATGATCATCCGCAGGTCCTTCGGGCTCTTGGAATAGAGGATCGAGGCGACGATGGAATTGATGCAGACCGACTTGCCGGAGCCGGTGGCGCCCGCGATGAGCAGGTGTGGCATCTTGGCGAGGTCGGACACCAGCGGCGCGCCGGAAACGTCCTTGCCGAGGGCGATCGGGATCTCGGCCTTGGTACCGCCCCAGTCCTCGCTCTCAAGCAACTCGCGCATCCCGACGGGCGTCGGCCGCTGGTTCGGGACCTCCACGCCGACCGCGGCCTTGCCGGGGATGGGCGCGAGGATGCGGACCGACTGCGCCCGCATCCCGAGGGCGATGTTCTTGTCGAGGCCAGAGATCTTCTCCACGCGCACCCCGGGCGCCGGCACCACCTCGTAGCGGGTGATGACGGGTCCGACGTGGATCTCGCCGAGGGTGACCTCGACGCCGAATTCGGAGAGGATGCGGAGCAGGTTGATCGCGTTCTGGCGGTGCTCCTCCTCGCCGTCGGCGGCGGAGGCGCGGACCTGTTCGCGGAGGAGCGTCAGGGGCGGGAACTGGTAATTCTTGTCCTCGCTTTGCGGCAGGGCCACGCGGGCCGCCTTCTTGGGCTCCTCGGGCTTGACGATCGTGAGGGCGACTTTGCCCGGGGCGGGGGTGGCGGCCGGGGCCGGCTTTTCCGCCACGGGGGCGGGCTTGGCGGGAGGCGCGGCCGGTTCGGGGAGCGCGGGTTCGGGGGCGGGGGTCCGCGGGGCGCGGCGGGTGAGGGGATCGCCGTCCGCCTTGGGGGCGGCGACCTTGGGGCCGGAGGGCCCGACGAGGGCGGGGGGGGCAGGCGCGGCGGGTTTTTCCCTCGCGGCGGCCTCCTTGGCGGCGGCCGCCTGGGCCTTGCGCAGCAGCTCGGCCTCCTGCTGGCGCTGCGTCTCACGCTCCGCGGCGAGCCGGGCCCGCTCCGCCCGCCAGGTGGCGAACGCGGCGAGGGCGCGCTGGAATTCCGCGCCGAGATCGCTGAAGAAGATGAAGATCAGGCACCCGAGGTAGACGGTCGCGAGCAGCAGGCCCGCGCCGAAGCCGCCGAGCAGGGGCTCGAGGAAGCCGTGGTAGAGCCAGAGGCCGATGAAGCCCCCGGGCCCGGCCGGGCACCAGTTGCTCCGCCAGGTTTCCGCCGCGAACATCGCCGCGATCCCGGCCCCGGTCAGCAGCCCCAGGACCATCGTGAGCACGCGGGCCTGCGTCACCCGCCGCGAGCCGCGCACCGCGAGGTAGACGAGCCAGGCGAGGAACAGTGGCAGCAGCCAGCCGGCGAAGCCGAGCATCCGGTACACGGAGGCTGCGAGGTAGGCGCCGACGATCCCCGCCGGGCCCCGCACGGTCGGAATCGGCTGGTGGTCGAACGGGCTCTGCGAGGGATCGTAGGTGGCGAGGGCGACCGTCAGGTAGGCCCCGCCGAGCGCTGCCCCGAGCGCGAGTCCCCAGAGGATCGGCGCGCGCGTGGTGGTGGCAAAAGTGGTTGAGCTCTCGGCCTTGGGCATTTGGCTCCGACGGATCGGGCAGGGTTCGAATCCGAGGCCATCCGCCCGACCGGTCAAACGCAAATCCCCCCGCCGCACCCCCCTTTTACCCACTTTTGATGTCCACGCCGCCCCTGCTCCGATTCGCCCCGCTGTATCAGGAACGCGTCTGGGGCGGCCGCGCCCTCGCCTCCGCCCTCGGCCGCACGTTGCCCGCCGGGGACCGTCCAATCGGCGAAAGCTGGGAGCTCGTCGACCGGCCCGAGGCCCAATCGCGGGTGGTCGGCGGACCCTGGGCCGGCCAGTCGCTGCGGGCGGTGCTCGCGGCGGATCCGGCGGGCATGATGGGGCCGGGGTGGACGGCCGCGCGGCCGTTTCCGATCCTGGTGAAGTGGCTCGATTGCCGGGAGCGGCTGAGCCTCCAGGTCCATCCGCCCGCCGCCGTGGCCGGCGAGCTCCGGGGCGAGCCGAAGACCGAGAACTGGTACCTCGCCGCCTGCGAGCCGGGGGCGCACCTCATCGTGGGGCTGCGTCGCGGCGTCACGCGCGAGGCCTTCGCCGCGGCCCTGGCCGCGGGGACCCTGGAGGAGTGCGTGCATCGGTTTCCGGTGGCCGCGGGGGATTCGATCTTGGTGCGCAGCGGCCAGCTGCACGCGATCGACGGGGGTAACCTGATCCTCGAGATCCAGCAGAATTCCGACACCACGTACCGGGTCTACGACTGGGGCCGCGTGGGCCTCGACGGGCGACCGCGCCAGCTGCACGTCGAGGAATCGTTGCGCTCGATCCTCTGGGACGACTTCGAGCCGCAGCCGCGGCGGGCGGCGCCGGGGTCGGCGGTGTTGGCGGACGCCCCGGAGTTCCGTTTGCGGCGGGTGGTGCTGAAGCCGGGGGAGCGCCTGCGGCTGGCGGCGGGCGAACAACCCCGGATCCTGAGCGTGGTGGCCGGGCGGCTGGAGGGCGCGGGGGAGCCGCTGCGGCGAGGCGACAACGTGCTGGCGCCGTACGCCGGGACCTTCGACCTGGCCTCGCCCGAGGCGGCGACGGTGCTGGTGACGGAGAATTTCACGGGCTGAGCCGCGGCTGGCGGGGCGAGCAGGGGTTTCGGCCCGAACGGACCGGGGAAGGATTCCCCGGCTACATCGATCCCCAGGAGTGTTATTCGAATCGGAATTTGGCGGTGACGCGGCTTGGTGTAGCCGGGGCATTTTGCCCCGGTCGTCGGGACGAAGGTGCCGGCCGCGAAGCAATCGGCGGGGCCGCAACGAAGGCTTGGCGGAGAGGGGTTTCGGCCTGAACCGATCGGGGCGGCGCACTCCGGCTAGACCGATGCCCATGTGCCCGCCAAAACGAACTCCGGTTGGCCGCGGCGAAGTGCGGCTTGAAGTCCGGGCCCGGCGCGTGTTTCGTCCTTTTCTTTTCGCGTATGCCTGAGCCCGCCGCCTCCGTTCCGCCCGAGTCCGCCGTCCCGCCTCCTCCGCCCGCCGCGGAGGCGAAGCCCGAGGCCGCGGACGCCGCCGCGCAGCTGGCGGCCGCCAAGGCCGAGGCCGCGGCCAACCTCGACCGCTTCCTGCGCGCCGCCGCCGACCTCGAGAACTTCCGCCGCCGGGTGGTCCGCGAGAAGGACGACCTGCGCGTCGCCGCCACCGGGCGGGTGCTGGAGGACATCTTTCCGGTGATGGACACCCTCGCGCTGGCGATCAGCGCCGCCCGCCAGCCCACCGCGGACCTGAAGTCCCTCGTCAACGGGGTCGAGATGGTGCTTGGCCAGCTGCGGACCGCGCTTTCCAACCACGGGTTGAAGGAGATCAGTCCGCTGGGTCAGCCCTTTGATCCGCACCAGCACGAGGCGATCGCGCACCAGGCCTCCGAGTACCCGGCGGAGCAGGTGGCGGCGGTGGTCCGCGTGGGGTACAGCCTGAATGGGCGGCTGCTGCGGCCCGCCTCCGTGATGGTCTCGAGCGGCCCGGCCAAATAACCCGATCCCATGGCGCAGGACGATTATTACCAGCTGCTGGGGGTGGAGCGGGGGGTGACCCCGGAGGAACTGAAGAAGGCGTACCGCAAGAAGGCGGTGCAGTACCATCCCGACAAGAATCCCGGCAACAAGCAGGCCGAGGAGATGTTCAAGAAGGTGTCGCACGCCTACGAGGTGCTGAATGATCCCGAGAAGCGGGCGGCGTACGACCGTTACGGGGCGGCCGCGTTCGAGGGCGGGGGCGGCGTGCCGCGCGGGCCGGGCGGGGGCGCCGGGGCGGGCGGGTTCCACGATCCCTTCGACATCTTCCGCGAGGTCTTCGGCCAGCGGGGCGGCGGCGGCATCTTTGAGGAGATGTTCGGCGGCGGGGGGCAAGGCGGCGGCCAAGGCGGACAGGATGGCTCCGACCTGCGTTACGATCTGGAGATCACCCTCGAGGAGGCGGCGCGTGGCGTGGAGAAGGAAATCTCCTTCCGCAAGGCGATGGCCTGCGAGCGGTGCGACGGTTCGGGCGCCGAGCCGGGTTCGCGGCGCGTCAATTGCGTCACGTGCCGGGGCAGCGGCCAGGTGCGGCGTTCCGGCGGCATCATCACCTTCACCCAGACCTGCCCGTCCTGCGGCGGCGCGGGTTCGCGGATCGAGAAGCCGTGCACCGGGTGCAAGGGCGAGGGCCGGGTGGCGAAGAACACCAAGATCCACGTGCGCATCCCGCCGGGCGTCGACACCGGCTCGCGCCTGCGGTCGACGGGAAATGGCGAGGCGGGCGTCGCCGGAGGTTCCGCGGGGGACCTGTACATCGTGTTGACGGTGAAGGAACACGAGCTCTTCGAGCGGCAGGGGGATGACCTGTACTGCGACATCCCGATCAAGTTCACCTATGCGGCGCTGGGCGGGACCATTGAGGTGCCGACCCTGTCGGGCCGGGCCTCACTGAAGATCGCGCCCGGGACCGCGAGCGGGACGACCTTCCGCCTGCGGGGCAAGGGAATGCCGAGCCTGCGGGGCGGGACTACCGGGGATCAGCTGGTGCGGGTGCAGGTGGAGGTGCCGACGAGCCTGAGTGCCGAGCAGCGGCGGATTCTCGAGGAGTTCGCGAAGGTGAGCGGCGACGCCAACGAGCCCACCTCGCGTTCCTTCTTCGAGAAGGCGAAGAAGTTCTTCTGAGCCGGGGCAGCCCTGCTGCGCTGAAGCTTCGCCGGGCATCCTTCGCCCAAGGAGTACGCGCGTCTCGAGGGGAGCGTGAACCATCGGTTAGGATGGCCGCGCCATCCGAAGCTCGTAGAGCGAAG
>JAIXQE010000078.1 GCA_027485815.1 Opitutaceae bacterium
AGGAGCGCATTCTGCTGCGCACCATCATCGACCACCTGCCGAGCCGGCTGTACGTGAAGGACACCGCCTCGCGTTACGTCCTGAACAACCGCGCGCACCTGGCTTCCCTCGGAGCGAGTGCGGCGGAGGAGGTGCGCGGCCGGACGACGCTGGACTTCTATCCCGGCGAGCGGGGCCGCCAAGCCCTCGCGGATGACCAGCAGGTGCTGGGCGGCGGCCCGCCGATCATCAACCAGGAGAAATCGGACTTCGGCCCTGCCGGGGACGTGCACTGGTCGCTCGTCACCAAGGTGCTGCTGCGGGCCGCGCGGGACCACGTGGCCGGGACCGTGGGCATCAGCCACGACATCACCCGGCGCAAGCGGGCCGAGGAGGAGTTGCGGCGGCGGAGTGCGGAGATGGAGGCGGACCTGGTGATGGCGCGGCAGGTGCAGGAGGCGTTCCTGCACCGGGCACCGCCGTTTTTCCCCGGCGGCCGGACCCCGGGTGAGAGCGCCCTGCGCTGCAGCCATCGTTACCTGCCGACCACGACCTTGGGAGGCGACTTCTTCACCCTGCTGCGCCTCGGCGAGCGTTGCTGCGGCCTGCTGGTCTGCGACGTGATGGGCCACGGGGTGCGGGCGGGATTGCTGACCGCGCTGCTCCGGGGCGTGGTGGAGGAGATGGGGAGCCGGGCCGGCGAACCGACCCACGTGCTGCGGGAGATCAACCGCAGCCTGATGCCCATCGTGGAGCAGACCGGGCAGCCGGTCTTCGCGACCGTCTTCTTCGGGGTGATCGACCTGGATCGCCTGACCCTCGTCTACAGCAATGCCGGCCATCCCCCGCCGCTGTTGCGGGCGGCGGACGGCACGATCCGGCGGCTGGCCCCCGAGGATCCGGAGCCGGCGGCGGGCCTGCTCGGGGATTTCGCGTACAGCCGGCACGAGGTGCCCTTCCCGGCCGACAGCACCCTGCTGGCCTACACGGACGGCGTGTTCGAGGCGGCGAACGCGGCGGGCGAGTTCTTCGGCGTGGACCGGCTGCGGGACACCCTCGCAACGGCCCCCGCGGGAGCGGTGATCCCCACCGTGCTCGAGCGCGTCCGGGCCCACTGTGGCCGGAGCGAGTTCGAGGACGACGTGTGCCTCGTGTGCCTGGAGGCGGACTTCGCCGCGCCGGCGGCGACGGCCTAGAACGGCAGCCGGCGCTGTCCGTCGGAAGTCACAGGCGGATGCCGGTCTCCAGGGCCAGCGCGGCGAAGGGTTCGGTGAGCCGCGCGCGCGGGCGGACCAGGAGGTCGAGCCGCTGCCACCCGATCCGGTCGAGCAGGGCGGCCCGCAGGCGGAGCTCGTCGGCAAACGCGATTTGCTCGGAAATCACGAGCAGGTCGATGTCCCCGCCTTTGGCTTCGTCGCGCGTCCGGGAACCGAAGAGCCAGACCTCCGCCTGCGGATCCGCCCGGGCAACCTCCTCGCGGATGGCCTGTACCGCCTCGGGGCTGAGTCTCATTCCGCCACTCTGCCGGGTGGGCGTGGACCGGTCAAATCCGCAGTGCCTCCCTGCTGCCGCTAACGCCTTTCCTCCATCAGACCCACCAGGTTGCCCTCGGGGTCCCGCACGAAGGCCAGCCAGAGCTCGTGGTCCGGCAGCCGCGCCGCCAGCTGGGGCTCCCGCTCCGGAACCGCCCCCGACGCCACGGCGCGCCGGTAATACTCGGCCAGGCCCGTGACCCGGTAATACAGCACGGAATTGCGTCCCGCCTCCCCCGCCCCGTTCGGCTCCGTCAGCATCAATCGGACCGCTCCCACGCCAAGGAAGGACAACTTGGACCCCGCGTCGAAAAGCGGCCGGAGACCGAGCACCTCGACGTAGAACCGCTTGGCCGCCGCCACGTCGCGGACGGTCAAGGCCACCTGACCGAGATCCTGCACGGAGGGGGAATTCATCGGTGAATCCGGGCGAAAGGAAAACGATGCACGTTCCTGCGCCTCAGGGCACCGCCATCGTCACCCGGGCCTGGCCGCCGCCGTGCAGGACCCGCACGCGGTCGCCGTCCATGAACAGCCCGGTCGAAGCCTCCTGCACCACCGTCACGGTGCTGCCGTCCTCGAGTCGCACGGTGATCTCCTGCGCCCGCTGGCGGGTCGCCGCCTCCTCCACCGCCTGACCCGCCACCGCCCCGGCCACGGCCGCGGAAGCCTGCACCAAGGCGCCGCCCACGCCGCGGCCACCGCTCCCGGCCGCCGCCCCCACCATCCCACCGCCGAGCGTCCCCAGGCCGGTGCGCCGACCCTCGATGTTCACTTCGCGCACGCTGGTGACGACCCCGAGATCGCTCCGCTGCAGGACGTTCGCCTGCCCGGCGGGCACGACCCGGCGGGAGGAAGGCAGGGTACACCCGGAGAGCAACAGCCCGGCGGCGGCCAGGAAAAGCGGGATGTTCGTGAGCTTCATGGGCGGAGGGGTGGCGGAGGTGAAAGGCAGGGACGCGGCGCGGGCTGGGAGAGTTACCCGGACCGGCCGAAGAGCAAACGCAGGGAATTCAGGCAGACGACGAGCGTACTGCCCTCGTGGGCCGCGACGCCGATCGACAGCGGGACGGCCCCGACCGTCGTGGCCACCACCATCACGAGGACCACCCCGAGGGAGACGGCCAGGTTCTGGCGGATGATCGCACGCGCCCGGTGGCTGAGCCGGACGGCCGCGAGGAAGTTGTCGATGCGGTCGTGCATCAAGATCACCTCCGCTTGTTCGAGGGCCGCGTCGCTGCCGCGCGCCCCCATCGCCACGCTGACGTCGGCGGCGGCGAGGCTCGGGGCGTCATTCACGCCATCCCCGACCATCGCCACCACGCGGCCGTCGGCGCGGAGGGCCTGGATCGCGGCCACCTTGTCCTCGGGGCTGAGGCCGGCCCGCACCTCCGAGACCCCGAGCTCGCGGGCGACCGCCTCGGCGGCGTGGCGGCGGTCTCCCGTCAGCATCACCGTGCGGATTCCGGCGCGGTGCAGTTCCGCGAGCACCCGGCGGGATTCCGCGCGGATCTGGTCCCGCAGCAGGATCCGGCCGACGAGGTCGCGGCCAAGGACCCAGACCTCACTGAGGTCAGCATCGGCGGGCGGGAGCTGGCGGGCCCAGGCCGCGAGGGGGCCGGCCTCGAGCAGTTCGCGGCGGCCGAGCAGGAGCGTGGATTCCCCCACCCGGCCCTGCAGGCCCTGACCGGTCAGCGAGCGGAAGTCCTCCACCGGCAGCTCGCGGATGCCGGCCGCCTGGGCGTGGCGGACGATGGCGCGGGCGATGGGGTGCTGGGACTTGGCCTCGAGGGCGTAGGCCAGTTCCAGCACCTCGCGCTCGTGGCCGGGCGGAAAGCTTTCGCATCCCGCGACCGCGAGCTCACCGGTCGTCAGCGTGCCGGTCTTATCGAGGGCCACGGCATCGACATCCGCCAGCCGCTCGATCGCCGCGCCGCCGCGGAAGAGCACCCCGTGGCGGGCGCCCCAGGCGATGGCCGCGAGGATGGCCGAGGGGATCGACAGGACGAGCGCGCAGGGGCTGGCGACCACCATCAGCGTCATCGCCCGGTAGAAGGCGGAGCGGGTCTCCCCGTCCGGGGCGAACGCCGGCAGGCCGAAGCCGAGCCACCAGACGAGGAACATCAGGCCGGAGCCGCCGATTACGAGGTACGTGTAGCCGGTGCCAAAGCGATCCGTGAGGCGCTCGCTGGGCGCCTTCAGCTTCTGGGCGGTCTGAATGAGCCGGATGATGCGCTGGAGGGTGCTTTCGGCCGGGAGCCGGGTGACGTCGAAGTCGACCTGGCCCCAGAGGTTGAGGGTGCCGCTGTAGACCGGATCGCCCGGGGCCTTGGGGACGGGATTGGCCTCGCCGGTGAGGGCGGACTCGTCGCTGGCGCTGCGCCCGGCGATGACGCTGCCGTCGGCCGCGAAGGCCTGGCCGGGGCGGACGCGGAGCCGCTGGCCGGGACGAACCGACTCGACGGCGACCTCGCGCTCCCGGCCGTCGGCGTCGAGTAGCGTCGCCTGCTTCGGGGCGGATTTCAGCAGCGAGCCGACCTCCCGCTGGGTGCGGTGGAGGGCGTAGCCTTCCATCGCGCCGGAGGCGGAGAAGAGGAAGAGCAGGAGAACTGCTTCCCCCAGCGCCCCGATCAGCACGGCCCCGAGGGCCACGGCGATCATCAGGAAATGGATGTCGATCCGGCGCTCGCGGAGGCTCGCCCACGTGTCGATCGCGGCGTCCCAGCCTCCGGCCACGAGGGCGGCGGCGAAGAGTCCCGGGGCGAGCCAGGGAAATTGCGGGAGAAAGTGCTGGGCGGCGGAGGCGGCGAGGCCGAAGCCACCGCAGGCCGCGGCGAGCCCGGCGAGCGTGCGCCATTCCTCCTCCTCGGGCAGGGGCTCGGCGCGGATCTCCGGCCACTCCATCTCGCGCCACAGCCAGAGCTTCTCGGCGGTGGGACCGGCAAGGCGCCCCAGCTCGGTCATCCCGCCCTCGCGCCGGAGGCGGAAGCCGGCGGGGGCCGGACCCGGGGTCGCCGCCTCGCGAGCCGTGACGGCGGCGATGGTGGCCGCGAGGCGCTCCTCCAGTCCCGGCACCGGGGCGCGGCCCCAAGTGGCGACGGAGACGCGTCGCGTCGCCGGATCGATGCGGACCGCATTGACGTCGGGTTCCTCGCTCAGGAAGCGGGCGAGCCCGGCGATCCAGTCTTCCGTCGCGCCAGGATGCTCGCTCATCGCGCGACGCTGCGCCGGGGGGCGCCGGGCGGCAATTTCAATTGCGGGCCGGCGCGGGCCGGGGCTTCCTTCACGCCCCGCGATGATCGGCCTCCGCGATGACCTCGATTCCCGCCCGCCCCCGGCCCTCGCGCCGGGGTTGACCGCGCGCACCTTCGCGGCGGAGGGCTGGCTGCGTGCCGCCCTCGGTTTGGAACACCGGCCCCAGCAGGAGGAGATGGCGCGGGCCGTGGCCGGGGCGCTCGCCGACGACGAGCCGCTGCTGTTCGAGGCGGGCACCGGCGTGGGCAAGTCCCTCGCCTACCTCGTGCCCGGGATCATCCACGCCGTGGACCAGTCGCGGCCGCTGATCGTCTCGACCCACACCATCGCGCTGCAGGAGCAGCTCGAGGAGAGCGACCTGCCCAAATGCCGGCGGCTCTTCCGCGGCACCCCGGAGCTCGCGCGTTACGCCGACTTCCGCTCCACCGTGCTCGTCGGCAAGGGCAACTACCTCTGCACCACCCGGCTCGCCCACGCCCTCGCGGAGCGGGCGACCCTCCTCGCCGACGCCGAGTACGATGAACTGCAGCGCCTCGCGGCGTGGGCGGAGGAAACGCGGACGGGCCTGCGCCACGAGTTGCGCCCGCCGCCCCGGGCGGAGGTGTGGGACGTCGTCAGTGCGGATTCCTCCGCCTGCTCGCGCAAGCATTGCGACGGCGAGCGGTGCTTTTACCAGCGGGCCCGCGCCCGCCTCCGCCAGGCGAACGTGGTGATCGTGAACCATGCGCTCCTCTTCGCCCTCATCAACGCCGGGGGCGCGCAGGCCCAGGGGGCGCCGGCGGACGCCCGCGGAGTCCTGCTGGCGGATGACTTCGTGGTCCTGGACGAGGCCCACACCGTGCCCGAGGTCGCCACCGACCACTTCGGCCTGAGCCTCTCCAGCTACGGCGTCGACCGGGCGCTGAAGTACCTGCATCATCCCCGGACGCGCCGGGGGCTCCTGCGCAGACTGGGGGATCCCGCGGGACCGCAACTGGTGGTCGACGCGCTCGCCGCGGCGGAGGAGTTTTTCGCCTCCGTCGCGGACACCCTGCTCGCCGCGCGGAGCGTCGTCCGCCTCCGTCAACCGGAGCCGGTCGAGCCGGTGCTGGAAGGGCCGCTGGGGGCCCTGGAGCGGCTGCTGGCGGAGCGGGCGGACCGGATGGAGGAGGGGCGCGACCGGGATGAACTGCTCGAGCAACGGCAGCGGCTGAAGGGCATCCAGGGCGGCCTCACCGAGTGGCTGACCCTGGGTGCGCCGGGACACGTCTATTGGGCGGAGCGGTCCGGGCGGCAGCAGACCATCGTGACCCTGCGCAGCGCGCCGCTGGAAATCGCTCCGGCGCTCCGGCAGCACCTGTTTGGCCGGCGGACGGCGGTGGTGTGCACCAGCGCCACCCTCGCCCTGGGCGGCCAGGTGGGGGCGTTCGCCCAGCGGCTGGGCGCAGGAGACGCCCGCACTGGCCTCGTGCGCTCCCCCTTCGACTATGCCCGGAACATGCGGGTGTACGTGGCCGCCGACGTGCCCCTGCCCACCGCGAAGGACGCCCGCCTCGCCCTGGATATTTTGGCCGACTACGTGGCCTTCTGCTGCACCCGCGTGCGCGGCGGCACCCTGGTGCTGTTCACCAGCTACACCGACCTCCGCGCCGTGGCCCAGACCCTGGAGCCGGTGCTGCAGGCCGCCGGGCGCCCGCTCCTTTGCCAGGGAGCAGACCTCTCCCGCACCGAGCTGACCCGGCGGATGCGGGCCGCGGGTAATGCGGTCCTGCTGGGCACGGACAGCTTCTGGACCGGGATCGATGTGCCCGGCGACGCGCTGGCGCAGGTGATCATCACCCGCCTGCCGTTTGATCCGCCGGACCATCCGGTGACGGAGGCCCGCTGCGATCACCTGCGCGAGGAGGGCGGCAACCCGTTCCACGAGCTCACGTTGCCCGATGCCCTGATGAAGTTCCGGCAGGGCGTGGGCCGGCTGATCCGGTCGGCGTCGGATCGGGGCGTGATTACCCTGCTCGACGCGCGGGTGCTGGCCAAGACCTACGGCCGCCTCTTTCTCGATTCCCTGCCCCAGCCGGCCTTCACCCCGCTGTCGCGGGCGAACCGGGAGGAGCAATTTCGTCCTTTCGCCTGAGCGCCGGGAACTGTTAACCTCCGCCGAATGTTGACCCTGCACGCCGCCGCCGCGACCGACATCGGGCGGGTGCGCCGGGAGAACCAGGACCGCTTCCTCTTGGATGCGACCGGCCGGCTGTTCGGCGTGGCGGACGGAATCGGCGGCCTGCCGGGGGGCGCGGAGGCGGCCCAGCGCGCGGTGGAGGCCTTCGCCCGCTGGATGGCCGACGACGGCTCCCCGGAGCCTGATCTGGCGGCCGCCCTGCGGGAAGCCAACGAGTCCGTGGCCCTGCTCGGCCGTCGCATCAGCCCGTCGGTCGGCATCGGCACCACGCTGACGGTCGCCAGCCTCGCCGGGACCGCGCTGCGGCTCGCCCATGTCGGGGATTCCCGCTGCTACGCGTGGCGGGCGGGGGCGCTGGAACTGCTCACCGAGGATCACTCCGTCGAGAACGAGGCGCGGCGCCGCCGGGCGCGGGGGGAACAGGTCTACTTCCAGGCCTCCCAGCGCGGGGCCCTCACCCGCTGCATCGGGCAGCCGCCTCCGCTGGAGGTTGACGTCAGCGTCCGCCCGCTGCTGGCCGGAGACCGCTATGTGTTCTGCACCGACGGCATCTCGCGCCTGATCGCGGATCCCGAGCTGCGGAACCTACTGGCCACCACCGAGGACCCGCAGACCGTGGTGGACCGGCTGGTGGAGGTGGCGCTGCGGCGCGGGGGTCCGGACAACGCCACGGCGGTGGCGGTTTACGTGGAGGCCGGCTGAGCGTGCCTTCGCGGCGGGAGCATTTTGCGGCGCTGGTCGAGCGTCAGCCCGGGAACGAGCTGTTCCGGTTCAGCCTGGCGCAGGCCCTGGTGGCCGAGGGCCGGGCGGAGGAGGCAGTGGCGCACTTCCGCACCTGCGCGGAGGGAAAGGCGGATTGGATGATGCCGCGGATTTTGCTGGGCAAGACGCTGCTGGGACTGGGACGGCGGGCCGAAGCCAAGCCTTGGCTGGAGGAAGCCCTGCGGCTGGCGATCGAGCAGCACCACGAGGAGCCGGAACAGGAACTGCGCGCGCTGCTCCGGGATCTGCTGGCCTAGCCCCGTCGGTCCCGCCCGGCTGGCTTAAAAGCCGAAGGTTGCGGTCAGGATGAAGTTCCGCGGGCGGCGGAGCTCCCAGCGGATCGGGACCAGGGCGTTGGTGGCGCCGAGGACCCCTTCGGAGTCGTAATCGCCGGAGACCAAGCGGGCGCCGCTCCAGTCGAACAGGTTCTCCACGTTGAGCTGCGTGCGGAGCGTGACGTCGCGGAAGATCCGGCGTTCGTGGGCGAGCATTGCGCCGAGGTCCCAGAACTCGCGGCCCTTGATCGGGCGGGCGGGGAGAATGACTCCGGTCGGCAGGCCGGCGACGAGGGCGCGTTCGAAGCCGATGGTATTGGCGCTACGCCAGCGGAAGTTGCCGCCGACGGACCAGCCCTTGAGGGCGCCGTCGCGCGCGAAGGTGTGGGTGGCGAGGCCGTTGAGGGCGTACCTGCCGTTGCGGTGGGTGGCGGCGCCCTCAATGGCGAGTTCATCGAGGTAGATCTTTTCGGCGGCGGCGGTCTGCTGCTCCAGGTACAGGGCATCGGTGCCCGCCTGGGCGCGCGCGGTGGCGCTGGCGGGATCGAGGGCGAACGCCGTGGAGCGCTGGCCGGCCTCGACCCGGCGGAGCTCGCTGGCGAAGCGGCGCCAGGTGGCGAGCCCCTGGTACGGCGCGGCGGTATTCAGGTAACGGCCCAGCGAAGCGAGGTGCGTGCCCAGCGTATTCTGGTTGCTGCTCCCGGTAAGGGCGAGGCGCCAGCGGGGCGAGGGGTTCAGCACGACGCTCAGCTCGTAGCCCTCGGCCGCGAAGCTCCAGGTGTCGCTGACGTCGGTGGAATCCGCCGGGTAGACGCCGGCGGGCGCCAGCGCGGCGAAGTTCGGGTCGCCGGCGTCCCGGTAATTCGAGCGGAGGCGCGAGAGGATATTCTTGATGTTGCCCGAGTAGGCGTTCGCATTCCGCGCCTGATCCGTCGCGACGTTGGTGAAGCGATTGGCGGAGACGGAGAGGCGGCCGCCGAGCAGCGACAGGCGGAGGCCGTAGTCCTCGGTCCGGCCGATGGAGTTGGGCGCGGGGACGTCCTCGAAGTTCCGCCAGGAGGCGTTGCCCACCGGGCGGAAGTTGTTGGAGCGGTTGTAGGTGAACGACAGCCAGGGCTGCGCGTGCCAGACGGCGCCGAGCGTGCGCGAGACCCCGTCGGCGGAGACACTCGGGTTGCGGTCGAGGGGGATCTCGCGGGATGGCGAGAAGTAGCGCCGGAGCGGATCGGTGGCGGCGCCGGGGATCGCGGGGTCGGCGAAGCCCCGGACGTCCGGCACCCCGTAGCTGCGGGTGGCGTCGCGGCGGTGGCCGACGACCGTGACGAGGCGCCCGGCAAACCAGCGGGCCTGCCAGCCGAGGGAGTAGGCGTCGTTGATGGAGCGGGCCTTGGTGGAATTGAGGAACTGGCGCAGGCCAAGGTTGACCGGGGCGCTGTCGTTGGCGTTGGCGCCGACGAGCGTCCGGCCGTTGAGTTGCCCTAGGTTGCGCGCAATCTGGAACTGGTCCGGCAGCGGATACGGCACCTGGCCGTTCACGAAGTAGGCCCGCGTGCGGAGGATGTGGGGGCCGCCGAGGGCGTCGCTGGTCCAGCCGGCGCCGGTGCGGCCCACCGTGGCGAGGTTGAAGTGGCGGAAGATGTCCTGGTCCGAATCGGAGCGGCTGGTCTGGGCGAGGCCGCCGAAGTTGTGCTGGCCGAGCCAAGGATGGCGGCGGGTGAGGTCCAGTTCGTAGGAGAGCGTGGCGCGGTACTCGGCCAACCGGGAAAGCTGATCGCGGTACTGGCCCTGGGTCTCGGCGTAGGGCACGAGGTAGCCCGGGTTCGGGCTGCCATCGGGCAGGAACCGGTCGACGTCGATCTTCAGGACATTGAACGAATCCGGCGAGAAGGAGCGGGCGTCGCGGGCGACGTTGCCCGCCAGCTCGAGGTGGAGGCCGTCGAGGAGCTTGTGCTCGAGGAACAGCTGCGTCCAGGTCCCGTGCAGGCGCTGGGAAGGATCGTCCCAGGTACCGCCGTTGAGGTTGGTGGAACGGGAGAGGCCGGTGAGGCGCCAGGGATCAACCGTCTGGTAGGAGGCCTGGCTGTTGATGCCGCCGAACGTGTTGGGCCGGACCTGGGATTGGAAGCGGGTGTTGACGAGGGGATTGGCGAGCGGGAGGCCGACGATCCAGGTGGGCTGCTGGGCGGCGAACTGGGTCAGTGCGTTGCGCGGGTCGAAGCCGGCCTGCGGGCGGCCGTTGGCGGCCCAGGCGAGGCCGTTGGGGGCGAAGTTCACGGTGGGGCGGCCCTTGGCGTTCCACTGGAGGAGGCCGCCGTCGAAGGCCCAGACCAGCGGGGCGACGTTGCGGTTCAGGCTGTAGCTCTCGTGGTTGAGGGTGACGACCGTGTCGCGGAATGGGCGGGCGGTGACGCCGAAGGTGAGGCGGTCCTGCTGGCGGCCCTCGTAGAGGCGGAATTCGCGCTTCTCGTCGTGGAGGAGGTTGAGGCGAAGGGCGAGGCGGCCCGGGACGAGGGGCTGGTTGTGGTCGAGGGCGGCGCGGCGGGAGCTCCAGCGGTCGTACTGCAGCTGCACCTGCGTGCGGCGGGCGGTGAGCTGGGCGCGCTTGGTGGTCGTCACGGCGGCGCCCTGGGGGTTGCCGACCCCGATCAGGAGGGCGTTGGGGCCGCGGGAGAGCGTGATGCGCTCCAGGTTGTAGGCGTCGTTGGGCTCGAGGGCGGAGAAAAAGTCGTGGGCGAGCCCCTGTTCGCCGTTGTTGGAGACGAAGCCGCGGATCGAATACTGCTGGCCCGTGCCGAAGCGGAGGAACTGGCCGGAGGCACGGTTGGCGTCGACGTTGTCCCCTTCCACCGAATCGACGCTGGGGGTGTAGAGGAGCGCCTTGTCGAGCGAGTTGGCGGCGAGGTCCTGCAGGAACTCAGGGGTGAGGACCGTGAGGGAGGCGCCGACGTCGCGGAGGCTGGTGCGCATCCGGGTGCCGGCGAGGGTCTCGGAGGCGGCGTAGCCGGTGTCCTTGTCGGTGGAGACGGTGAAGGGGGTAAGGACGACCGGATCCGCCCGGATCGGAGCGGGCCGGGCGGGAGTGGACTGGGCGCAGGCAAGCGGGACGAGGAACCCCAGGAGCAGCGGCAGCAGGAGGGAGCGGCAGGGGGCGGAGCGGGTCATGGGGGGAGACTGGGGGATCGGGAGCGGGGCTGAAACCGGGACGGCCCTCGGGGCGAAACGAAACACGATCAAAGGCGCGACCGAGCATCGTGGCCACGGGGAGGGGGTCGAGCGAGGAATCGCGGATCGCGGGCCCGCCGCGCTGGAGCCGTGATCTTGCGCCTGACCGGCAACGTGCTTCGTTAACCTGCCTATGGCCGATTCCCCTTCCCGCGTCTGGTTCATCACGGGCGCCTCGCGTGGTCTCGGTCGCGCGTTGGCGGAAGCGGCCCTCGCGAGGGGCGACCGGGTGGCGGCAACCGCGCGGGATCCATCCGCGCTAGGGGATCTGGTGGCGACGGCGCCTGATCGCGCGGTGGCCCTGCGTCTGGATGTGGCGGCTGGGGGCGAAGCTAAGGCCGCGGTCGACGCGGCGCTCGCGGCCTTTGGCCGGCTCGACGTCGTGGTCAACAACGCGGGCTTCGGTCTGCTGGGGGCGCTGGAGGAACTGAATGAGGACCAGATGCGGCGGCAGTGGGAGACCAATTTCCTCGGGGCGGTGCACGTGGTCCGGGCCAGCCTGCCGGTCCTGCGGGCGCAGCGGAGCGGGCATCTCGTGTTCATCAGCGCGGCGGCGGCGATCAGCAACTATCCGGGCTTCTCCCTCTACGGGGCGTCCAAGGCCGCGCTGGAGGCCCTGGGCGAGGCGGTGGCCGCGGAGACGCGTCCCCTTGGGATCAAGGTGACGCTGGTGCAACCGGGCCCCTTCCGGACGGATTTCGTGGGCCGTTCCCTGGAGGCGGGGGCCGCGACGCTCCCTGATTACGAGGGCACCAGCGGAAAGTTCCGGCGGTTGGTGGAGAGCACCCGCGGCCGCCAGCCCGGCGATCCGACCAAGGCCGCGGCGGCCATCCTCGCGGCGGTCGACGCGGCCTCCCCTCCCCTGCGGCTGGTGCTCGGCAAGTATGCCACCGACAAGGCACGCCGGCGTTACAACGCCGGGCTGCGGGAGCTGGAGGCGTGGGAGAGCGTCGGCGCGAGCGCGGACTACTGAGCGCGGCCCGGCGGCCGGGGCGAAGTTTGGGCTGGATTTCCCGGGGCGAAACGCCAGCTTCCTACGCCTCCGCGCCAGAGTAGCTCAGTGGTAGAGCAGAGGACTCATAAGCCTTTGGTCGCCGGTTCAATCCCGGCCTCTGGCACCACCTTCAGCCCCGAGCCGGGCGCAAAAAAAGAGGCCCGCCGACGAACGCCGGCGGGCCTGCGGAAGAAAAGACGCCGAGGCGCGTCAGACGAGCTCGGTCTCGCCGGGATTCGGCGTCTTCGGGAAGAAGCCCGGGCCCGCCTTGAACTCCTTGGGGGCGATATCGAGCTTCGATCCCTCCATCAGCCACTTCCACGAGACCTCGCGGCCGGTGTAGGCCGAGATGCGGCCGCCGATGGCGGTGAGCGTGCTGATCGCCACCTGCTCGCCCTCGTTGAGCGGCTGGTTGCGCCGGATGCTCTCGATCAGGTGGGTGTGCTCGACCACGTACGGATCGGGCGTGGGACCGGAGTAGTTGAACGGGTTGGCGCCCTTGATCGTGGCCACCCCGGACTGGGTGAGATCAGCGTACCCCTTGCTGCCGACGATGCGCTCGGCAACGCGCGGCGTGGATTTCGGGGTGTGGCGGCACATGCTGAGCACGCGGGCGCCGTTGGCGTACTCCATCTCGACGGAGAAGTGGTCCCAGATGTTGCCTGGGATATTCCCGCGGCTCTGGCGTCCGCCCATCCCGGTGAACTTCACCGGGGGGCCGCCGTAGGCCCAGTTCATCACGTCGATGTTGTGGATGTGCTGCTCGACGATGTGGTCGCCGCAGAGCCAGTCCCAGTGGTACCAGTTCCAGCACTGCCACTCGAAGTCGGAGAAACCGGCGATCCAGTCCTTCTTTTCGCGGAACCAGATGCCGGAGCCATTCCAGTAGCACTGGCCGCCCACCAGTTCGCCGAGCTGGCCGTCGTGGATCCGCTTGAGCGTGTCGATGTAGCTCTGCTGGTGGCGGCGCTGGGTGCCGGCCACCACGGCAATGCCCATTTCCTTGGACTTGCGGGCGGCGGCGATGAAGCGGCGGCAGCCCACCGGATCGACGGCCACGGGCTTCTCGCAGAAGATGTGGATCTTGCGCGCGGGGGTGCTGGCGTTGACCGCGGCCTCGAAGTGCTGGGGGCGGAAGCCCGGGGGCGCGGCGAGGATCACGAGGTCGATGCCGGCGGCGAGGACCTTCTCGTGATTATCGAAGCCCCAGAATTTCTGGACGTTGGTCAGCTTGAGGCGCTCCTGTGCCTGGTTGACCTGCCGCTCGAAGAGGTCGCCGAGGGCGACGATCTCAATGCCGGGGGCGGCGGCGAGGATGTTGCGGATGGCGCCCGTGCCGCGGCCGCCGCAGCCCACGACGCCGACGCGAATGCGGTCGGATCCGGACTGGGCGCCCATGGCGCGGGGAGCGGCGGCCGTGGCGGCGAGCGCGGCGGCCGCGGTGGCGGTCGAGGCGGCAGGCTGCGGGCTGTGGCTGCAGCCGGCGAGCGCGGCGGCTCCGCCGGCAGCGGCGGAGGTGCGAATGAAGTGGCGACGGGAGAGGTCGACGGAGGGGTTCATGGGGAAAAGGGGACGGGGTGGAAAGGCGAAGCTGACCGCTGGAGCGGTGGCCGAACCTGACCCCATCACCGTGCGAACCGGAAACCGGATGGCGACTCCGGAATCAACCGGACTCCGAAAAAATCGCCCCCGGGATCGGGGGACGGGAAAGGCCACCCCCGGAAACCAGGGCGGCAGCCCGGCGAGGCATCCCCGCTCAACCCAGCTTCAGGTCGGCGCGGCGGACGTCCTTCACGGGCCACTTCGAGACGATCTGCCCCTTCGCGCCGCGGCTGCTGACGGGCAGCGCCCCGGCATCGAAGTCAAATTCCCGCACCCGCGCGCCGCTGCGACCGTCGATGAACACCTTGAGCTTGCGCGGCATTTCCGCCTCGGTTCGGGCGACGTCGAGATAGATCACCTTGGAGCCCTCGCTCGCCACCAGCGGGTACAGCTTGTCGCGCGAGAGGCCCCCGATCTGGAAGCGCTTCGCGTAGGCCTTCCCCGACTCCTTGTCCTGGTAGACCATCGTGTAGAAGTGGGGGTCGCCGTCCTTCGGGAACACGGCGCAGTGGAGGATGTCGCGCCCCATGAACACCTTGTCGGCTACCTTCGCCACCTTCAGGGAGCCGTCGCGCATGATCGTCAGGACGCTGTCGAGGATCGTGCAGTCCTGGATGAACTCGTGCTGGCGCCAGTTGAGGCCGATGAAGCCGTCCTCGCGGTTGACGTAGAGGCGCTGGTTGGCGGAGATCACGGCGGCCGCGTCGATCTGCTCGATCTCGTCGTAGGCGGTGCGGCGCTTGAGGCCCTTGCCGTACTTTTCCTGCAGCATCTCGAACCAGGCGATGGTGTACCCGGTGAGGTTGCGCAGGTGCCCCTTCGTCTCGCGGATCCCCTCCTCGATGCGCTTCAGCTGCTCGTCCGCCTGGAACCGGTTGTAGGCGGAGATGCGCTTGATGCGGATCTCGGTCAGGCGGGTGATGTCGTCCTCCGTGACCTCCCGGCGGAGCTGCGGGAGGAAGGGGGCGAGGCCCTCGCGGATCTCGGCCAACACGCTTTCCCAGGTGCGGGACTTCTCGCTGCGGCGGTAGATGCGCTCCTCGATGAAGATGCGCTCGAGGGAATCCCAATGCCACTGCTGCTCCAGTTCGCCGAGCTTGATCTCCAGTTCCCGCTTCAGCAGTTCGCGGGTGCGGTCGACGGAGCGCCGCAGCAGCTCGCGGCAGCCGAGGAATTCCGGCCGGTCGAGGCCGGTCGCGGGGTCGGTGACGATGACGCAGGCCGCGGGCGCGAGATTCTGCTGGCAGCCCGTGAACACGTAGAGCTGCTGGATCACCTGTTCCGGGTCGGAGCCCTGGGGCAGGTGCACGAGGATCTCCACCTTGTCGGCCGTGTTGTCGTCGACGTGCTTGATCTTGATCTTGCCCTTCGCGTTGGCCGAGAGGATCGACTCGATCAGCGTCTCGGTGGTGGTCCCGTAGGGCAGCTCGGTGATGGCGAGCAGGTATTTGGAGCGCTGCTCGATGCGCGCGCGCACCTTCACCCGCCCGCCGCGCTCGCCGTCGTTGTACTCCGCGAAGTCCGCGAGGCCGCCGGAGGGAAAGTCGGGGAAGATGCGGAAGGTCTTGCCCTGCAGGTGATTGATCGCCGCGCGACAGAGATCGTTGAAGTTGTGGGGCAGGATGCGGGTGGAGAGGCCGACCGCGATGCCCTCGGCGCCCTCGAGCAGGGCGAGCGGAAACTTCGCCGGCAGGGTCACCGGTTCCTTGGCCCGGCCGTCGTAGCTGAGCTGCCACGTGGTCGTCTTCGGGTTGAAGAGCACGTCCCGGGCGAAGGGCGTGAGCCGCGCCTCGATGTAGCGGGGGGCCGCCGCGTCGTCGCCGGTGAGGACGTTGCCGAAGTTCCCCTGCGGCTCGATCAGGAAGGCCCGTTGCCCGATGCCGACGAGCGCCGCGCCGATGGAGGCGTCGCCGTGGGGGTGGAGTGACATCGTGCGGCCGACGACGTTCGCCACCTTGTGGAAGCGGCCGTCGTCCATGTCCCACAGCGTGTGGAGGATCCGTCGCTGGACCGGCTTGAGCCCGTCATCCAGGTGGGGCACCGCGCGGTCGAGGATCACGTAGCTGGCGTAGTCGAGGAACCAGCCCCGGTAACTGTTGGCGAGGGGGGAATCCTCGGTTTGCACGGAATCCCCGCCACGGCGGGGGGGCGGACCGGCCGGGACGGGGGCGGACTCCGCGGCGGGGGAATCGGGCGCCGGCACCGGCGCGGCCGGAGCGGCGGGCGCGGCGGAAGGGGGTTGGGCGGCCGCGGGGGTGTTGCCCAGGGGCAATTCCGGTTGGTCCGGGGCGGATTTGGCGGACGGCTTCTTCGGCATGCAGGAGGGAAAGGCGGACGGTGCCACGCGCGGCGCGGCGAGGTCAAGGCGCCGGGCCCGTGGTCCGGGCCCCGCGGCGAACCGCGGCTCAGACGGCCACGAGGTCCTTCTCCACCCTGAGGTTCCCGATGATGAAGTCCTGCCGCTCGGGCGTGTTCTTGCCCATGAAGAACGAGAGCAGCTCGTCGCTGTTGTGGAGGTGGTTCAGCGAGACCGGTTCCAGGCGGATGTTCTCGCCGATGAAGTCCTTGAACTCCCCGGCCGAGATCTCGCCGAGGCCCTTGAAGCGGGTGATCTCGTGGCCGGCGCCGAGCTCCGCGACCGCGGCGGCGCGCTCGGCCTCGTTGTAGCAGTAGATCGTGCGCCGCTTGTTGCGCACCCGGAACAGGGGCGTCTCCAACAGGTGGAGCCGGCCGTTGCGGATCAGGTCGGGGAAGAACTGCAGGAAGAACGAGATCAGCAGCAGGCGGATGTGCATCCCGTCGACGTCCGCGTCGGTCGCGATCACCACCCGGCCGTAGCGCAGCCCCTCGAGCCCCTCCTCGATGTTCAGCGCGGACTGCAGCAGGTGGAACTCCTCGTTCTCGTAGATCACCTTCTTCGAGAGCCCGTAGGTGTTGAGCGGCTTCCCCTTGAGGGCGAAGACGGCCTGGGTCTGCACGTCGCGGGTGGCGGTGAGCGAGCCGGCGGCGGAGTCGCCCTCCACGATGAAGAGCGTGCTCTGCTCGGCCCGCTCGTTGCGGTCCCCGAGGTGGAGCCGGCAGTCGCGGAGCTTGCGGTTGTGCAGGGAGGCCTTCTTCGCCCGCTCCCGCGCGAGGTTGCGGATGCCGGCCAGCTCCTTGCGCTCGCGCTCGCTCGACTCGATCTTCGCCCGCAGGGCCTCGGCCGTCTCGCGGTTCTTGTGCAGGTGAACGTCGAGCGTCTGCTGGATGAACTTGCCGACGAAATCCTTCAGCGAGGGCCCGTTGGGGCCGACGTGGGTGGAGCCCAGCTTGGTCTTGGTCTGCGACTCGAAGACCGGCTCCATCACGCGGACCGCGATCGCGGCGTCGATCGACTGGCGGATGTCGGCGGCGTCGTAGTCCTTCTTGAAGAAGTTGCGCACCGTGTCGACGAGCGCCTCGCGGAAGGCGGCGAGGTGGGTGCCGCCCATCGTGGTGTGCTGGCCGTTGACGAAGGAGAAGTACTCCTCGCCGTAATGGGCGCCGTGGGTGAAGGCCACCTCGATGTCCTCGCCCTCAAGGTGGACGATCGGGTAGAGCGGCTCGCCGCTGAGGTTCTTCTGCAGCAGGTCGCGCAGGCCATGCTCCGACTTGAACGCCTTCCCGTTGAGGGTGAGCGTCAGCCCGCGGTTCAGGAAGGCGTAGTTCCAGAGGAGATCCTCGATGAACTCGGGCCGGAACCGGAAGTCGCGGCCGAACAGCGCCTCGTCGGGCGTGAACTCGATCAGCGTGCCGTTGCGCTCCTCGGATTTGACCACCTTGCCGTCGCGGCGAAGCCGACCCTGGGCGAACTCGACGACCCGGCTCTGGCCGTCGCGGAAGGCCTGGGCGCGGTACTCGAGCGAAAGGGCGTTCACCGCCTTCTGGCCGACGCCGTTCAGGCCGACCGATTTCTGGAACGTCTCGCTGTCGTACTTGGCGCCCGTGTTGATGATGGAGACGCAGTCGACGAGCTTGCCCAGCGGGATGCCCCGGCCGTAATCACGGACCCGGACGGAGCGCTCGTGCAGCTCGACGTCGACGCGGCGGCCGTGGCCCATCGTGAATTCGTCGATGCAGTTGTCGATCGTCTCCTTGATCAGCACGTAGATCCCGTCCTCGGCGTGGGTGCCGTTGCCGAGGCGGCCGATGTACATGCCCGGGCGCAGGCGGATGTGCTCGAGGGAGGAGAGCGTCTTGATGCTCGCTTCAGTGTAGTTCGCGGCCATCGGTGAATGCGCGCGGAACAGACCCGCGACCGCGCGGACTGGCAAGCGTGAACGCGGGCCTCGGCCCCGGCGGGCTCAGCCGAGCACGAGCGCGATCGCGCCCAGCATCAGGGTGGCGCCCGCCAGCCGCGTGCGCAGCACGGCAGGGCCCGCGGTGCGCTCCCGCGAACCCACCCACGCCCCGGCCACCCAGACGGCGAGGACGCTCCAGAGGCCGCGGGAACCGTAGACGACATTCACGGGCGCCGCCCCGCCCCAGTGGGCGATGACGCCGGTGATGCCCGCCGACTGCACGCCCATCGCGGCGGTCCCGGCGAGCAGCCAACGCCAGGTAGGCCCCGGGATCTCGGCCAGCGAGCCGCGGAAGCGCGGCACATAAAGGAAGGCCAGCAAGCCGCCGCAGGTGACCGTCAACGGCAGGAACCGCCCGAGGCCCCACCGGGGGCTCCACAGCTGGGTGAGCACATCGAAGACCGCGTAGGCCGCGGCCGCCGCGGAAGCGATCAGCACCGTGCGACCCACGCGGAACCGCGGACGTCCCGCCCCCCCGGAGGCGTTCAGCACCGCCACCCCCAGGCTCGCGAGCAGCGCCGCGACCCAGAGTTGCCAGCGCAGCGCCTCCCCCGCCCACCAGGCGACGAGCACGGCGACGAGCAGGATCTTGATCCCCATGACGGGGGCGGCGACGGAGACGTCCCCGGTTTCGAAGGCGAAGAACGTGAGGAACTGGCCCCCGGAGAAGCAGAGGGCGGTGACGACGGGCTGCCACCACAGCTCCGGGTGCCACTCGCCTCCAAGCAGCCAGAGCGGCTGGAAGACGACCACCGTCATCAGGTTGGCCACGAACGCGGTGCGCCACAGGCCGGCCCCGAGGTCGGAGGCCCGCTTGACCAGCAGCGCGGCCACCGCGAAGAGGGCGGCGGAGCCCAGCGCGAGGAGCAGCGGAACGCTCAAGGCGAGGGCGCGGGCGGCTGCTCCAGGATCTGGCCGTCGCGGAGCAGGCGTTCCCGCAGGCGCGCGTAGGGAACGTCCTGCACGGCCACGCCGCCCTCGAGGGCGAGCACGGCGGCGGTGGCGGCGGACTGCCCGAGGATCATGAACACGGGCTCCATCCGGATGGAACCGAAGGCGATGTGGGAGCTCGAGACGCAGACCGGCACGAGCAGGTTCCCGACCTGCCCGCGCTTGGGCACCAGCGCCCCGTAGGCGATGGCGTAGGGCGCCTTCAGCGGCACCCCGATGTCGCCCTCGTTCTGCACGTAACCCTCCGGCGTGATGTAGCGCTGCACGTTGTGCGAGTCGATGGTGTAGCTGCCCATGCCGACGGAGTCGGGCGTGGGTTTCCGTTGCCGCAGCTCGTTTTCCGTCATCACAAAGCTGCCGATCATCCGGCGCGCCTCCCGCACGTAGATCTGGCGGGGCCAGCCCCCGTTGTCCTTGAACTCGTCCTTCGCCAGGCCCCACTGCCGCATCCGCTCCCGCACGTCCGCGGGGACGCGGGGATCCGTCGTGATGAAGTAAAGCCAGCCCTTCTGGTAGTTCTCGTGCTCCTTGATGATCTCGCGGCGACGCTCGTAGCTGGCCTCCGGGTAGTCGTAGTTCATCCCGATGTTGTCGGTGCTGAACGGCCCGTGGTTGTTGGTGTCGGTCTTCCGGTTCGGAATCGGGTCGAACTTGCCGAAGGTCTCCTTCCAACCCGCGGCGTAGATGCGCGCCAGCAGCTCGTACTGGGCGGGATCATACCCGTCGGGACGCGCGAACGGGATCCGGTTTTCCGGATGGTCCGTGAGGCACATCCGGAAGCAGTACGCCTGCACCCGGTGGTCACCCTCGCCGAACACGCCGGGCGGCTCCGCGCTGACCCGCGCCACCAGGCCGCTCGCGGGATCCCCCGGGATCCGGTAGGGGCTGACCTTCTGCGGCAACAGCACCCCGAAGTGGTGCCGGTGGTGCAGCACCCCGGTCTGCACCCCGTTATGCTCCTCGCCGTAGACGCGGTTCGCCTCGCGGCCGACGTGGTACGAAACCCCGGCGGCGGCCATCAGGTCACCCTCGTAAGTCGCGTCGATGAACATCCGTCCCGCGTAGGTGCGGCCGCTGAGGGTCCGGATGGCCGTGATCCGGCCGCCCGCGAGGCTGACGCCGCCCTTCCGGTCGAGCCACTCGTCGCGGACCACCGTGATGCCGTGCTCGCGCACGAGGTCCTCGAAGACCCGCTCGGCGACGCCCGGCTCGAAGATCCACATCGTCCGCTGTTCGCCGTCGATCGCGGGCGTGCCCTGGCCCCGGTTGCCGTACTCGGAACGCGACTGCCAGCGCCACGCCGCGTCCGCCTGGTAGTGGCGCCAGATGCGGTGGTAGAACGTGCGCGCCAGCCCGCCGATCACCGCCTTGTTGCCGGTATCGGTCCACCCGAGGCCCCCGCTGGTGAGGCCGCCGAGGTGGCGGTCCGGACTGACCACGATCACGGAGCGGCCCATCTGCCGCGCCTGGACCGCGGCGGTAACCGCGGCCGCGGTGCCGCCGTACACCACGAGATCGTGCTCCACGGGCACGGCGGCGGGCAGGGCGACGGCGAGCAGCAGGGGCAGGAGGCGCAGGGGGGCGGGGAGGCGCATGAGGCCGAAGCTGGCGCGTCCGCGGCGGCCCTGTCGAGCCTGAGGGCGGCCGGGAATAGGATTGCCGGCGCCGGCCGGCCGCCGCTACGCCTCCGCGCAATGCCACCCCCACCCGCGCCCAACGCCCCGCCCAGCGGCGGTGACGCCGACGAGGCCCTGCTCCGCCGCCTCGGTTATGCGCAGGAATTGCGCCGCCGGATGAGCGGCTTCTCCAATTTCGCCCTCTCCTTCTCGATCATCTGCATCCTCGCGGGCGGAATCACCTCGTTCCAGCTGGGCTTCGGCGCGGTGGGCGGGGCGGCGGCGGGCCTCGTGTGGCCGGCGGGAGTGGCCTACTGCCTGATGGTGGCGCTCTGCCTGGCCCAAGTCGCGTCCGCGTTTCCCACGGCGGGCGGCCTCTACCACTGGAGCGCGCTCCTCGGTGGACGCGGGTGGGGCTGGGCGACGGCCTGGTTCAACCTGCTGGGCCTCGTGTTCGTGACCGCCTCGGTCAACGTCGGCGCGACGCAACTGCTGCTCGCCTTCGCGGCACCCCTCTTCGGCGTAGATCCGGCGTCGCTCGGCTCCGGGGTCCAGGTCGCCGTCGTCGCGGCGATGACCCTTTCCCAGGCAGCGTGCAACCATGGCGGGATCCGGCTGGTCACGCGGCTGACGGACCTGAGCGGCATCCTGATCCTGGTGGTCGCGGTGCTGCTGACGGCGGCGCTGCTGGCGGCGGCGCCGACGCTGGACTGGGGCCGGTTGGTGCGGTTCGCGAACCACAGCGGCCCGGCCGGCGGCGGCGTGTGGCCGCCGGAGGAGTCGCTGCTGCGCCTCGCGGCGCTCGCGCTGATCTGGCCGTTGTACACCATCACGGGGTACGACGCCTCCGCGCACGCCGCCGAGGAAACGCGCGAGGCGGCGCGCAACGTGCCGCGGGGGATCGTGCGCTCGGTGCTGCTCTCGGGCGGATTCGGCTGGGTAATGGTCGCGGCCTTCGTGCTGGCGCTGCCGGACCTGGGCGCGGGCGCGGCCAAGGGCGCGGACGTGTTCTCGTGGCTGCTCTCCTCCACCCTCCCCGCCCCCTTCGCCGCCGCGCTGTGGTGCGGGATCATCGCGGCGAACTACTGCTGCGGCCTGGCGTGCGTCACCTCCACCTCGCGGATGATCTACGCGTTCGCGCGCGACGGCGGCCTGCCGGCGGCGGGAACGCTGCGGCAGGTCTCCCCGCGCTGGGGCACGCCCGTGGCGGCGGTGTGGGCGGGCGCGGGCCTGGCCTTCGCCTGCACCCTCTACACCCCCGTCTACTCGACCCTCACGGCCGGGGCGGTGATCTTCGTCTACGTCTCCTACCTGATGCCGATCCTCGCGGGCCTTCTGGCCTGCGGCGGACGCTGGCGGCGGATGGGGCCCTTCGACCTCGGGGTCGGCCGCTTCCGGTTGCTCGCGGTCCTCGCGCTGCTGGGAGGCATCGGCGTGGTCTGGGTTGGCATCCAACCGCCGAACGACGCCGCCCTGCCGCTCGCGGCCGGGGCCGCCCTGGTCCTGGCAGCGGCCTGGTGGGGAGGGGTGCGACGCCGGTTCCCGGGCCCGCCCATCGCGGCGCTCGCGCCCGATCACGACTGATCCGATGGCCCGCTGGTCCCTCGCCGTCGGCGCCCGGCGCCACTCGTTCCACGACCTGCGCGAACTGCTCGCGAAGGCCACCCCGGCGCGCGCCGGCGACGAACTGGCCGGCCTCGCCGCCACCTCGGCCGAGGAACGCGTGGCCGCGCAGGCCTGCCTCGCCGACGTGCCGCTGGCGCTGTTCCTGCGCGAGCCCCTGATCCCACCCGAGCAGGACGAAGTCAGCCGCCTGATCCTCGCGCAACACGACCCGGCGGCCTTCCGGCCGGTGGCGGGTCTCACGGTGGGCCAGTTCCGCGAATGGCTGCTGCGCTACGAGACGGACGACGCGGCGCTCGCCGCCCTCGCGCCCGGCCTCACCCCGGAGATGGTCGCCGCCGCGACGAAGCTGATGGCGAACCAGGACCTGATCCTCATCGCGCGGAAACGGCGGGTCGTCACGCGCTTCCGCTCCACCGTCGGCCTGCCGGGCCGGCTCTCGTTCCGGCTCCAGCCCAACCATCCGACCGACGACCCCGCGGGGATCACCGCCTCCCTCGTGGACGGCCTCCTGTACGGCTGCGGGGACGCAGTCCTCGGCATCAACCCCGCGACCGACCACGTGGGCGCCGTCCACGACCTCCTGGGCTTGCTGGACCGCGTCATCACCCGCTACGGCATCCCGACCCAGTCCTGCGTGCTGGCGCACGTGACCACCCAGCTGGCGGCGCTGCGGCGCGGCGCGCCGCTGGACCTGATGTTCCAGTCGATCGCCGGGACGGAGGCGGCCAACCGGAGCTTCGGCGTGGACCTCGCGCTGCTGGCGGAGGCCCGGGCGGCCACGCTCGCCCTGGGCCGCGGCGGGCCGCAGGTGATGTACTTCGAGACCGGGCAGGGCTCCGCCCTCTCGGCAGACGCCCACCACGGCGTGGACCAGCAGACCTGCGAGGCCCGCGCCTACGCGGTGGCGCGCGCGTTCGATCCCTTCCTCGTCAACTCCGTGGTCGGCTTCATCGGGCCGGAATATCTGCGCGACGGGCGCGAGATCATCCGCGCCGGGCTCGAGGACCACTGCTGCGGCAAGCTCCTCGGGCTGCCGATGGGCGTGGACGTCTGCCACACCAACCACGCGGCGGCGGACCAGAACGACATGGACACCCTGCTGACGCTCCTGGGCGTGGCGGGCTGCAACTATTTCATGGGGGTTCCGGGCGCGGACGACGTGATGCTCGGCTACCAGTCGACCTCGTTCCACGACGCCCAATACCTGCGGCAGGTCCTCGGCCTGCGTCCCGCCCCGGAGTTCGAGGCCTGGCTCGAGCGGATGGGCCTCGCCCGCGACGGCCGCCTGCTGCCCGTCGCCCCCAACCATGCTCTCCTCCCCTGAGCCTTCGCTGCCGGCGCGGCCGGACCCGTGGACCGCCCTCCGCGCGCACACCCCGGCCCGCATCGCGCTGGGCCGGGCGGGGGGCAGCCTGCCCACCGCCGCGCGGCTCGACTTCCTGCTCGCGCACGCCCGCGCCCGCGACGCGGTGCAGGCGAGCTTCGACGCGGAGGCGCTGGCCGGCGCGCTGGCCGCGGCCGGGATCGCCCACGCCGTCGCCGCCTCCGGGGCCGCCGACCGGGCCACCTACCTCGCACGGCCTGATCTCGGCCGGCGCCTCGCGCCGGCTTCCCGGCGGGACCTCGAGGCCCGCGCGGCCGCGTGGGGCGGACGCGACCTCGCCGTCATCGTGTCCGACGGCCTCTCCGCGCCGGCCGCGCAGCGACACGCCGTGCCGACGCTGGCGCCCCTGCTCGCGCGGCTCACCGCGGCCGGCTGGAGCGTGACGCCGGTGCTGGTCGTGCCCTTCGCCCGCGTGAAGCTGCAGGATGAACTGGGCGCGCTCCTCCGGAGCCGGCTCTCGCTCATCCTCCTGGGCGAACGCCCGGGGCTGGGCGTCCCCGACAGCCTTGGCGCGTACCTCACCCACGGGCCCGGGCCGGACCGGACCGACGCGGACCGCAACTGCGTGTCGAACATCCGACCCGAGGGCCTGCCGCCGGCCGCGGCGGCGGAGCGCCTCGCGGGGTTGCTCCTCGCCGCCGCACGTCTGGGGCGGAGCGGCACCAGCCTGAAGGAGGACGCGGCGCTCGCCGGCGACGCGGAGTTGTCACCTCCGGCGCCTTGACCCGTCCCGCCCGGCCCCGTTGCCTCGGCGCGTGATGGCCTCCCCCGCCGCTCCGCTCCCCGGCAACTTTCCCCTTAGCCGCCGGCGTTTCGTGCTCGCCGGCGCCTCCCTCGCCGCCGCGGCCGCCGCCTCCTCGGCGCGCCTGCGCGGCGCGGTCGCCGCCGCGCCGAAGCTGCCCGGCTACCCCTTCACCCTGGGCGTGGCCTCGGGCGATCCGACGCCCGACGGCTTCGTGCTGTGGACCCGCCTCGCGCCGCGCCCCCTCGAGCCGGGTGGCGGGATGCCCGCGGAAGCCGTGGAGGTCGGCTGGCAGGTGGCGGAGGACGAGGCGATGGGCCGGGTGGTCGCGCGGGGCACCGCGGTCGCGAACCCGGGCTGGGCCCACGCCGTGCACGTCGAGGTCGAGGGCCTGCGCCCCGGACGCTGGTATTGGTATCAGTTCCGCGTGGGCTCCGAGGTCAGCACCAAGGGACGCACCCGGACCTTTCCAGCACCGACCGAACTGCCCGAGCGCCTGCGCTTCGCGTTCGCCTCGTGTCAGCATTACGAAAGCGGGTTGTACACCGCCTACGAGCATATGGCGCGGGAGGACCTCGACCTGATCGTCCACCTCGGGGACTACATTTATGAGGGCGGGATCACGGCCGGCCGGACCCGTCGGCACAATGGTGGGGAAATCCTCACCCTAGATGATTACCGGGCCCGCTACGCGCTCTACCGTCTCGATCCCGCCCTCCAGGCCGCGCACGCGGCGGCCCCGTGGCTCGTCACCTGGGACGACCACGAGGTGGCGAACAATTACGCGGGCGACATCCCGCAGGACCCCGATCGCACCACGCGGGAACAGTTCCTGCGCCGGCGGACCGCCGCCTATCAGGCGTATTACGAGGCGATGCCCCTGCGCCGCGCCCAGTTGCCCCGCGGTGCGGATCTACCCCTCTACCGCCGCGTCACCGCTGGCCGTCTCGCCGGTTTCCATGTCCTCGACACCCGCCAATACCGCAGCGATCAGCCGCTCGGCGACGGCCGCAAGGCGCCGCATCCCGCGCAACTCGACCCGGCGGGGACGTTGCTCGGCGCGACGCAGCGCGATTGGCTGCGTCAGGGCCTCGAGGGCTCGGCGGCCACCTGGAACGTCCTCGCCCAGCAGGTGATGTTCGCCCGCGTCGACCGGACCCCCGGGCCCGAGGCGACCCTGAGCATGGATCAGTGGCCGGGCTACGAGCACGAGCGCCGGCTTCTGCTGCGCCACTGGCGCGAGGCGGGGGTGCGCAACCCGGTGGTGATCACCGGGGACATCCACACCAACTGGGCGAATGAACTCGGACCGGACTTCGAACGGCCAGAGGACCCGGTGACGGCCGTGGAGTTCGTGGGAACCTCGATCAGTTCCTCCGGCGACGGTCGGGCCGAAGCGCGCGGACTGAATCAGCTGCTGGCCGAGAACCCCGGCGTGAAGTTCTACAACGAGGAGCGGGGCTACGTCTCCTGCGAGCTCACGCCCCAGGCGTGGACGACCCACTTCCGGACCGTGCCCTACGTCACCCGGCCGGGCGCCCCGCTCGTGACCCGCGCCTCGTACCGCGTCGAGGCAGGCCGGCCCAAGCTGGAGCGCGCCTGATCCGCACGACCACGCCAGATTGTCCGTGGGCGGCGGTCCTGCCGGCTCGCGGGCGGATCTGG
Source organism: Opitutaceae bacterium (assembly GCA_027485815.1). GTDB lineage: Bacteria > Verrucomicrobiota > Verrucomicrobiia > Opitutales > Opitutaceae > ER46. The sequence continues at coordinate 26,083 of JAIXQE010000078.1, forward strand.
CTCGAGTCAAGCCGCGCCGCACCCCGGCCGCGCGTTGCAAGGTCCGCGCCCGAACCCGCTGCGCCGATTCTCCGCCATCACCAGCGTGATGCCGACGTTGATCGCCACGACATCCTCCGCGACCCAGCCGGTGTGCGGGTTGAAGGCGTCCGGGAAGCCGAAGGGGCTACCCGCGCGGGCCGGCGAGCACGATCCTCGCACCCGCGGGTCCGGTGCTTGCGCCCCGTCCCTTTGGCGATCACTTTGACGCCATGCCCAGCGACGTCGTCCTCGTCTCCCTCAAGGGGGTCATGCCCACCGCGAACGGCTGCGCCGTCTTCCTCGGCAATGACGCGAAGACGTTCGTGATCTACGTCGACCACGCCGTCGGCAGCGCGATCCAGATGACGCTCAACGGGGTCAAGCG
>JAIXQE010000019.1 GCA_027485815.1 Opitutaceae bacterium
CCGGGGCGCTTCCGGTTCCAGCTCAACGTCGCGAACCTGTTCGATCAGGACGAGATCATCCCCGTGCGGCTCGCGACGGGCGCTGGGGCGCCGGATGGGTTCAACCTGCCCGGGGGCCGGGGCGCCGCGCTGAGCCGCTACGATCTGGTCTCTCCGCGGGAGTACCGCTTCACCACCACCTACTCCTTCTGAGCTGCGGGGCGGACCCGGGAAGCACAGTTTGGGAGAGTGGAAAATAGCAGTTGACGCGGACGGGGAGGCCTTTACCCCTCTCAGTCCCTCGCGGGCGTAGCTCAGTTGGTAGAGCACCACCTTGCCAAGGTGGACGTCGAGAGTTCGAGTCTCTTCGCCCGCTCCATTTCGCGATAAGCCCCGGTAGCCGAAAAGGTTACCGGGGCTTTCTGTTTCGGAAGCCTCTCTTCGCTCCTAACGCCCAGGGGGTGGGCCTTCTCACCGTTGCCCCAGTGACCACGTCCGAGAGGCGCCAGGCTGGGCCACGTTGCCGCCGGACCGCGGATCGATGTAGCCGGGCCGGAAGTGGCGGTCGTCTGCAGGGACCGGGGCGGCGCGCCCCGGCTACACCAAACCCATCACGCCGGCCTAGGTTCGATGTAGCCGGGGAATCCTTCCCCGGTCGGACAGAACGAAACTCCCTTCCGCTCGTTCCTCCGCTTCCCGGACCCAAGGCTCCGCCGGCTTGCAGCGCGTTCCCGCCGCCCGGGGCAAAATGCCCCGGCTACACCGAACCGCGGACGGCGGCGTCTATCCGCGCTCCAGGCGGACCGAATGATACCGCCTTTTTACTACGGTTGCATTCAACGGGCGTGAGAGCGGTGCGCAGGGGCCGGAACGTCGGCCATGTTTACGGAAGTAAATTGTTGCCTACTATCATTTGTTACCTTTGATTTCTTTATGGTCCTGATTTTCAATACGTAGCGTTTTGGAAATTTCATTTCTTACCATCCGGTATCATAGATGCTGAGGAGGCAGGCGAATGACAAAGCTCCCCGCTCCCCGTCCCGCCACTCCCTCGATTCCGCTCGCTGCCGCCCTCGCGGCGCTGGCCTTCACGCCCTTCGTCGAAGGCGCCGTGGTGTTAAGCAATTTCAGCGCGGTCTCCGGGGGCAACACGGCGCCCTTCTACTCTAATGCCACCAATGGCCACGCCGTGCAGATCACGACCGGCGCCGGCGCGAACTGGTCGGTTTCCAGCATCTCGATCCTCGCGGGCCTGGTCTCCGGAAGCGCTTCGTTCCAAATCTGGTCCAATAACCCGAGCACGGGAAGCCTGCTCGGAACCTCCCAGACGCTAAGCCAGTCTGGAACGACCAAAACCTTTACGTTCAGCACCCCGGTAAGCCTAACCGGAAACACCACGTACTGGCTCGTCCTCAATACGGCGGGAAGCGGTGCAAATTCGACGTGGTGGACCTACGATCCCGACGCCTCCCCGTCGACGAGTGCCTTTGGTTGGTCGCAGGGCAGCCAATTCGCCACCACCAATTCGTTCGCCACCTGGTCCGCCAGCAGCGCGCGGAATTACCTGTCCCTGGAGATCGATGCCACCTCGGGTTCGTCCGGCGTCCCGGACGGCACGGCCACCGCCCTCCTGCTGCTACCTGGCGCCGCACTGGTCGGTCTCGGCTCGCGCCGCCGACGGATTTCCCCGGCTTGATCGCTGTTGGCTGAAGCGGGCGGGCTCCCATCCCGGCGAGCCCGCCCCTGAGACCCCGAAACGGTTCCGGCCGAACCCCGCAACCGAGGCGCCTAGGTTCGATGTAGCCGGGGAATCCTTCCCCGGTCAGCGCCGGCCACCACCGGGAGAGCGCAGTCAGCGCCGCCGGCGGCGATCCCGAACACCGGCTGGAGGCCCCTCCGGACCTGAAGGGCGACCTGGAAATGCCAATCGGGACGGTGCTGACGCCGTTGCTTGGACCTCGGGATCGTTGGACTGCCCCTCGGTTGACGATCGGGACGGCCCGACGCTCGGGGCCCACTCCCATGGGGGTCTCCTGGCGGGCCAGCCGACGGAGTCGTTCGATGACTCCCTTCCGGATTGAAAGAAGATAGAGCGTTACGTAACGTTTTATCGTGCCCTACGAAAACCTCAGTCGCGCCCAGATCACTCAGGCCCTGCGGCGCTTGGGCGAGTTGGCGCTTCAGGAGGGGGTGACTTTGGAGGTTTCGCTCTATGGCGGCGCGGTTTTTACGCTCGTCTATGGATCCAGGGAGGCGACCAAGGATGTCGATGCGGTGGTTCGCCCAAGCGAAATCGCCCGACGGCTCGCCTTGAAGGTAGCGCAGGAATTCGGCCTGCCGGAGGACTGGCTCAATGATCAGGTGGCGCCATTTCTGGCGGAGAAAGAGGCGAAGCGGCGGTTGACGGGGGTCGATTGGGGCGAAGGTCTCCGCGTTTCGGTTCCGACGGCGGCGTATCTCCTCGCGCTGAAGCTGCGGGCAGCCCGTCCTCCACTGCCCGGTTATGCCGGCGATCGCGGCGACATTCGATTTTTGGTGAAGAAGATGGAACTGGAGTCCGTGGCGGCAGCCGAGGCCATTTACGGGAAATTCTTCCCGCACGATCTCCTTTCAGAGGCGGCGAAGGAAGAGGTCCGGGGAGCGCTGGCCGCGCCGCCACGATGAGTCCCCGTCCCACCAGCTTGAAGGCCGTCGCCGAGCGCTCCGACTCGATCGGGGACTTCGGACGGGAGCTCCGCGATTGGTTGCACGAACTGCGGCGGGTGTCGTCGCGCGCGCAGGCGGCGGCCGCGGTGGCGGAAGAGCCGCCGCGTTTGCGGGGTAGATTTCCTGAAGGCCAGGTCGCCGATGCGTGGCTGGCAGCGTACGCCGAGCACCTGGCGGGCAGGATAGGCATCGTTCCTCCGGCCTGGGCCTTTGGCCCTGGGCGAACCCCGGAGGACCCGGTTTTCGACGAGGGCAGCACGCCGGCCCTGCGCGCCCTGGCCCTCGTTCGCGCGCCGCTGGCCTTCAAGCGGCGGAACATTTTCACCCACGCGGTCGATCTGCCGTTGGCGCTGCGGGCGGGCCGTCCGGAGAAAACCGCCGAGGAGAAGCGGAGGACCAATGCGGAACGTCAGCGCCGTTTTCGGGAGACCCGCCGCGCTGAATTGGCAGCCTTGCGAACGCGAGTGGGCGAGCCGCGCCCCGCGTCAGGACGAAACCGGGAACCGCACGCGGCCGGATCGGTGTAGCCGGGGAATCCTTCCCCGGTCCGACAGAACGAAACTCCCTTCCGCTCGTTCCTCCGCTTCCGGAACCACGGCTCCGCCGGCTTGCAGCGCACTCCCGCCGTCCGGGGCAAAATGCCCCGGCTACACCCAACCCATCACGCCGGCCTCCGTTCGGTGAAGCCGGAGTCCGCCTTGCTCCGCGGCAGGTCGCGGCAAAGGCTTTCGTCTGCACCCACCGGGGCGACGCGCCCCGGCTACACCGAGCCGCAGGCGGCGCCTTGGGTCTCGACCAGGGTCCGCAGGCCCCGAAACACCCGCTCGGCGTAACCAGCGGCGTCCAACAGCGGAGAGGCCCGGAGTTGGGCCCGGGCGCCAGCCCGGAACGCGGCGATCCGCGCGGGCTCCCCGGCCAGCCGGACGGCCGCGGCGACATACGCTTCCGGTGACTCCGCGACCCATTCCCCGCAGCCGGCCGCCTGCAAGAGACTCGCGGTGACCCGGCTGGCGTGGCGCTCGCCGGGCCAGGTCAACACCGGCACTCCCATCCAGAGGGCTTCGCAGGTGGTGGTGGTGCCGGAATAGGGAAAGGTGTCCAAGGCCACGTGGACCTGCTGGTAGCACGCGAGGTGCTCCGTCTGCGTCGGCGCAAACAGCAGCAGCCGGAGGCGGGCGGGATCCACGCCGCCGCGGGCCAGTCGCTCGCGCAGGCTCTGCTGCACGCCGGCGTCGGCGAGGGCGCCGGATTTGAGCAACAAGTGAGCCCCGGGGACCGCCTGCAGCACTTGGCTCCACAACGTGATGCAGCGATCGGAGATCTTATTGGTCAGGTTGAAGCAGCCGAAGGTGAACGGCTGAGCGGGAGGCGGCAGCGCCGGCTCCGGGGCATCGGCGGGCGGAGTGTAGGCCAGGAAACAGGGATCCAAACGCCAGAGGCGCTCGGTGGCCCGCGCCTCGGCGCCGGCCGGGTCGGTCGTCGAATCCACCAGCCGCCAACCGACGGCCGGATGCCCCGTCGAGCCGGGGTAGCCGAGGGCGGTGAGGACCACGGGGACGGGGCGCCGGTCCAGCGCCCGCAGGCGATTGCCGGCGAAGTGCCCCGCGAGGTCCACCAGCACGTCGAGTTGGTCCGAGCGCAGGAGGGCGTCGAAGGCCGGGTCGGGCAGCGTGGCGATCTCCCGCCAGTGGGTCGCGCGGGCGCGGAAGCGTTCCCGGAGGGGGTCGGGTTTGGCCACGGCCAACGTGGAGTAGACCGTGAGGGTCCAATCGGCGGGCAGGTGCTCCGCGAGGGCGGAAAAGAAATACCCCACCGAATGGGTGCGGAGGTCGGCGCTGATCACGCCGAGGCGGAAGGGCGCCGCCGGGTGCCGGGCCGGGACGACCGGCGGGGGCGGCGAGGCCGGGATGGCCGCGGCATAGGCCTGGAGGGCGCGGGTGTGCTCCGCGGCCGGGCGGTCGAGATAATGCAGGACGGTGATGCGGCGCGCGAGGACGTCGGTCTGACGCGGATCGCGGGCGGCGAGTCGGTCGAGGGCGGCGAGGGCCTCCTCGAGTCGTCCGGCGGACTCGAGGGCGGTCGCGCGTTGCAGTTCCAGTTCCGGCCAGCCCGGACGAAGCAGGAGCCCCTCGACCGCGGCGGCGACGGCGGCGGCGGCATCCCCGGCTTGGGCGCAGGCGTCGGCGAGGCCAAAATAGGCCGGGAGGTAGGCGAGGTCGCAGCGGAGCGCCTCGCGCCAGCGGGCGACCGCCTCGGCGGGGCGGTGGTCGTGGACGAGGGCGTTGGCCAAGTCATTCAGCGGACCCGGTTGGCCGGGGGCGGCCGCGGCGACCCGGGAGAGCACCGCGACGGCGTCGGCGGCGCGCCCGGCTTGAACGAGAAGGAACCCGAGGAGGGTGCCAGCTTCGGCATTGCCCGGGTGTTCGCGGAGGGCGCGTTCCGCGTTCGCGATCGCCCGCTCGAGCCGCCCGGCTTGGGCGGCGGTGCGGGCTTGGCGGAGGAGCGTGGGAAGCGACATCAGGCGGGCGGCGCTGGGACCGGAGCCTGGCCGAGGTGGCCCCCGCGGATCAAGCCGAGGTCGCGCGGCGGCGGCGGCCGAGGAAAGCCAGGGCGGCGACGGGGGTCAGCAGCCAGGCGGTCGCGGCGCCCTCCGGAACCCCAGCGGCGACGGCGGTGGCATCGATCTCGAGGGAGACATAGTTGCGGCCGCTGCTCGCGGTCCAGGTGCTGAAGTTGGTCGTGCTGAGTTGACTGCCCTGCAGCCAGCCGGAGGCGCTCACGGTGGGGATGGCGTTGGCGTTGTATTGCCAACCGGTAGAGGTGCTGTTCGTCCCGTTGATGGCGAACCAGTAGCTCGTGTTGCCGATCAGACTCACGGGGACGGTGAACGCGAAAGTCTTCGCGCCTTGGGCATAGGAGTTGGTGATAACTTGGGATGTCCCGAGGAGCGTTCCCAGA
>JAIXQE010000230.1 GCA_027485815.1 Opitutaceae bacterium
ACCACCGCGGCGTGTTCCCGGAGATCCTTCTCGCTCCGCAGGAGCGCACCCGCCAGCGCCAAGTCCTCCGCCGCGCCCCGGCCGCGCCGGATCGAGCCCGCCAGCGCCTCGGTTTCCAGCTCCCCCGCCCGCACCCGTAGCAGCCGCTCCGGACTCGCTCCGATGAAGCTCGGGCCCGCCCCCCAGCTGAAAGAGAAGGCGTAACAGTCCGGGAAGCGCTGCCGCAGGCCGTTGAGCATCCGCAGCGGATGCAGGGGCCGGTCCGCCCGCAGGTCCAGCGCCCGCGCCAGCACGAGTTTGCGGAACGTCCCGCGGGCAATGAGCTCCAGCGCGGCGCGCGCGGCGGCCGGATAGTCGCCCGACTCGCGGCGCTCGAAGATGGCCGGCCCCGCGTCCGCCGGGGGGAACTCCACCGGCTCGAGGGCCCGGAACTTCCGGTGCGCCCGCCACACCCGCCCGGCGAGGGCCTCGAGGTCCGAATCGGCCGCGACGAGCAGGTTCGCCACCGCGGTGGTGGTGTCACCGGCGAGGCCCACCTGCCACTGCGGCACGAAGGCCGCCGCGGCTGGAAACGGCTCGCCCGCCTCGGCCTCGGCCTGGAACCCGAAGGCGGTGAAGACGTGCGGGCCGCCGAAGCGCGCGCCCACATCGCCCACCGCCACCGCCTCCCCCAGCAGGGCCTCCGCCCACGCCTGGATGCGCGCAAAGCGGTCCGGTCCCTCCGCCGTGCACGCCGCCGCGACCTCGGCCCCCGCCAAGGCCCAGCCCGCCCCCGGCCGCTCCGCGTAGAAATGCGGCGCCCGCGGATCAAAGATCGACTCGAGCACCGCCAGCGGGTCCAGCGCCTCCACCGCCAGCGAGATGCTCACCAGCCGCGGTCTCCCGCTCCGCCGCACCTCCGCCTGACAGCGCGCCAGGAAATCCCGCAGCGCCTCCGGGGAGGAACTGTGGTCCGCCGGATGCAGCGGCAGGATGGTCATCGGCGGAACACGCCTACGCCGCCGCCGGCTTCTCAGGCCGCGGGAACAGCACCAGCGCCGGGGCCACCGGGTTGCCCGCCAACCGCCCTCCCCAGACCAGCTCGTCCTTCCAGACCGCGCCCGGGCGATGGCCGAGGACCGCGTTCACCTTGGCCGTGGTCCCCGGGATCACGTGCTGCATCGCCGCCACCGCCAGCCGCAGCGCCTCCGCCATCGTCGCCAGCGAAGTGCGCAAACGCGCCTGGTCGGCCGGATCCGCGGACTTGCCCAGCTTCCACGGCGCCCGCCGCTCCACATAGGCGTTGGTCGCCGTCACAAAGGCCATCGTCCGCTCCAGCGCGGTGTGGAACTGGAAGCGCTCGCCCAGCGCGACCACGTCCGGTCCCGTCTGCGCCCAGAGCTCGCGCAAGGCCGTCTCCGGCTCCTCCGCGGACTCCGCGGCCGGCACCGCCCCACCGGCGAACCGCGTGGTCATGTTGAGGGTACGGTTCACCAGGTTGCCGAGGTTGTTCGCCAACTCGCTGTTGTAGCGCACCAGGAACTGCTCGGGCGTGAAGTCGCTGTCCTGCCCCACGTTCATCTCCCGCATCAGGAAGTAGCGGAAGGCGTCCGACCCGAACTGGTCGACCAGATCGAGGGGATTGAGGGCATTGCCGGTGCTCTTCGACATCTTGGCGCCGCGCTGCAGCCACCAGCCGTGGGCGATGATCCCCTTGGGGAGTTCAATCCCAGCCGCGTGCAGCATGATCAGCCAGTACACCGCGTGCGGCGGCACGAGGATGTCCTTGCCGATCACGTGGTAGTCGGCCGGCCAGACGCCGGGGCGATCGACCACCGCCGAGTAGTAATTCACCAGCGCGTCGAACCACACGTAGGTCACGTACTGGTCGTCGAACGGCAGCGGGATGCCCCATTCCAGCCGCTCCCGCGGGCGCGAGATGCACAGGTCGTTGAGGGGTTCCTTGAGGAACTCCAGCACCTGGCTCTGACGGAAGGCGGGGAAGACGTACCCCTCGTGGCTCTGCAGGAACGCGACGAGCCAGTCCTGATGCTTCCGCAACCGGAAGAAGTAGTTGGCCTCGGTGATCTCCGTCACCTCCCCGAAGAGCTCCGGCCAGGTCCCGTCCGGGTTCCGGTCCTTCTCCTGCAGGAACTGCTCCTGCCGCGTGGAGTAAAAGCCGCGGTACTCCGCCCGGTAGATCTCCCCTTGGTCGTACAGTCGCTGCAACAGGTCACGCACCACGCGTTGGTGGCGCGGCTCGGTGGTGCGGATGAAATCGTCCGGCCGCACGTCCAGCCGCGGCAGCAGGTCCCGGAATTCCTGGGACACCGCGTCGACAAAGGCCTGCGGGGCGATGCCGCGGGCCCGGGCGCTCGCCTGCACCTTCTGGCCGTGCTCGTCCGTGCCCGTGAGGAAGTGCACCGTGTCCCCGAGCTGCCGGCGAAAGCGGGCGATCACGTCCGTCAGGACCTTCTCGTACGCGTGGCCGAGGTGCGGGGAGCCGTTCGCGTAGTCGATGGCGGTCGTGATGTAGAAGGGCTTCATGCGCGGCCGGGGAGACAAAGCCCGGCGCTGCCAAATGTCCAAGCCTTTGGCGCCCGGCCCCCGCGTGACCCCAACCCCGCGCGCCGCGTGGGGCTCGCCCCGCGTGCCGAGGCCTCCCAGTCAGACAAACGCAATCGGGTGTCATTTCTTCCGACGCCGGTGGTTGGCTCAGGCAGGGAGATCGATGCGCTCTTACCACCTCATTTGCAGTTATTTAAAAACTTCCCCACAAGGCTGGATCAGATTTTTTCGGCAAAAGCGCGTCATTTTTTCTTACATTCTTAACATTTATTAAGACCAACTGCGCGAAGTTACGTATTTCCGAAAATTCTATTCAGTTCTTCTGCACTTAAATAGGGCTTTAAACCCATTTTTAACGCAACTTGGCAGCGTTAAAGCTTAGATCGAGGCATCGCTGATGCAATTAATTGGCGCTCTTATATGAACTCCTCGATCCTTAAGCTCAAATTCGGCGGGCTGGCGCTCCTCTTCAGCGCCGCCACGGCCTTCGCGGTTCCCATCGACATTAACCCGACCAACTCAGTGCCCGCCAACAACGGCCAAGCGACGGTCACGACCTGGCTCAACGGCCTGATCACCACCTACAACGGCGCCAACAACCCCGATCTGCCCAGCCCGGCGACGTTGTCCTTCGATTCCAACGATGATCCCGCGATGCCCGGTTACCCGGCAAACACCGGGACGGCGATCGCGATGCCGATGGGCACCTACGAGTACTTGGTCCTCAAATGGGGCGGCGGCTTCCGGCCGGGCGCCTTCGGGGCCTACTACATCGGCGGGATGACCGGCACTTGGACGTTCAATTCCCCGAACAACCGCGACCTGTCGGGGTACCGGCTCTACGATGCGCCGACGACTCCCCCGCCTTCAGTACCCGACGGAGGCACGGGAGTAATGCTCCTCGGCGCCGCCCTCGGCGCGCTGGGTCTGATCCGGCGCTGGGTCTGATAGCGCCAACGATTTGGGACTGCAGTCCCCGGGGGCGGCGGGATGGTTGGCCTGCCGCCCCCACTTCTTTTTCGTGAGCCCAGCCTACGCGCGCGGGTGCGCCCGGTCATAGATGCCGCGCAGGCGTTCGAGGCTGACGTGGGTGTAAACCTGCGTGGTCGCCAGTTGGGCGTGGCCCAGCAGTTCCTGCACCAGCCGCAGATCAGCGCCAGCGTTCAACAGGTGGGTGGCGTAACTGTGCCGGATCTTGTGCGGGCTCAGATCGAGCGGCAATCCCGCCGCCGCCAAGTGGCGCTTCACCAGCACCTGAATGTCCCGCACCGAGGTCCTCTTCCCGCCGGGCGCCACCAGGACCGGCGAGTCAGGACCCGCCCCCGGCGCCCACCGCTCGCGATAACGCCGCAGCACTTCGGTCGCGACGGCGCCGATCGGGCAGAGGCGCTCCTTGCGGCCCTTGCCCAGCACCCGGACGACCCCCTCTTCCCAGTCCACGACATCGCCCAGGTTCAGCCCGGCGAGCTCGCTCACCCGCAAGCCGCCGCCGTAGAGCAACTCCAGCGCCAGCCGGTCCCGGGCCGCGGTCCACACGTCCAAGGTCCCCGCGGCCGCCAATCGATCCGGCGCCAGCAGCAGTAGCTTCATCTGCTCCTCGGTCAGGAACCGCGGCAGCAGCTTGGGCAGGCGTGGCAAGGCCACCCCGATGAAGGGATCCCGCTGCAACCGTCCCCGCCGGATCCAGAATTTGTAGAACGCCCGCAGCCCCGAAACGTGGTTGTGCAGGGTCCGCCGGCCCAGGTGCCGCTGGGCCTCGATCACGAAATCCCGGGCCTCGCGCGCGCTCACCGCCCCCGGACCTTCCCGCCAACGGTCCACGCCCGGACTCGCCAGCCAGCGCTGGAAACCCGTGAACGCCTGCCGGTAGTTGCGGACGGTATAGGGGGAGCAGCGCCGCTCGCCGGCCAGGAAGTCCGCGAACGGCTGCCACCACTCGCCCCGCACCGCCTCCGGCATTTCCTCGCCCGCCTTCATTCCCGGCTCAGGCCGACGCGGCGACCCGCGCCTCCACCGTCCGCATCACGGCCGCGGTGTGCTGCCGCAGCGCGCCCTCGGGATCGAGGCCGCGCGACCGGGCCGCCGCCACCAATTCAAAGAGCTGCCGGCCCAGGGCCTCCGCCTCGAGCCCCTCCGCCCGGCGCGCCACCGCCGCCCGGTCCACCACCCCGTCCGCGGGCAGCTTCCGCTGGTCGAGTTGCTTGCAGACCGCCTCGGCAAACATCAGCGCGGGCAGCCGCGGCGGGAGCTCCTTGAAGACCGCCCCCGGCCGGGGCGCCGGACCAACCTTGCGCTCCTGCGCCTTGATCTTCTCCCACTCCACCAGCACCTCGGCCGAGCTGCCGACCCGGGCCTCGCCGAAGACGTGGGGATGGCGCCGCACCAGCTTCTCGTTGATGTCCCGCGCCACATCATCGAAGTCGAACCGGCCGGCCTCCGCCTCGATCTGCGCGTGGAAGACGATCTGGATCAACACGTCCCCCAGTTCCTCCCGCATATGCTGCACGTCGCCACGGTCGATGGTGTCGATCAGCTCGCTCACCTCGTCGATCAGGCACCGCACCAGCGACGCGTGCGTCTGCTCGCGATCCCACGGGCACCCGTCCGGGGCCCTTAACCGCACCATCGTCCGCCGCAGGTCATCAATCGCGCTCATCGCGCGCAGCACAGGGCAAAACGCCCCCGGACTCACGCCCAAACCGGCGAAGTCTGGTCTGGTTTTCCGGAGGGCGCTGTGTTTCGTCGCTCGGGATGTCCGACAAGCTGACCGAGATCATGGCCTGGAAGCGCCGGGAACTCGCGCCCCTGCTCCGGCGCGTGCCCGCGGCCGAGCTGGCCGCCGCGGACGCCCGCCACCCGCGCCCGCCCTCGTTCGCCGACGCCCTCCGCCGCGCCGACGCCCGCCTCGCCGTCATCTCCGAGATCAAGCGCCGTTCCCCCTCCGCCGGCGACATCCGCGCCGGGATTTCCGCCCCCGACCAGGCCGCCCGCTACCAGCAGGCCGGGGCCGATGCGATCTCGGTGCTGACGGATGAGAAGTACTTCGGCGGCACGCTCGAGGACCTCCGCACGGTAACCGCCGCCTTCACCGCCCGGCCCCCCGCCGTGCCCTGCCTGCGGAAGGACTTCTTCGTCCACCCGCTCCAGGTGCTCGAGGCCCGCGCCGCCGGCGCCAGCGCGATCCTGATCATCGTCCGCGCGCTCACCGACGACGAGATCCGCAGCCTCCGCGACGCGGCCGCGACGGCCGGCTTGGACGCCCTCTACGAGATCCACACCGAGGCGGAACTGGACCGCGCGGTAGGCCACGGCGCCCGGATCATCGGGGTCAACAACCGCGACCTCGCCGTGTTCCGCACCGACCTCGGCCTCAGCGAGCGCCTCATCCCCCGCTTTCCCGCCGGCATCACCGCGGTCAGCGAAAGCGGCATCTTCACCGCCGCCGACGCCCGCCGCGTCCGGCAAGCCGGGGCCCACGCGGTGCTGGTGGGTGAGGCCCTGATGCGCGCGGCGGACCCCGCGGCGCTCCTGCGGGACTTCCGCGCCGCCTGAGCGATGCCGCTGTCGCCCTCCGCCACCCGCGAGACGCTCGCCCGCCTCGGGCACGCCCCGAAGCGGTTCCTCGGCCAGAACTTCCTGGTGGACGGCAACATCGTCCGCAAATCCCTCGCCCTCGCGGAAGTCACCGCCGCCGACACGATCATCGAGATCGGTCCCGGGCTGGGGACACTCACGAGCGCCCTGCTCGAGACCGGCGCGGAGGTCTGGGCCGTGGAAAAGGACCGGTCCCTGCACGCCCACCTCGAGGCGGAGCTCGCGCCCCGTTTTCCCGGCCGGTTCCACCTCCGCGAGGGCGACGCCGTCGAGTTGCCGCTCGCCGGCTGGACCGGGCCCGACGGTGGCTGCAAGGTTGTGGCCAACCTGCCCTACGCCATCGCCACGCCCTGGATGGACGCCGTCCTCGCCGGTCCCCTTCCCTCCCGGATGGTGCTGATGCTGCAGCAGGAGGCCGCCCAGCGCTACCTGGCGGAACCGGGCAGCAAGTCCTTCGGCGCGATCTCCATTTTCCTCCGCTCGGCCTACGACGTTTTCCCCGGCCACGACGTCGCCGCCGCCTGCTTCCACCCGCGGCCCGACGTCGAGTCGCACCTGCTCAACCTGCGCCTCCGCGGCGCGCCCGTCCGGTTCTCCGCCCCCGCCAAGGCCCTCCTCCGCGCCTGCTTCCAGCAGCGTCGGAAGCAACTCGGCGCGGTCCTCCGGCAACGGCTGCCCGCCACCGTACCTTGGCGGGAGATCCTCGCCACGCACGGCCTCGACGAACGAGTCCGCGCGGAACAGGTCCCGATCCCCTGCTGGCAGGCCCTCGCGGCCGCGCTGAACCCTTGACTTGAAAGCCCGCGTCCGCGCGCTACTCCTCCCTCCTATGTTCCGACTCCGCCTCGCGCTGGTCCTCGCGCTCGCCCCCTGCCTTCTGCCCGCCCAAGGCATCGAGGGCCGGATCGAGGGCCGCACCTACGTCTCGCCCACCGGGCTGTTCAAGGTCACGATCCCGGTGCTGCCCGAACTCGGCGGAGACCTCACGGACACCCCGAACGTCGTGACCTTCCAGGACGACTTCAACGTCCACGTGAGCATCGCCGCCTTCCCCCAGGACGCGACCCAGCGCTGGGAGAATTCCACCCGGGGCGCGAAGGACTACCTCGTGTACTTCTTCAGCAATTTCGTGCTCAGCGACTTCCGGCAGAACTTCGAGGGCGTGCAGATCGAGAGCGCCAAGTTCGTCCCGGGCGTGCTCGACGGCTCGCTGCTGACCTACCTGCTGGTCCCCGGCGGGACGATGTTCCCCGACCGCCTGCCCGCGGTTTCCAATGACGTGCTGCCCGTGGCCAAGCGGGGGAACCTCCTCTTCATCCGCAATGAGCACGTGTTCGTGATCAGCATCGAGCTGGCCGAGAAGGTGATCGAGGGGAAGAGCTACGGGAAGAGCGTGGCCGAGCAGGACGAGATCCTGCGCAAGCGCCTCCTCGAGATGGTGGACAAGATCACCTTCCTGAAGCCCGCGACCCCGGCCAAGAAGTGATCCCGCCGGCGCCGCCCGACCGGTCCGCGCCACTGCACCGGCGCGACGCCACGCCGGAGGATCTGCCGGCAATCGTCAGGATTTACAACGCGACCATCGCGAGCCGGCAGGTCACGGCGGACCTCGAGCCGATCACCGTCGATTCGCGGCGCGGCTGGCTCGCCGCCCATGCGCAGGCCGGCCGGCCCGTCTGGGTCCTCGCCGACGCCACCGGCGCAGTTGCGGCCTGGTTCAGCTTTGACGCCTTCTACCCGCGGGCGGCCTACGACGGCACCGCGATGGTGGCCGTCTACGTCGATCCGGCGTGGCGGCGGCAAGGTCTTGGCCGGCGCCTGCTGCGGGAAGCGCTGGCGCACGCGCCGGCCCTCGGCCTGCATACCCTGCTTGGCTACATTTTCGGTCACAACGAACCGAGCCTCCAATTGTTCGCCGCCGAGGGTTTCGCCCGTTGGGCGCACCTGCCCGGCGTGGCCATCCTCGACGGGCAGGCGCGGGACCTGGTGATCGTGGGTCGGCGCGTTTCCGGCTGAGCCCGCGTCCTCGGGCGACGCGGCGCCCTGCTTACTCCAGGCCGCTCGCGCGGCGGACGCGGCCCAGCACCTCGCGGGCGACCTGCCGGGCCCGCTCGGCGCCACTGCGCAGCACCGCCTCCACGTGATCACGGTTCGCGGCCAACTCAGCCCGCCGGGCGCGGGCGGCGGCGAAGGTGTTCCAATAGTGCTCGAAGAGGGCCTTCTTGAGGTCCCCGTAACCCAGCCCGCCCGCGCGCAGCCGGTCCTCGAAGTCGCGCGCCACCTCGGCGGGCGCGAACAGGCGCAGGAGCTGCAGGGCAAGGTTGCGGTCCGCGTCGGGCTTGGGCTCGGCCGGCGGACGCGAATCCATCACGATCCCCATGATCCGCTTGCGCAGCACCTTCTCGTCCCCGAAGAGGTCGATCGTGTTGCCGTAGCTCTTGCTCATCTTCTGACCGTCGATGCCGGGAATGACGGCCAAGTCCTCCCGGATCTCCGCTTCCGGCACGACCAAGGTCTCGCCGTAGGTCTGGTTGAACTTGATCGCGATGTCGCGGGTCATCTCCAGATGCTGCCTCTGGTCGCGGCCCACGGGCACCCGCTGCGTGTCATAGAGGAGGATGTCCGCCGCCATCAGCACGGGATACGCGAAGAGGCCGAAATTCGGCGAGATGCCGCGCGCGGTCTTGTCCTTGTAGCTGTGCGCCCGCTCCAGGAGCCCCATCGGGGTGAGCGTCCCAAGGATCCAGGCCAGCTCCGTGACCTCGGGCACGTCGCTCTGGCGCCAGAAGACGCTGCGCGCGGGATCGAGGCCGCAGGCGAGCCAGTCGAGGGCGACCCCGAGCGTGTGGCGACGGCGCTCCTCCGGGTCGGTGACCGTGGTCATCGAGTGGTAATCAGCGATGAAATAGAAGCACTCTCCCCGGGCCTGGGCCTCGATGGCGGGGCGCATCGCGCCGAAGTAGTTGCCGATGTGGAGGGTGCCGGAGGGCTGGATACCGGTGAGCGTGCGCATCGCGTAAGGTCAGGTAGGGAGCCCGGGCAAACCCCGGCAAGCCCGGAAAGGCACCGCGGCTCAGTCCCGGCGCGGAAACGTCTGCAGGACGGCCCGCGTCCGGGCGATGGTGCCGGCGGGCAGGAAGCCCGCGAAGGCGGTCGTGGGCATCACCAGCGCCCGCCGGCCGAGGATCGTGCCGGGGTTGAGCACCGCGTTGCAGCCGACCTCCGCGCCGTCCCCCAGCACCGCCCCGAACTTCCGCAGCCCGGTCGCCACCACGCCCTCCGGCGTGCGCACCGTGACCTCCTGCTGGTCCAAACGGAGATTCGAGCAGATGACACCCGCCCCGAGGTGGGCGCGTTCCCCGAGGATCGAGTCGCCCACGTAGTTGAAATGCGGGGCCTGCACCCCGTCCAGCAGCAGGCAGTGCTTGAACTCGCACGCGTTGCCCAGCACCGCCCCGGCGCCGACGATCACATTCCCGCGCAAGTACGCCCCCGGGCGGATCTCGGTCCCGGGGCCGATCCAAACCGGCCCGATCAGAGTAGCGTAGGGCGGCAACCGGACCCCTTCGCCCAACCAGATCTGGCCCTCGACGTGAACCCCCGGCGGCAGGCCGCTGAGCGGTGCGGGCGGCGGGAGGCTCGCGAGCGCCTCGGGGATCCGGCGCAGCCACTCCCAAGGGGCGGCCTCGGGGCGGAAGAACGGGGCGAAGGCGGCCAGCGACGGGGAAAGGGTGAGCAATTCGGCGGCCTGCACGGCAGCAGAGCTGAACCGGCCGGCCGGCGAAGGCAACCGCAAGGCGGAACGCCCAACCGGCCGTATTCAGTCGCCATTCCCGCGCTTCCTGCGAGGGCTCAGGGTCCCGATGCCCGCTCCCTCGCCCGCCGCCGATGGTTCCGATCTCTTCGAGCGCACGCTCGCCCACCTCGGCCCCCGGCTGCGCCGCCTCCGCACGCCCCGGCAGCTGATGGATACCCTCCGCTGGAGCGCGGATCAACTCGAGCGGGCGTACGCCTCCGCCCCCGCCGCCGCCCGCGCCGCCGTCGCCTGCCGCGAGGGCTGCGCCGCGTGCTGCCAGGTGCCGGTCGACGCCCAGGCCCACGAGGTGCTGTTCGCCGCCGACCATATGCAGCTGAACTTCTCGCCGCAGGCGCTCTCGGACGCGGTCGACCGGCTCGCCGCCCATCGCGGCCGCGTCGCCGCCTTCACCGGCACGCAACGGGACGACAGCCGCCAGGCCTGCCCGCTGCTCCAAGCGGGGTCCTGCTCGATTTACGCCGGCCGGCCGCAGCCCTGCCGCTCCCACCACACCAGCGACGCCGCGGCCTGCGCCGCCCACCTGGAGGACCCGACGGTCGAGATCACCCAGGTCTACATCCCGCCCATCCGGGCCCGGATGTTCTCGGTGATGCTCGGGGTCGACGAGGCCTTCGAGGCGGCCGGTTACGACGAGCGGTCCTACGACTTCGGCTCGGCCCTCCACGAGGCCCTCACGAACCCGTGCTGCCTCGACGACTGGCTGCGCCAGCGCTCCACCTTCCCCGACGATTGCCTCGCGGAACCGCCGGACCGCCCGGCGGCAACGGGAGCTTGAACCACCCACCCGGGGATTCCGCGCGGCGCCGCCTTGCCAAGCCACCCCGGAAACCCGGATCGTCCCCCGCGTGAAACCCGCCGAAGACCTCTGCCGCACCTGCGGGATGTGCTGTGACGGTACCCTGTTCGACCTGGTGCGCCTGGAACCCGGGGACGACGCGCGCCGCCTCGCCCAGCTCGGCCTCCCGATCGCGCCCGGACGCGGCCGGCAGGCGGCGCGGTTCCCTCAGCCCTGCGCGGCCCTGTGCGCCGACGGCTCGTGCCGCCTCTATGCGGACCGGCCGGGACAATGCCGCGCCTTCGAGTGCCGGCTGCTCCAGGAGGCGAAGGCCGGCCGCGTGAGCTTCGCCGCTGCCGCCCGCCGCGTCGCCACGGCCCGCCGGCGGGCGGAACAGGTGCGGCGGCTCCTGCGCGCCCTCGGGGACCACGACGAGCAGCGCGCCCTCGGCGAGCGCTTCCACCGCACCTCGGAACGGCTGGAATCCGGCACCGCGGACGCCGCGGCCAGCGCCCGCTACGCCGACCTGAGCCTCGCCGTGCACCGCCTCAAGCTCGAGGCGCACGCCCATTTCCACACCCCGCCCGCGGACGCCCCCGCACCGCGCGCGGCCGGCAAACCGCGCCGGACTTAAAACCTCCCGCTGACGCCCACGGTGACGGTGGTGCCCGTCAAGTTGTAGGCCTGCATTTGGTCAGGAATGCCCCGGTAGCGGCGCTGCGGCTCGTTCGTGAGGTTGTCGATGTCGCAGGTCAGGTTCAGCTCCGGCCGCACCTGCCACGCGAAGCCGAGGTTCTGGATCGTCCGGCTGAAGCGGTAGAGGTTCCGGCCCAGACTCGCCGGCGAGTACGTCTGGAGGTGGTCGCCCGTGTAATTGAGCAGAAAGCGCACGCTGAACGCCCGGTGGCGCCACGATAGCGCCGCGTTGGCGGTGCGGGGAATGAAGCCCGCGACCTGGCCAGAGGATAACTGGGTACGACCCCCGAAGTCCCCGTGGGTGTCCAGTAGCGTGTAATTGCCGGACACCGCCAGCCCGCGCAACCAACCCGGCAGGAACGTCAACTGCTGCCGATACCCGAGCTCCCAGCCCTGCACCACGGCGCTCCCCGCGTTGGCGGAGGACAGCCGGCTGAACCCGGCATATTCCCCATTGTACCCGTTGTCGGTCCCCGAGCCGATCGTGCCGGCGAGGATGCCGGAAACGATGTAGTCCCGGATCTCCTTGTGGAACCAGCCCACCGAGAGGTTGCCAACGGGTTCGAAGTAATAGTCCAAGGTGACGTCCCAGTTGCGCGCCGTCTGCGGCAGGAGGGAGGGATTGTTGGTGGTGACCGTCTGGTTGGTCTCGTTGACCGTCTCGTTGGGCAGGAGGCTGGTCATCGCGGGCCGGCCGAAGCTGGTCGACCAACTGACGCGCCCCTTCAGGTTCGGCGTGAAGTCGCGGGTCAGATGGATGCTCGGGAACGCCTTGGTATACCCGCCCGCCAGCTCGCGCCGCGTACCCGCGTAGTCGCGCTGCGCCGCCCCCACCGGGTCGGCCGCCTGTTGCGCTGCGGTGCTGCCGGCACGCGCCCGGACCCAGCCCCAGCTGGACGTGTCCGTGCGTTCCAGCCGCACCCCGCCGAGGAACCCGGAGCCGAACGCGCGGCCCTGCGCCATCGCGTAGCCGGCGGTGACGCGCTCCGTGACCCCGCGGGTGCCCGTGTAGCGCACCTGCTCGCGGTAATAGAGGTCCTCGCGCCAAAGCGCCGGGTCGATGGGCTCCCGCGCGCGGAGCAGCGCCCCGGCCTCCCAACGCGGCAGCCGCAGGCCGGCCTTGTGCTCCGCCCAGGTGCGGATGGAGGGATCGGCCGGCAGCGCCGCGGCGCCGGCGTAGTTCCAACGGCGCGCCGCGTTCTGATCATCGGCCCGCGTCTCGCGCAGCTTGAAGCCGGTCTTGAACGCGAGCGGGCTGCTCCACGGCAGGGTCAGGCGCGCATCGCCGAAAAGTTCGCCCACCGCGATGTTGTTGCCGGTGTTGGCGTTGACGAGACCGGCCGGAGCGGGGCGGTAGTTGGCCGGGTTGGTGAGATCGGGCCCTCCCGTCTGGATCAGGCGCGGGTAGAGGTCCGAGGCGGTGCGGTCGAGGACCCAACCCACGCCGGCGAGACGGTGGGTCAGCGTCGCCGCCTCGCCGCCGTTGCCGGAGTTGATGCGCGTCTGGCTCCGCCGCGCGCCCCAGTCGAGGTGCCAGCGGCCGAGCGTGTGTTCCGCGCCGACATCGAGGTGGCGGAGCCGGTTCCAGGTCGTGACCATCCCGCCGGTCACCTCGAGGATCGAGGCGGCGACCGGGCGCACCTCGGTGACGCGGCTCGTGTAGCCCGGCAGGATCCCCGCGGTGCCGCTGGTACCGACCACCTGGTTGGTGTACGCGCGGAGCTCGTGGGTCCGGCGGTCGGTGACGTTCGTGTCGTTGTAAATGGCGTTCACCCGCACCCGCGTGGAAGCCGAGAGCCGGTGCTCGGCCTTCAGGTTGAGGCTCCACTGCTTGCGGTTCGCGTAGAAGTCGTTGGTGCGATAATCCCAAAGGAACGCCGGCTCGCGCGTCGTGTTCTCGAAGTCCCGGACGGTGGAGAAGTAGGCCACGACATTCTCGCTATAGAAGGCGTTGACCGAGACGCCGAGGTCGCGCTCGCCGCCCCGCGTGGCGAAGACCTGCTGGTGGGCGACATTGAAGACCGGGTGGATACGGTGGGCCTCGCGGGCGGGGATCTGCTCGGTGAACGACGGCGCGGTGCGCAGGTTGAGGCTGTAGGTGGTGCGGCGCGGTTCGCGGAGGCTCAGCGGGGAGCGGCTGCGCAGGTTGAGGGTCCCGCCGAGTGAGTCGGCGCCCTTGTCGGGGGTGTGCCCCTTGATCAGCTCGATCTGCTCAAGCATCGTGCCGCTGAAATTGTTCAGCATCGTGTTGCGGGCCATCCCGCCCTGGCCCGTGAGCGGGCCGCCGTCGAGGGTGACCGCGTTGAGGCCGGGGCCCATCCCGCGGATGGTGAAGCCGGTGTACGTGCCACCGTCATCCGGATTACCCGCGATGCCGGGCAGGCGGATCGCGACCTCGGCCGCATTGAGGTTCGGGAGGTTTCCGAAGGAATCGGCGGCCACCACGTTGCGCACATTCTCGGCGTTGCGCTGGGCGGTGATCGCCGCGGCGTCGCCCTCGCGCTCCCCCACGACTTTGAACTGCTCCATCCGGTAGATGGCCGTGGTCAACTCGAAGTCCTGGGTCACCCGCTGCCCCGCGCCCACCTCGACCACGCGGCGCACGGCATCAAGTCCGATGTACGAGACCACCAACTCGTGGCGGCCCGCGGGCACGCCGGGCAGTTCATAACGGCCGGTATCATCCGCCAGCACCTCGCGCCCCAAGGCGGGCAGTTCGATCCGCGCGCCCGGGAGCAGGTTGCGGGTGGCGGCGTTGCTGACCGCCCCGGAGATCGCGCCGGGCGCGGCGGCCAGGGCCCAGCCGGGCAGCAGCAGGGCGAGGAGCAGGGCGAATACGGACAACCGGCGGGGCAAGGGCATCGGGGTAAGGGGCGGCGCAACGACCCGGAAGGGGCACGCGCGAACCGCAGGGTGACTCCGCCCCGCGCGGGCCACGGGGCGCAAGCCCGAAAACCCCGCAGCCCGCAAAACCGGCTTCCGCCCGCCATGGATTCGGCTACGATCTTGATGGGCCGCATCCCGAGCCTCCCGCCTCCCGCCTCCGGCCGGACCGCCCCTACCCCCTATGCCCTCCGCGCCCCGCCCCGCCTGCCTCCGCCTGCTTGCCGGACTCCTCGTTGCCGCGACCACCGCCGCGTCCGCCGCGGACGCGCCCTTCCTGCGCACGGAGCTGGTCTTTCCCCTACAGGCGGAACACACCCACGGCTCCACCTTGGTCGAGTTGCCCAACGGCGACCTGCTGGTCGGCTGGTTCCAGGGCAGCGGCGAACGCTGGGCGGACGACGTCCGCATCCTCGGCGCCCGCAAACGCAAGGGTGCCACCGCCTGGAGCGCCCCCTTCGTCCTCGCCGACGTGAAGGAGTTTCCCGACTGCAACCCCGTCCTGTTCCTCGACCCCCGCGGGCGCCTCTGGGTGATGTGGATCACGATCCTCGCCAACCAATGGGAGACCGCCCTGATCAAGTACCGCATCAGCGAGGACTTCCTGGGCCGGGACGACGCCCCCGTCTGGCGCTGGCAGGACACGCTCCTGCTCAAGCCCGGCGGCAAGGCCGAACGCGGCATCCAGCCGGGCGATCCCTTCGTCGCCTCGGTCCGCGATCAAGCGCAGGCCTATGCGGCCTACCTGGCGGCGGATCCCGTCCACGCCCCCGCCCGCGAACGCTGGACCGCCCAGGCCGAGCGCCTCGTCTCCCTTGCCCGCGGCGAGGATATGCTCCGCGCCGGCCGCATCCAGGCGGTCGATGGCTCCTCCGACGAGACCCGGCTCGGCTACCCGTACTTCCGCCGGATGGGCTGGCAGACCCGCAACAAACCCTTCCTGACGCGCACCGGCCGGATGATCCTCCCGCTGTACTCGGACGGCTTCAGCTTCTCGCTGATGGCCTACACTGACGACGCCGGCGACACCTGGCACACCAGCGCGCCCCTCGTGGCCGCAGGCAACATCCAGCCCGCCCTCGCCGCCACCGCGAGCGGCGAACTCGTGGCCCTGATGCGCGACAACGGACCGCCGCCCAAGCGCCTCCACCTCAGCCGCTCCGCCGACCAGGGCCGTACCTGGTCGCCGGTCCGTGACAGCACCCTGCCCAACTCCGGCACCGCCTGCGACCTCGCCACCCTGCCCAACGGCCATTGGGTGCTCGTGAACAACGACACCGAAACCGGCCGCCACCGGCTCACGCTCTCCCTGTCCGAGGACGAGGGGAAAACGTGGCGCCACTCCAAGCAACTCGCCGACGAGCCGGACACCCGCTCGCACTACCCGGCCGTGATCATCGGGGCGGACGGCCTGATCCACGTCAGCTACAGTTACTTCCAGGCGGACAACCGGAAGGCGATCAAGCACGCCGTCTGCAACGAGGCCTGGCTCCGCCAGTGAGGCGGGATCCGCCACCAACCTAACGCCGGCAGCGTGGCAGGAGAGGTGATCGAGCAGTAGCGACTAGCGAGTAGCGGGTAGCGAGCAGCTCGGCGTGGGTCGAAACCATCGTCGGTGCAAAGGCCGGACCTATCCGCCTTTGCCTTGGCGAAGCGGACCTGTCCTCCGTAGCCTTGGCGAAGGAGGAATCACTTCACCGGAAACGCGATCAGGTCGATCCGGGCCAGGCGCCCCGGCTGGCCAAGGCTCCGCACCTCCAGGGCCGACGCCGACGGCGCCCGGGCCGGATCGAAGTACACGCCCCGGATGTCGCCCAGCTCCGTCCGTGCCCGCGCGTCGCCGAGATAATACGTCGCCTTGATCAGGTTCCGGTAACTGGAGCCCGCCTCATACAGCGCTGAACCGATGCGCTCGAAGATCCGCTTCATCTGCCCCCGCGCGTCGCCGGCGCCCTCGCCATCGATGCCACCGAGGAAAATCAAGGGCACGCCCGCCCCGACGTGCGCCACCCGGCAGTAGCGCGGCGAGACACTCAGCCACGGCAGCGGCAGCCACGCCACCCGGTCCCCCGGCGGCGCCGGCAAGTTTCGTGCGGCCGCGATCAATTCGATCTCCGCCGGCAGGCTGCTCAACCACTCGACCAGCACTAGTGGCGGGACCGGCCCGCCCCCGAAACTCGCCGTCACCTCCCGCACCGCCGCCGCGTGATCCGCGAAGGGAGCAACGAAAGCCTTGATCTGGACGACGTCCGCCGCCCCCAACCCGAGGTGCGCCAGCGTCCGGTGCAGGCCCGCCATCGTCAGCCGCACCGCCTCCGCCACGTCCGCGCCCTTCTCCGCTTGGCCGGAAATGAAGACCTTGCCCCCCGCCGGCAGCACCGCCGCCCGCCCCGCCGCGTGCACCACCGCGGTCGGTTCCCCACCGGCCGGCGCGACCGCCTCGAAGGCCACCCGCCGCCCCGCCGTCGCCAACGGGGTGCGCACCAGCGTGAACGCGACCGGCGCCGTCGCGAAGCGCCGCGCCACCGCCGCCTCCACCGCGGCGACGTCCGCATCCGACGCCACCAGCGCATTCAGCCGCAGGATCCCCGCGGGATCGCCACCGGCAGCCCGCACCACCGCGTCCAACTCCGCCAGCGCCGCGCGCGCCTCCTCGTCCGCTGCCGCCGGCGCCGGGGCCGTGACGGCCGCCGTGAACACCAGCGGGCGATCAGACACGCGCACCGACCAAGCGGTGCCGGGCTGATCAGGCCGGGGAAGACGATCCTGAGGGACGGCGGAGGAGAGCATCGGGGAGAGCAGGGACAGTAAAAGCGCGAGCCGGAGCGGGGAAACTTTCACGCGGAAAGCGTGCGCCGCCCCCGAACCTCCGCAAGTCCTCCGCGACCGCGGCGACGCCGCGGCGCAGGATGGGCCTTGTCTCCGGGCTTGGTGTAGCCGGGGCATTTTGCCCGGTAAACGCAGGCTACCCCCTGTTGCGCGGAGCCGTTCCATCTTTCGTCTCCGTCTCGGTCTCCATCCCCGCCGCCACCCGGTGCGCAGCCCGTAGTTCCGTCCCTTCTTCCAGGGCAAGATACCCCGACTCCAACCGGCCTCCGCGCTTGGCTTGCGGGCCTCCGCCCCGCCGGATCGACTCCCCGTGATGATTCCCGTTGCCCTGCGCTGGACCGGCGACGCCGCCGGCACCCTCGAACTCCTCGACCAGACGCTGCTGCCCGGCCGCGTCGCGTGGCTGGCCTGCCCCGAGGTTCCGGTCGTGATCGAGGCGATCCGCAGCCTGCGCGTCCGGGGCGCACCCGCGATCGGCATCGCCGGCGCCTACGGCACGGTCCTCGCCGCCGCCGAGGCCATGCGTCTCCAACTCGCCCCGACGCCCGCCCTCACCCACGTGCGGACCCGCGCCGCGGAACTCGCCTCCGCGCGACCCACCGCGGTCAACCTCCGCTGGGCGGTCGAACGCTGCCTGCGCGCCCTCGATTCCCTCCCTGCGGGCGCCTCCGCGGCGGAGTTGGGCCGCACGCTCCTCGCGGCGGCCCGTGCGATCCATACGGAGGACGAGCGTCTGTGCGCCGCCATCGGCCGGCACGGCGCGGCGGTGCTGCCCCCGGGCGGCGTCCTCACGCATTGCAACACCGGCGCGCTCGCCACCGGCGGCGCCGGCACCGCCCTCGCGGCCATCACCACCGCATGGGACCAAGGCCGCCGCTTCGAGGTCTTCGCCGACGAGACCCGTCCGCTCCTGCAGGGCGCCCGCCTCACCGCCTGGGAACTCGTCCAACGCGGCATCCCGGTGACGGTCCTCTGCGACGGGGCGGCCGCCGCCCTCCTGGCCAGCGGCCGCGTCGGCAGCTGCATCGTCGGGGCGGACCGGATCGCGGCCAACGGGGACGCGGCCAACAAGATCGGAACCTACGGGCTGGCCTTGGTCGCGGCCGCGCACGGGGTGCCGTTCTTCGTCGCGGCGCCCTCGAGCACCTTCGACCTGACGTTGGCGACCGGCGCTGGGATTCCGATCGAGGAGCGGTCCGCCGCCGAGGTGCTCGCGCCGCTGGGTGTTCCTGCGGCTCCCGCCGGCGCGGGCGCGTACAATCCCGCCTTCGATGTCACGCCGGCCCGCCTGATTCGCGGCCTCATCACGGAGCACGGCGTCATCTCGCCCGTGAACGCCGCGGAGATCCGGCGGGTGCTGGGAACCGCTTGATTGGAGGATCGATGTAGCCGGGGCATCTTGCCCCGGTCCACACCGGCGGGAACCCGTGCCGGCGGAACCCTTTCCGACCTACCTACCCTGGCTTCGCCGCCGCAGGCTTCGCGGCCGCGCCTTTCGTCCCTTCTTCCGGGGCAGAATGCCCCGGCTACACCAAGCCATCCTGCGCCCACAACGCGGCGAGGAGCGACGAGGGAAGGGCTTCGGTCCCTTGTAGCTGGGGCACCTCGCCCCGGTCCGCACCGACGCTAGCCACTACCGGCGCAGTCCTCTTGAACCGACCTCCCGAGCCCGTCGAAAGGGCGCCTGCCCTGAGCCTGTCGAAGGGGCGCCTGCCCTGAGCCTGCCGAAGGGGCCTGCCCTGAGCCTGCCGAAGGGGCCTGTCGAAGGGCCAGTCGAAGGGGCCTGCTTTCTCCTCGCCGCCGCGGCGCTCCCCCGCATCTTCAACCTTACCCCCGGCGTTCCCACCGCCACCACCCCAGGAGCCCCCGTGATGCCCCCGCGCCCCGTGTCCCGCCGCCTCCGGCTCGCCGGGTTGCTCGCGTTGCTCTCCGCCCTCGCAGCCGGCAGCGCTCCCGCCGCCGCCCCCACGGATGCCTCCCTCGCCGGCTTCCTCGGCGCCTACTGCCTCGATTGCCACAGCAGCGACCTGAAAAAGGGCCGGCTCGATCTGGAGGCCGTCAATCCCCGCGATCCCGCCGCCCACCCCGCCCTCTGGGAAAAGGTCCTCCGCAAACTGGACCACCGCCAGATGCCCCCGGTCGGCGAGGCCCGGCCCGACGACACCACCTACCAGCGGATCGTCGCCACGCTCTCCGCGGAACTCGACGCCGCCGCCCGCGCCCGCCCCGACCCCGGCCGCACCGCCACGTTCCGCCGTCTCAACCGCACGGAATACCAGCAGGCCATCCGCGACCTGCTCGCGGTCGAAATCGACGCGACCGACCTGCTGCCCAACGACGAACCCAGCCACGGGTTCGACAACGTCGCCGTCGGCAACCTCTCCCCCACGCTCCTCGACCGCTACGTCACCGCCGCCCAGAAGATCGCCCGTCTCGCCGTCGGCCGCGGCGCCAAAGCCCCTCTGGGCGACACGTTCCGCGTCCGACCCGACGTCACGCAGGAGGACCACGTGCCGGGCCTGCCCCTCGGCACCCGCGGCGGCCTCCTCATCCCCTACCTCTTTCCGCAGGATGGGGAGTACGAGGTGCAGGTGCGCCTCCAACGTGACCGCAACGAGCAGGTCGAGGGCCTCCGCCGCCCGCAGGAGATCGAGGTGCTCCTCGACCGCGCCCGCGTCGCCCTCGCCACGGTCAAGCCCCCCGGGGCGGACAAGAACGCCGAGGCCGTCGACCAGCACCTCCGCTTCCGTTTCCCCGTCACCGCCGGGCGGCGCGAACTCGCCGTCACGTTCCCCCGCACCGCCTCCCCCGTGCTCGAGACCGAACGCGCCCCGCTCGTCTCCCGCTTCAACATGCATCGTCACCCGCGCACGGCGCCCGCGGTGTTTCAGGTCACGGTCACCGGGCCCTTCGACCCCCGCCCCGGCGGCGACACCCCCAGCCGTCGTCGGATCTTCGGCCCCGAAGGCGAGGGCCCCGACGCCTCCCCCGCCGCCGCCGAGGCCCGGGCCCGCGCGATCCTTGCCCGCCTCGCCCGCGCCGCCTACCGGCAGCCGGTCACCGACGAGGACCTCCGCCGCCCGCTGCAGTTCTTCCGCGAGGCCAGCGGGGGCGAGGGCGGCTTCGCGGCCGGGACCGAGTCCGCCCTCGCCGCCCTGCTGGTCAACCCCCGCTTCCTCTTCCGCCTCGAGGCTGATCCGCCGGACCTGCCGCCCGGCACCGCGTACCCGGTCGACAGCCTCGCGCTGGCCTCGCGGCTCTCGTTCTTCCTCTGGGGCAGCCTCCCCGACGAGCCGCTGCTCGCCGCCGCCGAACGCGGGGAACTCGCCGCCGCCCCCGGCCTCGCCGCGCAGGCCCGGCGGATGCTGGCCGACCCGCGCGCCGCCAACCTCGTGTCGAATTTCGCCACGCAGTGGCTCCACCTCCGCGCCCTCGCCGCCATCACCCCCGACGCCCGGCGCTTCATCGATTTCGACGACAACCTGCGCCAGTCGATGCGCCGCGAGACCGAACTCTTCCTCGAGAGCCTCCTGCGCGAGGACCGTCCCGTCACCGACCTCCTCGCGGCCGACTACACGTTCCTCGATGAACGGCTCGCCCGGCACTACGGGATCCCGCACGTCCTCGGCAGCCACTTCCGGCGCGTCAGCTTCGCCGGCGATCCCGCCCGGCAGCGCGGCGGCCTGCTGCGCCACGGCAGCATCCTCACGGTCACGTCCTACGCCACCCGGACCTCGCCCGTGATCCGGGGCCACTGGATCCTCGCCAACCTCGCCGGTTCTCCTCCGCCCCCGCCGCCCCCCGACGTCCCTTCGCTCGATAACCAGGTCGTCGCCGCCACCCTGCCGATCCGCGAACGCCTCGCGCAGCACCGGGCGAACCCCGCCTGCGCCAGCTGCCACGACGTGATGGACCCGGTCGGCTTCGCGCTGGAACACTTCGATGCCGTCGGCCGCTGGCGGGCCGCGGAAGACCATCGTCCGGTCGACGCCCGCGGCGCGTTCGCGGGCGGAGAGGGGTTCACGGGCGTGGCCGGGTTGGAACAGGCTCTGCTCGCCCGCCCGGACCTGCTGACCGCGACCCTCGCCGAGAAGTTGCTCACCTTCGCCCTGGGCCGCGGCCTCGGCCCGGCCGACGCTCCCGCCATCCGCGCCATCGTGCGCGAGGCGGCGGCGGACGGCTACCGTTTCTCCAGCGTGATCCTCGCGGTCACCCAAAGCCTCCCCTTCCGCCACCGCCGCACCGCCCTGCCCGCCGAGGCCGGCGGCCCCTGAACCTCAACCCTCACCCCCGATGAGCTCGTTCCTCACCCGCCAGGCCCTCCCCCGCCGCACGTTCCTCCGCGGCGTCGGCACCGCCCTCGCCCTGCCCCTCCTCGACGCGATGGTCCCGGCCGCGGTCGCCGCGAGTCGCACCCCCGCCCGCCCCACCCGCCGCCTCGGCTACGTCTTCATGCCGATGGGCTGCGACCAGTCCCGCTGGACGCCCCGCGGCACCGACGGCACGCTCGCCACCCTTTCCCCGATCCTCGAATCGCTTGCGCCGCACCGGGACCACCTGACCGTCCTGAGCAACCTCGAGCTGCGCAACGCCTACCCGGGCTCGCACGCCACCTCCAACGCCGCATTCCTCAGCGCCGCCAAGGCCAAGCACACCGAGAGCAACGATTACTACCTCGGGACGACGGCCGACCAGCTCGCGGCCCAGCAGATCGGCCGCACCACCGCCCTGCCCTCCCTCGAGCTGGCGATGGACATGCTCCAGACCACGGGCCAGTGCGACAACGGCTACGCCTGCGTCTACCAGAACAACCTGTCCTGGTCCTCCCCCACCACCCCGCTCCCCTACGAGGCCCACCCGCGGATGGTGTTCGAACGCCTGTTCGGCGAGGGCGGCAGCGTGGCGGAACGGCGCGCAGCCCTCCAGCGCCGCGCCAGCCTGCTGGATTCCGTGCTCGAGGACATCGCCGCCCTCCAGCGCCGGCTCGGGCCCTCCGACCAAGCCAAGGTCCGCGAGTACCTCGACACCGTGCGGGAGGTGGAACGGCGCATCCAGCGGGCCGAGGCCGACGTTGCGAATTCCCCGCTGCCGGCGGACCTCGACCGCCCGCTCGGCGTCCCCGCCGCCTATGCGGATCACGCGAAGCTGATGCTCGACCTGCAGGTGCTGGCTTTCCAAGGCGACCTCACCCGCGTCATCACCTTCCAGCTCGCGCGCGAGACCAGCAACCGCACCTACGCGGCGGAGACCGGGGTGCCCGACCCGCACCACCCACTGTCCCACCACGGCAACGACCCCGCCAAGGTCGCGCGGATGGCCAAGATCAACGCCTTCCACGTCTCCCTCTTCGCCTATTACCTCGAGCGCCTGAAGGGCACGCCGGACGGCGAGGGCACGCTCCTCGACCACACGATGGTCTTGTACGGTTCGGGCATCGGCAACCCGAACGTCCACGATCACACGAACCTGCCGGTGATCGTCGCCGGCGGGCGCGCCTTCGGACTCCGCGGCAACCGCCATCTTTCGTACCAGGACCCGGTGCCGCTCGCCAACCTGCACCTGACCCTCCTCGACAAGGCGGGCGTGCAGATCGACGCCTTCGCGGACAGCACCGGCAAGGTCACCGACCTGTTCCGGCCGCTCACCGTCTGAGCTCCGGCCCGATGCCTTCCCGCGCCCGCTTTCCGTTGCGTTGCCCCGGCCTGTCGCTCCGCGGCCTGGGCCTCTTGGCGCTGCCGCTCCTGGCGCAATCCCTCTCCGCCGCCGCGCCCGCGCTGGCCGACGCGGTCGAGCAACAGGACTCCGCGGCGATCCGCCGCCTGCTCGCGGACCCCGCCGCCGCCGCGCCGCAGGCCGACGGCACGACCGCCCTGCATTGGGCGGCCCGGCATGATGACGTCGCGACGGCCCGGGCGCTGCTCGCCGCCGGCGCCGACGCCAACGCGGTCAACCGCTACGGCCTGAGCCCCCTCGCGCTCGCGGCCACCAACGGGAGCGGGGCGTTCGTGCAATTGCTGCTCGCGGCCGGCGCGGATCCCACGCGCGCGCAACCCGGCGGCGAGACTCCGCTGCTGACGGCCGCCCGCGCCGGCCGCCTCGCGGCGGTCCAGGCGCTGCTCGCGCGGGGCGTGCCGGTCGATGCGACGCTGGAGGGCAGCGGCCAGACCGCGCTGCATTGGGCGGCCCACGAGGGCCACGCTCCGGTGGTGGCGGCCCTGCTCGCGGCGGGCGCCGACCCCTGCCGCGCCGTCACGGCGTCCGGGATGACCGCGCTGCACTTTGCCGCCCGCACCGGCCGCACCGCCACCGTCCGGCTGCTGCTCGACGCCGGCGTTGACGTGAACGAAGCGACCCAGCCCGCGCGCCCCCCGGCCCGCAAGCAGCCCCGCGCCGGGACTAGCGCGCTGCTCTTGGCGATCGAGAATGGTCATTTCGCGCTGGCGGCCGAGCTCCTCGAGCGTGGCGCGAATCCCAACGACCTGCGCTCCGGTTACGCGCCGCTCCACGTTCTGACCTGGGTGCGCAAACCGGACAGCGGCGAGGACGACGGCCAGCCGGTGCCGGACGGCTCGGGCCTGTTTTCCAGCGAGGCATTGATCCGGCGGCTCGTCGCAAAGGGCGCGGACGTGAACCTGCGCCTGACCGGCGGCCCCTCGGGCGGCGGGCGGATCAACCGCAAGGGGTGCACGCCGTTCCTGCTCGCGGCGGATACCGCGGATACCCCGTACCTGCGCCTGTTGCGTGAACTTGGCGCGGATCCGTCCCTGACCAACGTCGACCGCTGCACCCCGCTGATGGCCGCCGCGGGCCTCGGCACCCGCTCGGTGGAGGAGGAGGCGGGCACGGAGGAGGAAGCGGTCGAGGCGGTGGAGTACCTGCTGGCGCTGGGCGCGGACCTGAATGCGGTGGCGGAGACCGGGGACACCGCGATGCACGGGGCGGCGTTCGCCAATTTCCCGAAGGTTGTGCGCCTGCTGCACGCCCGGGGAGCGAAGCTGGAGGTTTGGAACCGAGCGAACCGGCGGGGGTGGACCCCGCTGCTCGTGGCGGAGGGCCACCGCTATGGGAACTTCAAGCCGGGCT
Organism: Opitutaceae bacterium; assembly: GCA_027485815.1. GTDB lineage: Bacteria > Verrucomicrobiota > Verrucomicrobiia > Opitutales > Opitutaceae > ER46. The sequence continues at coordinate 24,225 of JAIXQE010000230.1, forward strand.
TCTCGACCATCGCGGCTTTCCACGAGGTGCTGCGCGCCCACGGCTTGGAGCCGCCGCCTCCGACCCCCCGCGTGGAGGTCGTGGGCTACGAGGATCCGGGTTGAGCGGGCCGTGGCGGGGAGCCGCGAGTTCTGCTCGGACGCGATGGAGGGTAAGGCGATCCGCGGGTCGGCCTGCAGCTCCCACGGCGATCAGATGAGAGTAACGCCCTAGCCCCTGCGAGTTTCGCTAGCAACTAGAGGCGATTTTCCGCTTCCCTGCGGTGTGCCTCCAGTGTCCGTACAGTGCCCCTTCGATTATCGTTCGATTCGCCAAGCTCCGCAGGAGCACCAAATTAGGGTTTTTTTGGCGGCCTAGATGCTAAAATTAACCACCCTTTGTATACGATTTGGCATTTCTTTATCAATTAATAGCTATTTTTCGCTACCAAACGCCGCGTCCGCCGCCGGCATCGACGCCCTCAACGGCCGCCCCCAATGCTACCCGCACGCGGTTCGGTGTAGCCGGGGAATCCTTCCCCGGCCGAAGGGACGACCTCCCCTGCCGCAACGCCTTGCCGTCGCCCTTACGGCGCTCCCCGCGCCGGTGCGCACGTGTTTCCGAACGTCCTACCGGGGCAAGATGCCCCCCGGCTTCATCGATCCGCGGCCAAGGGCCCCTCGGCTCACTCCTCGCGACGACCGGAGAGCATCAGCAGGATGTGCAGCAGGCTCCCCAGGGCGGCTACGAAGGCCGCAACATACGTCAGCGCCGCCGCATCCAAGGTCTCGTGCACGCCCTTCATCTCGTCGCGCTCGACGATGCCCAGATTCACCAACTGCGCCTTCGCGCGCCGGCTCGCGTCGAATTCCACGGGCAAGGTGACCAGATGAAACAGGCAGATCACGCCCAGCGCCACCGCGCCGACCGTAAGGAGGGTGCCGCCGATGGCCGTCGAAAGCAGGAAAATACCCGCGATCATCACGAAATTGGCCACGCCCGCCGCAATCTGGGTCGCCGGCGCCATCGTCTGACGGACATTCATCATCGCATAGCCCACCTTGTGCTGGATCGCATGGCCCGCCTCGTGGGCGGCCACCCCGAGCGCCGCCAGACTGGTGCCGTGATAATTATGATGGGACAGCGCCAGCCGCTTGTTCATCGGGTCATAGTGGTCGGTCAGCTCGCCCTCCACCTCGATGATCTCGACATCGCTGATGCCGGCCGAACGCATTACCGCCTCGGCGGCCTCAACGCCGCGGATATGGCCGCGCGACGGAATCTCCACGTTCCGGGCGTAGGCCCGGCGGATCTTCATCTGCGCGTACAGACCGAACAGCATGGGAACCAGAATGAGGAGGATCCAGATGAACATAGGAGGAAGGGGAA
>JAIXQE010000134.1 GCA_027485815.1 Opitutaceae bacterium
ATCCCAGCCCGGGCAGCCATTCGACGCGCGGTGTGAACACCGCTTGCTCATGGCGAGCCGCTTCACGGTGCGAACACCGCAACCCCGCGTCGCCTAACTTAGCGTCGAATGCCCTGCACAAGGGCGTACCGCGCTCCGCATCGACCTCGGCCCTGAGCAAGGGCGTAGCCCGAGTCGAAGGGGCCAAGGCCCTGAGCAAGGGCGTAGCCCGAGTCGAAGAGGCCAGCGTGACCTTCCTGCCCCCCCCGCCCTGAAATCCACCCCGCTCAGCGCACGCTCGCTTCCAGCAGTTCGAGGAGCGGTCCGATCTCCGGCAACCCGTGCGGATGATGATCCCCACCCTCCTTCGGAAACACGTGCACCCGCCCGCCGCGGGCGCGCCAGAGCTCCACAAGCAGGGCCGCATTGTCCTCATACGGCACCACCCGGTCGGCCGTGCCGTGGACGGAAATCAGGGTAACCCCCGCCGCAATGGCCGCCTCCAGGCCCTGCGTCGGCCGCACCGCGTTCGTCAGCGCCGCCGCCTCGTCCGGAAAGCCGAACTCCGCGAGCACCAGCTTCCAGTCCTTCGGGCTCCCCTTGCCCAGCGCCCGCAGCGGAAAACCACCGGGCCACGAGCGGACGTCGCACACGCCATTGTCGAGGTACAGCACGGACACCTTGTCCGGATGCCGGCGCGCCCATGCATTCACGTATAAACCGCCGCGCGAGATGCCCAGCAGCGCCGGCCGGGCGGCGAGCCCCCGCCGACCATGCAACTCGGCGTAGGCCTCCTCCCAGATCGCCATCGCCTGCGGCGAACCAAAGCGGTTGCTGGCCTTCACGTAGGCGACATGCCAACCGCGGGCCAGCAGCCCCTGCTCAAGGGATTTAAGATGTCCGGCAAATTCCCCCACCCAGAGCCAGGGCCGCCCGGGAGCCGCCTGAGTGGGCACCTGCAGGGACAGCGTCGTCCCGGCGACCGGCAGGAGCAGCGGCTCGGCCGCCCAACCGGGAAGCGTCAGGAGCAGGGCGGGAAGCCAGCGCAGGAGTTTCACGCTCGGCCAGCGTGCGCCGCGCGGGCCGAGGCGCGAGCCGGAATCCGCGGCCTCCCGGCCGCACTTCCCGCGGCCCATCCAGCCTCTGGGAGCCTTGGCGGCAGCAGGAGGGGCGCACTCGCGGGGAATGGACGAGAGCCGGACGAAACCCGCCACACCGTCGCGGCGCGCCGGTCGCAGGTTGCAGGTTTCAGCCCGACCCCCTTGCCTCCATCCGTTCCATCCCACGCATGAAATCAAATTCCACCAGCGTACTCGCGCTCCTCTGCTCGCTGGGCGTCGCAGCATTGACGGCGCGGAGCAGCGAACTGCGCCTGACCGAGACGGACGATACCATCCGCATCAGCCAGCGCGAAAAGACGGTCCTCGAATACGTCAAGACCTCGAGGCCTGTCCCCGCAGGCATCGAGCAGCACTTCAGCCGCAGCGGCTACATTCATCCCGTCTACACTCCGGCCGGGCAGGAACTCACGGGCGACTACCCCGAGGACCATGCCCATCAACACGCGCTCTTCTTTGCCTGGACGAAAGCCGGCTACGACGGTCAGGAGGCGGACTTCTGGAACCAGGCGAAGGACCTCGGAAAAATCGAGTTTCGCGAGGTGGTGGACCGGAAGCGCGAGGAGCAGAAGGTCTCCTTTAGCGTCAAACACGCGTTCCTGGCGAAGGTCGGCGGCAAGTGGTCAGATGTCCTCCATGAAGTCTGGACCGTCACCGTTCATCAAACTCCGGGGGACTACTTTCTTTTCGACATCGTCAGCGTTCAGCAATGCGTCACCGCCAAGCCCCTGAACCTGCCCAAATACCACTACGGTGGCATGTCGATTCGCGGCAACTACCAGTGGCTGAAAAACGACAAGGACCACAGCATCAAGCCGGGCGACTTACGGTTCCTGACCAGCGACGGCAAGGACCGCTGGGACGGTAATCACAGTCGCCCCAACTGGGTCGCCCTCTCCGGCCGAATTGACGGCCGGGACGCATCGGCCGTCGTATTCTGCAGTCCGAGAAACTTCCGTGCCCCCCAACCCGTGCGGATTCATCCGAACAAACCTTACTTCTGCTTTTCCCCCATGGTCGAAGGTCCGTTCAAGATCGCACCCGGCGAGGAATACGTTTCACGCTACCGCTACCTGGTAACCGCGAAACCACTCGACGTGGACATGGTCCGGAAACACTGGGACGACTACGCGCACACTGAAAAATAATCGGGCGAAGCGGCTGCAGCGCAGCCGACTACAGCGACGAGGCCTGCAGAGACCTGAGATGGCCTCGATTTGGTGGGCCGATGCACGGGTCGTCCATAGACCTTACGGGACCCACCACCCTGAGCCCAACCGGGCGGCGTGGGCATGAGCGAGCTTGGCGCTTAACCCGGTTAGGATGCGAGCTGCGCCAGCCGCCCCATATGTTAAAACCAATCGGCCTTGCGGGGGACGAAAATCAGGAGGCAGCCCGCCGCGAGGGCCGCTTCCAGGCCCTCCGCCGACCGGACCACGTTCGCAATCGCTGCCGCCTCGTCCGGAAAGCCGTACTCCGAGAGCACCAGCTTACCGTCGTTCAGGCTACCTCGGTACGACGCTACCCGAACCGAAGGTCAGTTGAGCCGCCAACGAGCCTGCCGCAGCACGGCGGCCGCGGCCCCCGGCAGCTTCTCGTACCAGACGGAGAGCAGGGATCCGTCCTCCAGTTGCACGGTAGACGGGTAGCCGAGGTCGCGCGACCCACCCTCGCCCGAGAGGAAGATCGGCGCGCTCCAAGTGCGGCCATGGTCCGCGCTGACGCGCGCCTGATTGCCCCACGGGGCACGCCGGTGTCCGTAGGTCATCAGGAGCCGGCCATCCCGCAGGCGCAGGAGGTGCGAGGGCAGGCCCCACACCCCGATCGCGGCCGGCACGGTCCAAGTGCGGCCGCCGTCGGCCGATTCACACTGGAGCGTTTCGCCCTTCTGCGCCGGGTTGTGGTTGCGGATCTGGACCACAATGCGGCCGTCGTCGGTCTCCACCCCATGCAGCTCGTGGTAGCCGTTGGTGGCATCATCGCCGGGGCGGGCGGGGATCGCGGCCAGCCACCGCCAGGTCAGTCCGTCATCGGACGATTCGGCCGCGCCGATGCGCTTGGCGGGGGTCCAGAGCTCCTTGCCGGGATAGAGCAGGCGCCCGTCGCGGAGGCGGATGGGGCCGTGCGGACTGTTCACGACCGTGGGGATGCGGGCGGACCACGTGAGCCCTCCATCAGTGGAGCGGATGACCCATTGCCCGAGTTCAGCCTGGCGGGTCGCGTCGTCCAGGCGGGCGTGCGTCGCGATCCAGCGGGCGAGCTGCTCGGCGGGCATCGGCTGGGCGTTCCACCCCCCGGTCTTGAAGTCAGTCATCGCCTGGGCGCGCTGCAGGTAGGGTGCGTAGGCAAGGGAGGTGAACGTGGTGACGAGCAATGTCCCCCGGGCCGTCTCCACCACGCCGGCGTCGCGATCGTCGAGGGCGGTGTCCAGCAGCACCCGCGGGTAGGTCCAGGTGGCGCCGCCATCGCGGGAGGTCATCGCGCGGACTTGGCCCATGGGGCAGACGTGGGCGTCGCGCCCGCCCGACCAGACCGTCCACAGCTCACCGTTGGCGCGCCGGACCACCGTGGGCCACCCGGCGTACGGCTCTTCCCGCGGGGTGATCGTGCGCACCTCAAGGAGGGTCGCGACGGGCGTGGCCGGCTGGGCGGGAAGCAGCACGCCGCAGAGCGGCAGCAGCAGGGCGAGGCGACGGGAGCGCATGGGGGTCCCGCAAGCTTGCGCCGGCACGAGGCGTTGCCGAACCGAAAAGGGAACTGCGGGCCAAGGGTCGGTCCGGGCCACCGTAGTCCGACGGAGATTGATTCCGATCGGCCCTGAGGCCGCCGAGGGCGCGTCCACGCGGAGGCGAGGCCGACCTGCGACCGGTGCCCGAAGCTCGCGGCGTCCGGCCCGTTTCGCCCAGACAGCGGGGGCAGGCCCATTCGGGATCCTGCCCCCGCTCTTTTCCCGTCTTGCGCGGTGCTTCGCTGCGTCAGGCCCCGGTGCGACGGCGGAACCGCAACAGGGTCGCACAGGCCAGGAGGCCCTGCACCACCCCCCACTTCGAGAAATCGGGGACGGCATCGTAGGTATAAATCACGGTCACGTTGCGGTAGGTGGACAACGTGCCACTGGCGATTCCGCTCCACAGGCCGTAGCCGGAATTTCCAGTGTCGAACGAGACACTATACTGGTTCCCCCCGGTAAAAGTGGTCAGAAGCGCAGGATCGTAGGTCACGCCGGCATTAGCGGGAACAAACGAATAGTTTGAAGAGGACGGGTCGGTCATCGTGAATGAAACGGGCAGGTTGGCGAAGGCGCCCGATCCATTGCCATTCCCCGACCCGCCGTAACCGATGGAGTTCACATAAAAAGATCCGCCGAAACCAAGCGAGGCGGAGCCACCGTTACTGCCGGTGGTGCCAGTGAAGGAACCGCCGAAGTCCCAGTTGATCTCGACCTTGACGAGCGTCCCCAGCGACGAGTTAAACGGGTTCACGGTTAGTGATACCGTGCTATTGTTAAAGTACACGTACTGGTTAGAGAGCGTTTCGTCAAAGGCGGTGAAACTCGTGGTGAAACTCGCCGTTCCGGCGGTGTAGGTCGCCGCCGGAAGTGAATTCAGGCCCAAGAGAAGGGCGCAGACTGCTTTGAATCTCATTTTCATGGCTGTTTTTTTCGGGTGTTTGATTTCAAGTTTCTAGCTAAGTTTGACCGTCATAACCCCGGACCTTCCCTCGCAGTCTTGATGAAGTTGACCGACTGGGAAGGCCGCCCGGAGTCCCGACGCTGGCCCCCCGTCTGCAATTGTGATGCCACCCCCCCTTCTCCGCCTTATCGATTTTTAGGTGATTGTTCTTCATGTGTTTATCTAACTTTTAAATCCCGCCGCCTACGCCTGCATTCGCCCAATCTTGCATTCTACCCCAAAAACCGTCGGCAAACCGAACACTTCAGACCAAGGAACCCAGCCGGGAAAGAGCGGGCCGCGAAGGGGCCCTTGAGGGCGAGGGGCGACACCGGCGACGCAGACGCCTCCTCCGGCCGGCTGACGGCGGGAGCTCGCTCCCGCCCTTCCGGCATCGCCCGCCGCTGAAAATCCAGTTTCCTTTCCGTTCCAGTTCCGGGAGCCTCCGCCCTCCGACCGGGAGTCCCAACTTATCGATGACCACTGACTACGACCAGATCGCCAAGGAGTACCAGGCCTCCAAGCTCCAGCCTTGGCGGACGCACATTGAACGTTACACGCTGCTCCGCCTCACCGGACAGGTCGCAAACCTGAAGTCCCTCGATCTGGCCTGTGGCGACGGTTACTACACTCGCCTCCTCCGTCGCCTCGGCGCTAACCCGGTTACCGGCGTCGACCTCTCGCAGGGGATGATCGATTTGGCCCGGGCGCAGGAAACGGCCACTCCCCTGGGCCTGCAGTACGCCGTCGGCGACGCGACCAAGCTCCAGCTCGAAGCCGACCACGACTTGGTGTTTGCCGCTTACCTGCTGAATTATGCGCGCACGGATGCGGAACTGCTGGCGATGTGTGAGGCGATCGCCCGCCACCTCAAGCCCGGTGGCCGGTTCGTGGGCGTGAACAATAACCCGGACGATCCCCCGTCCAACTTCGACACGGGTCTTGTCTACGGCTACTCGAAAAAGCTCACCGGCCAGCTGGAGGAAGGGGCGCCGATCACTTGGCGCTTCCATTTGCCCGAGGGCACCATCGAAGTCACCAACTACCATTTGAGTATCCCGACGATGGAGCGCGCGATGCACGCCGCCGGCCTGGAAAACGTCCGCTGGCACCAGCCACAGGTTTCCCCTGAAGGCCGGCAGCAATGGGGCGATGCGCACTGGCTGCCTTTTCTGCAAAACACCCCGATCACCTTCTTCGAGGCCACGAAGCGTTAAGGGAAAGGAGAGGGGTAGGCCGGGCTGCGGAGGGTTGATTTTCCCGGGTGCGGTTCCGCCCCGAGGCGCGTGGATCCGAACCGTACATTTTCGCATTGAGTCGCCGCCGGCCTTCCTCATTTCCAGCCCTTCACCCGCACCTCCCCCTGCCGGCGAAACTGCTGCGACCGGCGACCCCTACCCCCGCCCGCCCCCCATGTCCTCCCCCCGCTCTGCGTCCGCCTTGCTCCGTCGCGGCTTCCTTGCCGCATTCTTCCTGCTCACCAGTTTCGCCCTCGGCCAGGGCACCACAGGCACCATCGAAGGCCGGGTGCTCAATACCCGCAACGGGGAGTATCTCGAAAAG